>NZ_JBKVQF010000053.1:0-1642 GCF_046969025.1 Waltera sp. | reverse complement strand
CGCTAGATTTAGGTTCTAGTGGGAGACCGTGCAGGTTCAAGTCCTGTTGCCCGCACGAAAAGAGACTATCCTTACTGTTAGTCTCTTTCTTTGACTACAATTACAAATGAATAAGAGGTAAAGGAGATTTTACTATGAGAAAAGACATGACGATCGGAAATCCAATGAAGATCATTCTTCTTTTTTCCCTTCCGGTTCTGCTTGGAAATCTGTTCCAGCAGTTCTACAACATGGTAGACACCGTGATCGTAGGCCAGTATCTTGGGGAGGATGCACTGGCCGCCGTTGGTTCTACGGGCTGCCTGATGTTTCTGGTTCTCGGTTTCGCCAACGGAATTGCTCAGGGATTCGGTGTCATGGTATCCCATGCATTCGGTGCCAAAGACATGAAACTTCTCCGTCATTGCGTAGCACTTTCACTGCTTTTAACGGTTGTAATTTCCATGATTCTGACCGTTCCTACGGTTGCGTTTTCCCGCCAGCTGCTTCTGTGGCTGAATACTCCGGAAAATATCCTCACACTGGCAAACCGGTACATCCGGGTCATCTTTGCCGGTATCTTTGCTACCATGGCATATAACGTAGCATCCGGTATTTTACGTGGGATCGGTGACAGCCGGACACCACTTTATTTTTTGATCCTGTCCAGCGGTCTCAATATTTTTCTGGACATCTTCCTTATTGTTGTGGTAAAACTCGGCACTGCCGGTGCCGCTTATGCCACCGTTATCTCGCAGGCGGTTTCCGCAGTTTTATGTTTCATCGTCATGTTCCGCAAACATGACATCCTGCGGACCACACGCGAAGATTATTACTGTGATTTTCATGAGATCCGCCGGATGCTGTCTGTGGGAATTCCGATGGCTTTAAACTATTCCATCACAGCAATCGGAACCATGATCCTGCAAAGTGCCGTCAACGTGTTTGGTTCCAGCGTGGTAGCTGCTTTTACTGCTGCTTCCAAAGTCAGCAACATCGCCACCCAGACCATGCCGACACTCGGTACAGCCATGGCCACCTACTGCGGACAGAATCTCGGTGCTGGAAAACATGACCGCATTTTCCGCGGTATGAAAGATGCATTTTATTTATGTTTCTTTGCAGCCGGAGCCGCCGCACTGCTCTGCTGCCTTGCCGGACCTACGATGGTCGGATGGTTCATCCACAACCCATCTGAACAGACACTGCACGCAGCAATGCAGTATCTGCACATTGCAAGTATTTTTATGCTGCCTCTGGCATGGATCTTTGTATACCGTAATGGTCTGCAGGGCTTAGACCGTGGTCTGGTTCCCATGCTCAGCGGTGTACTTGAACTGTTCAGCCGTTATGCGGTTATCCTGATCGCCACAAAGCCTTTTGGATACGTGGGTGTATGCAGTGCTGATGCTGCTGCCTGGCTGACAACCGGTATTTTACTGATTGTTACTTATATGATTTGGAAACAGCGTGTCAAAAAACAGCTAAATGCAGAAAATGCCACCATGAACTGCATCAAATAACTATTCTTCCATGTCGGAAAAAGGGAGCGTCACCGCTCCCTTTTTATTTTATCTCATAAGTTGTTCCGGTCAAAAGGTATGATTGATGATACCTTTTGGATTCTTTTATCATCTGATTTATCCACAATAACCGTTATCTG
>NZ_JBKVQF010000052.1:0-1669 GCF_046969025.1 Waltera sp. | reverse complement strand
AGATAGTTAATAGGAGGAATTATTTATGTGTGGAATCGTAGGATTTACAGGAAATCATCAGGCAGCTCCGATTCTGTTGGACGGATTGTCCAAGTTGGAATACAGAGGATATGATTCAGCCGGTCTTGCAGTGCGTGACGGAGAGCATCTGTCACAGGTTGTTAAGGCGAAGGGACGTTTGAGCAATCTTTCAGAGAAGACTGACAGTGGTAAGGCACTTAAGGGAACTTGTGGTATCGGTCATACACGCTGGGCGACTCACGGTGAGCCGAGCCAGGTGAATGCACATCCGCATGTGTCAGGAAACTGTGAGAAAAGTGGTTCCGGTACCGTGGAGTCTGAAGTGGTCGGAGTTCACAATGGTATCATTGAGAATTACACAGAGCTGAAAGAGAAGCTGTTAAAGCATGGTTATACATTCTACAGTGATACAGATACAGAAGTAGTGATTAAGCTGGTTGATTACTATTATAAGAAATACAATTTAGGACCGATCGATGCGATCGCAAAGACAATGGTTCGTGTACGTGGTTCTTATGCACTTGAATTGATGTTCAAGGATTATCCTGGAGAGATCTGGGTTGCTAGAAAAGACAGCCCGATGATCATCGGTATCGCAGATGGCGAGACCTATGTGGCATCTGATGTTCCGGCTATTCTGAAATATACAAGAAATGTATATTATATCGGAAATCTTGAGTTTGCGAAACTTACTCCGGGCGAGGCTCATTTCTATGACCTGAACGGTGATGAGATCGAGAAAGAGACAACAGAGATCAAATGGGATGCAGAGGCAGCAGAGAAGGCCGGCTTCGAGCATTTTATGATGAAAGAGATCTATGAGCAGCCGAAAGCAATCCGTGACACACTGAATTCTGTTGTGAAAGACGGAGTGATCGACTTTACGGATATTGATCTTACAGAGGAAGAGATCAAGAAGTACAGCCAGATTTACATTGTTGCGTGCGGATCTGCATGGCATGTCGGAGTAGAGGCGCAGTATGTAATCGAAGAGATGGCTCAGATTCCGGTTCGAGTAGAGCTTGCATCTGAGTTCCGTTATCGTGAGATGCCGCTTGTGAAGGATGGTCTGGTTATCGTGATCAGCCAGTCTGGAGAGACAGCAGATACATTGGCAGCAATGCGTATGGCGAAAGAGAAAGGACTTGCTACACTTGCAGTTGTAAATGTAATTGGAAGCAGTATTGCCCGTGAGGCGGACAAGGTGTTCTATACACTGGCAGGACCGGAGATTTCGGTTGCGACAACAAAGGGATACAGTGCACAGCTTGTGGCTTTGGATTGTATTGCGGTTCAGTTCGCGAAGGTGAAGGGGCTGATCACAGACGAGCAGTACAGCTACTACATTTCTGAACTTCAGACGATTCCGGACAAGATCGAGAAGATTCTTCAGGACAAGGAGAGAATCCAGTGGTTCGCAGCCAAATATGCGAATGCACATGATGTTTTCTTTGTAGGTCGTGGAGTTGATTATGCAGTGTGTCTGGAAGGAAGTCTGAAACTGAAAGAGATTTCTTATATTCATTCCGAGGCTTATGCAGCAGGTGAGTTGAAGCATGGAACAATCAGTCTGATCGAGGACAACATTCTTGTGATCGGAGTTCTGACACAGAGCAAGCTGTATGAGAAGACAGTCAGCAATATGATG
>NZ_JBKVQF010000051.1:0-1818 GCF_046969025.1 Waltera sp. | reverse complement strand
CTGCAATGATGTCATTGGCTGCATGCAGCAAGGAGGAAATTCCCGAAGTACCGAAACCGAATCAGGAACAGACCGGAAAGCCGGAGGATAAGCCCGTCATTGACGAGAGCATCTGCATGAAGCTCAGCCCGACACTTCAGAACATGGTCGAAGCAAGGAGCGGAGTGATTACCCAGTGGCAGACCGGGAACAGAATGGGGCTGTTCACGGAAGGTACAAACCTTGAATACACCTTCAACGGCGAGAGCTGGACTGCTGCACAGCCCTACGAGGTGAAGAAGGAACAGACCGTATATGCATACCACCCCTATGTGAAAGGAGAGATAAGCACGGTGAATCCATTCATCTATTTTGATATATCCAAGCAGGAGGATGTGATGTATGGTCAGTGTACCGTGAACTCGGATTTCACGACTGCACAGCCCGAAATGAAGCATGCGCTCTCTCTTGTCCGTATTAAAGTGGTGCGTGACGAATATCTCGGTGAGGGAGTGATTACGGATATGGCGATGGATAATGTACCGCGTGTCATTGAAATGGACTATATAAGTGGCTTGTCAGGTCCTGAGGGCGATGAAAGAATTTCTATCCCTATCGGAGGCGGATTCATGCTCGATGACGAACACCCGACAATACCGGAGGCTATTCTCCCTACATGGGGGTCAAACTATGGTATTTCCCTCTCCTTCAGTCTGGACGGGGAGCGGAAGGAATATGTATTCCCGGAATCTGACAGGTGGGAAATGGGGATGATTTATACCTATACCATCAAGATTAAGGGAGAATACAATGCGGCAGTCAACAGGGAAGATGTGCCCATTGACGTGCAGTACTGGAGTCAGTTCGGAAAGACGGATGACATCGTATTGAAGGAAATTGGATTTACGGATTGGGAAAATATGTTCTCAATCTCTACGAATCATACCCAGTTCGGCTATGACTGCTACCAAAACGAAGGAAAACCGTTCGGGCTGTTCTATTCGCATTCGGGAACGGAACCGTTTGAAGGTAAACTGAGATTCGTCTTCATGAGACCGGGAACGGACGAGATAGTGGAGAAGTTCCAGCCCATTGACATCAAGGTGGATGGTTGGGACGGAAAGAAAATCCAGTGCTATGTGACTGCTGCACCGGGTACATACCAGCTCGTGCCTCTCTTCCAAAGGAAAGGAGAATCGACTTGGTTCAAGGCAAGAGGATATGACAGGGAAGGAACAGCTGAGGACTGGATATACGAAGTAAAACCACAGGCACCCGATAATCTACCGTCACTGAGGAATATCTTCTTGGAGAAGGAAGAAAAGAATTCGAATTTCTTTAGCTATGATATTCCCTATAATCAGCCCTTCAAAGTGGTATATACCCTTTCCAACAAGGGAAAAGGTGCGCTCAAGGGAGAAATCAAGGCGGTATGGGAAAGGGAGTTCAAGCCAAAATCAAATTCGTACCGACTGGGAACGAGAAGAGAGGATGCGGTCAATGATAACCAGTGGTGTGACGAAATCGGAACGGTGAAGGTGGATATTCAGCCGGGAATCCGTTATTGGAAAGGAATTGTAGAGTGTAAGGTCACGAAGTATTATCCGAGACCGACAACCTCTAATGGACATGGATACGCAAGTCCCGTGATTCACCTCTATTGGAGAGCGGAAGGGACGCAGGAATGGAAGCTGCTCCGCCTCGATGCCGACTACCTCTTCAACCGGGACTACACGGGTCCGGACATCTGGGACGAGACACTGAACTATATCAGTGTAGGTTTGGAAGATTGGAGAAAATGATTATTGCATTATGATTGTTGGAAAATAATTATTATAA
>NZ_JBKVQF010000050.1:0-1830 GCF_046969025.1 Waltera sp. | reverse complement strand
AAAGTCCAGCTAAGAAATGTCAAGAGGTGATATAAAAAAGTTAAATTTTTTACAGCAGCGAAAAAAGGGTAACCTTAACAGACCATTCCGATATATTGGATTGGTCGCGAACGAAATATTGAGAGTACCGTGTTGATTATGCGGCTTTCCGTATCTTGTCTGGATACTCCGCAGCGAATCGCTGGCAGTGCTCTTCCGGAGTGATGATCTCGAAAGGTTTGTTATCTCGAAGCATGGCAAAGATGATGTTGCAGATCTTATGCATGACAGCGCCCATTGCTACTGGTTTTTTCTTGCCAGAACACTTTCTTGTGTAGTAGTCGTAAATGACAGGATTCACAGGTGTGCCGCTTCCTTTATCAACCTTTACGTTATTGAGTGCGACCATGTGAAGAACCCGTCTGGCAAGGCTGGAACCGCGTTTGGACATATGGACTTTATCGCCATTGAGTTTTCCAGACTGTTTGACGGCAGGGTCAAGCCCAAAGTAAGCGTAAAGTTTTTTCGGGGAAGGAAAAAGTTTAAAATCCCCCATCTCCGCGATCAGGACGACTGCGCTTAAGAAACCGATTCCGCGCAGGGACTGCAGAAGGCAGATCTGGTCGTAGATCAAAGTATCCTGCAGCCGTTCCACCGTCTCATGGAGCGCCTTCAGGAGTGCGTCCAGATGCTTCTGGTATTCCTGATAAGTATCAATATAAAGGCGGATGCGGACAGCATTGCTGGGAAGTGCCCTGCCGAAAACAGAAGCATCTTGTGCGGCAGCGATGACGGCGTCATACTTACGCAGTGCATAAGCTTCGCCAAAACGTGCCGTGCTACGGATGGTCTCCACGATATCGTCTTTAGAAGCCTCAAGCATGTCCCCGGCAAGAGGATAAGAGCTTAGCAGCTTTAAGGAAGACTGTGTGGTGACCTTGCTGAAGACTTTCGCATAAGCGGGGAAAGACATTTTCAGTTCCGCAGTGAGTTTGAGAGCGACAGCAGACTGGAGATCCTTGAAATAATAGTAATCACGGACCAGGTTTCTCAGATCAACGACGGAATCCTCGGGGATGATGGAAGCCTTAAGAGAAACGTTGAGACCAACAAGGGCAGCCTTTTTCGAGTCGAATTTATCATTATGCAGTTTCCTTATGTTGATATTTGTGCTATTCTTAGTGATGATAGGATTAATGACGGAGCAGTCAAACCCCTTATCACGAAGGAAGCACAGGAGCGGGATATGGTAGATCCCGGTAGACTCAAGGAAGCAGCGGCTTTTGAGAGAATACGTCTCTTGCGCTTCCTTTATTTTTGTGACAGCGAGGTCTCTGGATCTGGGATCAGAATGGACGATCTTAAAGGGTTTCCCGATAAAAGCCCCATTAGGGAGGGCGATAGACATCCATGTAAAATCGGCGCCGACATCGAGGCCGACAGAGAGGTAAGAAGAACTGCCGTCAATCCATGTAAGTAATCTTTTGTAATGCATAGTAAAATATCCTTTCCGGCAGGCATCCATTTCCAAAAGGTGGATACACAACCTAGCGGCTTATACAGGTATAGCCTGAGGCTTCCCAACCAGCCAAACCATAAATCACCACCGAATGGACAGACAGACTTTCTAAGAGGTTTTCCCGGCGGAAAGCCGGGTCCCAAGGAGGAAACGTCAATTGCCCTGCCTCAGTGATTATACCTCAAGATCTGGCCTGGTGCATTATGGAAGTCTCAGACACGGTAAGGAACAATAACTTCTGATGGAGAGGAGAATCCCTCCTTCAGTTATTCATTTAGACTTTGTAACTATTAATCTGTAGTCATCATTGACTACACCATTATTATACTAGG
>NZ_JBKVQF010000049.1:0-2065 GCF_046969025.1 Waltera sp. | reverse complement strand
TTAGCGCGCCAGATTGTGGCTCTGGAGGCCAAGGGTTCGAATCCCTTTATCCACCTTTATTATGAGTGAAGTGTCGTAATGGCACGCTTGGTGTCATATTTATAGGGCTATCGCCAAGCGGTAAGGCACAGCACTTTGACTGCTGCATTCGCTGGTTCGAATCCAGCTAGCCCTGTTTTATTATGGGGTATTAGCTCAGTCGGTAGAGCACTTGACTTTTAATCAAGTTGTCGGGGGTTCGAATCCCCCATGCCTCACTAGGTGTTGTGATATCCTGATTTGGGGATTCGAACCCCCTGGTCGAGATCTCCCCATGCTTCACTTGGTTCTTTTATACAGCATCCTCACATTTTGAAAACCCCTTTCGGGGCTTTTTTTATTCCATTTTATAGAAGAAAGGAAATACTATGCAGACGAAAGAAAACAAGATGGGCGTCATGCCCATAGACAAATTACTGATCTCCATGTCACTGCCCATGATGATCTCCATGCTGGTACAGGCACTGTACAATATTGTGGACAGTATTTTCGTGTCCAGGATCAACGAATATGCCCTACGTGCTGTATCTCTGGCATTCCCCATCCAGAGTCTGATGATCGCTGTGGCGGTGGGAACAGCGGTAGGTATCAATGCCTTCTTGTCCAGAACCCTGGGAGAAAAGGATTTTGAGAAAGCCAATATTATTGCCAGAAACGGTATTTTTATCGCCATTGCCAGCTATATAGGCTTTGCGGTGATCGGTGCACTGATCAGCAGACCGTTTTTTTCCAGCCAGACGGAAGTTATGGAGGTGCGGGAATACGGTGTGACCTATCTGACGATCTGTTGTGTGGCGGGAATGGGTATTTTTCTGCAGACGACTTTTGAGAGGCTGTTACAGGCTACCGGTAAGACCATATATACGATGATTACCCAGTCAACCGGCGCGATCATCAATATCATTCTGGACCCGATCCTGATCTTTGGGTATTTCGGTATGCCCCGCATGGGAATCGCCGGTGCTGCAGTGGCTACCGTGTTTGGACAGATCGTTGCCGCATCCATGGCATTATGGTTTAATCTGAAATTCAATAAGGAACTGGATATTTCCATGAAAGGATTCCATCCCAACGGTCATCTGATCGGACAGATTTATAAGGTGGGAGCCCCTTCCATCGTGGTACAGGCTATCGGTTCCCTGATGACCTATGGAATGAACCTGATCCTGGCGGCATTCGGTTCCGCCCAGACAGTGTTCGGCATTTACTTTAAGCTGCAGAGCTTTGTGTTTATGCCGGTGTTTGGACTGAATAACGGCATGGTGCCTATCATTGCCTACAATTATGGCGCAAGGCATAAGGACCGGGTTATTAGGACGATTAAGCATAGTGTGGCTTACGGTGTGGGTATCATGTGCGTGGGACTGATTGTAATGCACATCTTCCCGGCACAGCTCATGCGTATGTTTGATGCGGAGGAAAGCCTGATCGCCATCGGTGTTCCGGCGCTGGAGACCATTTCCCTAAGCTTTGTGTTTGCTGGCTTCTGTATCGTGGTGGGAAGCGTATTCCAGGCACTGGGTAACGGCGTCTACAGTATGATCGTGTCCGTGGCCAGACAGATGTGCGTGCTGCTTCCGGTGGCAAAGCTTTTGTCCTTAAGCGGTGAAGTGACATTGATCTGGTGGGCCTTTCCCATCGCGGAACTGGCCAGCCTGCTCTTAAGTACCTATTTCCTCGTAAGGATCTATAAAAAGATCATATGCCACATTGGAGAACCGGTAACGACAAGAGAGATTACAGAATAAAATAGAAACAGATGTGGCGGGGATGCTTGACAAGCAAAAGGAAGGAAGAGTATAATTATTCAAGGTCCTTTGGCAGAGAGCATTCCCGTTTGTCAAGGTTTTAAACTAATCGTCAGATATGGCAGTTAGTAAGCGGATATGGCGGAAGTGGCAGACGCGATAGATTTAGGTTCTATTGTCAACAGACGTGCAGGTTCAAGTCCTGTTATCCGCATTGCGTAATTATGGAAGCATAGCTCAGCCGGGATGAGCGTTCGCCTCACACGCGAAAGGTCAGG
>NZ_JBKVQF010000048.1:0-2273 GCF_046969025.1 Waltera sp. | reverse complement strand
TTATGGAACTGACATATCATCGCAAGGGAGATTACCTGTTTCCGAATCTGACCGTCGAAGAGGAAGAAGTGACGATCGGGAAATACGGGATGCTGCGGAGGACATTTCTGAAAGAACACAAGAACAGTCTTTATCAGAGCCTGTTCCTGACTGGGAAGCTGAACCGTCATCTGGAGCAGATCGAGAAAGCAGCACAGGAGAGAATGGACTGCCAGATGGAGAAATTGCTGGAGAAGAATCCGGCACCGGACAAGGAAGCAGATCCGATGGCATGGACGGCACACATGAACGCACTGATGGCAACAGCGGAAGAGAGCATCTTGACGGAATTGGTATACAGTTAGTCGAAGATACAAGAGAAGATGGATTGAGTAAAGCAGAGGAAGAAATCGCCTCTGCTTTATCTTTGCCCGAATATCCCACCGCAAATGAGCAAAGGCGGCAGATAGAGGAAAGGGCAGCTGCCCTTTATGCCGGGGAGATTCCGATACCAGAGAGCGTTGTCGATGAGATTTTACGGACAGGAGGAAACCGGGCGGGTAGTCAGCTTCGTATCATCTACAATTTTATGAGCGAACAGACCCCGGAGGAATATACGGAGTTTGTGAAACGTGAATACCGAGAAGGCGGAAAAGGGTTTCAGATTGATGGAAATGAATATTCGGTCTGGTTTGATGAAACCGGGATGCAGATTGCAGTAGGGCATACGGTCACAGACCAAATTTTAGATAAGGCATTTTTATCATGGGAAGATGTCAGCGGACGTATCCATCAGCTTTTAGACCAGGGTGAATATGCACCACAGTCTGTATTGGATGCGGCAAGAAGTAATGCAGTAAAAGAACACGCCCAGGCTCTTGCCTATATGAAAGGCGATATGGCAGAAGGAGTAGCCGAGATTGTTTTTGACGAAGAGGACTTACCACATCTTCGCAGTATCTATCCGGAGATCACAGATTATCTGGAAGAAAAGCTGGAGGATCCCCAGTGGCTTTCGGAACTAAATGAAAGACTGGAAGCACTGGCAGAAGCCTATGAAGAAAATCATTCCATTATGCGTTTCCATCATTATAATCCTGTAAACATCTCAAAGCAGTTTCAGAAGTTTGCGGATGAGGTCATCCCATATCAGGCAAGGGACGGGTTTGCCTGGAAAGAACATCCGATGTTCATTACACAGGATGAGATTGATGCTTATCTTGCAGGAGGTGGAGCGTATTCGCAGGGCAGGCTTAGGACGTATTCCTTTTATCTGCTGCATGAAGATGAAAGATCGAGGACAGGTTTTATCAAGGAACAGTATGGAATCGGTGGAAGCAGTCATGCACTGTCTGGTGCCGATGATTCACACGCAAACTATGATGGAAAAGGCTTGTTTCTTGCAAGAGGTGCTTATGGGAATCCGTTTACGTCAATTTTATTGTCCTGGAATAAAGTTGCAAACAGAGTAGCTTATCTGATAAAGAATGACCAGTTCCTGCAGGCAGAAGATTATGCTCGTATGCCGGAATATGAGAGGGAGCAGATGGCAAATAAGGTACTCCGTTTTTATGACCGTCTTCCGGAAGAGATAGACAGACCATTTACGGATGACTTCTTCTGGGAAAAACCAGGAAAAGAAATGGAGGCAGTATTAGAGAATCCAGAGCAGACAGAAGAACTGTTACAGAAGATGGATGCAGCATTGGCAGCTCTTCCATTGGATTTTGAGGCGTATGGGACAAACTACCAGCAGAAAACAGAACTTCTTTCGGAACTCCACCAGTATGCAGAAGGAACCTATACGATATTCCCAACACCGGAAGCAGAACCATCTTTTGCGGAAGCATCCGGACACCAGATGACCATGTTTGATTTCTTGGATACAAAGGCAGTGACAGAAACGACCGTAGTAGATATGTCAGATGTGGAGAAAATAGAAGAGGAAGAGGTTACTGCCGAAGAATCTATTTCAGAGAGTCAGGAGCAGGAAATAATAGAAACTTCTGAGGAACAGGAACAGAAAGAACCAGAAGAAGAGGTAACAGCTAAAACCGCAGAAGAACTTGCAGAGTCCTGGGATGAGGGTGTTTTTGAATATCAGGGGTATCACTTTGAAGCAGTAGGGATATTGCCGGAAGGAATAGAAGGAAAAGATCTGGTTGCACAGACCCGTTCCAATACAGAACTGCATTTATCAACCTATCATACAGAAGATTTCCCAAAGTATTCTTATGAGGAGTTTTATGCAGTCAGCAATGCACCAACTGCCGATGTGTTCCGGTGCCTGGAAA
>NZ_JBKVQF010000047.1:0-2879 GCF_046969025.1 Waltera sp. | reverse complement strand
GTTATTTATCCATCTATCCACATTTCTCCAATATCCTCAGAAGGAATCTTTTTTGTTTTATATACAAAAGCTACACTATACTTCGCTCTGGTAACGGCCACATAAAACTTTGAAAGACTTTCAGCTTTCATATCCTTCGATTTCCCTGACAGCCAATTTAACATTGGCTGTGTTGGATATATCAAAACTCTGTCGAAAGTAAGTCCCTTTGATGATCCAAAAGTCGTTACTGAATATTTCGCGCTATGAGAGCCATCGATACGCTTTTGAGATCCACCAGTACACACAAGTGATCCACCCTTGATCAGTTCATGCAATAGATCCGTCCCGATGCTGAAATGCCAGGTTTTTACTTCAGCTTTTCTTTTGTAGAATCTTTATTGGAGAAATAGTCTCCGATTCTACGAAAGGAGGCCGAAAACGTGGCCAAAAAGATTAATGTGAAGCTGATACTGGAGCTTCGCAGTGCCGGGATGGGGCGGAATGCAATCGCCACTAGCAGGCACATTTCCAAGAATTCTGTCGGTGATGTGTTCCACATCGCTGACAGGATGGGCATATCCTATGAGGACATCGCACAGATGGATGAGGATGCGGTTTACCGCAAGTTTTATCCGGACAAGTTTGCCCTGGAAAACCTGTATGACAAGCCAGATTACGAGTATGTCCACCAGGAACTGAAACGTACTGGGGTGACGCTGAAGCTCCTTTGGCAGGAATACCAGGACAAATGCAGGGCATCTGGCAACATTCCCATGGGATATACGAAATACTGCCAGGGCTACAGCGAATACACGATTATAAACAAGCTTACGAGCCACTTGGAGCATAAGCCCGGCGCTGCCGTGGAGGTAGATTGGTCAGGGCCTTCCATGGCCTATGTCGACACTTCCACAGGGGAGATCGTAACCGTATACCTGTTTGTAGGAACCCTGCCCTACAGCCAGTACTCCTATGTGGAACCCTGCCGGGACATGAAGATGGACAGCTTTATCCGCGCCCACATCCATATGTATGAATTTTTCGGCGGGGTAGCAACGCGCCTTGTCTGCGATAACCTGAAGACGGGCGTTGTGTCCCATCCCAAAGAAGGGGAGGTCGTCCTGACTGTGGATTATGAAGCCATGGGCAGCCACTACCAGACAGCCATCATGCCGGCAAGTATCCGTAAACCCAAACAGAAAGCTTCCGTGGAAGGCACAGTGGGGAAGATTGCAACAGCGATCATCGCACGGCTAAGAAATGAGGCTTTTTACAGCTTTGAGGATCTGAAAGCTGCCGTTGCAAAAAAGCTCTACGGATTCAACCACGAGAGTTTCCAGAAACGTGAAGGGAGCCGCTACGACTCTTACCTGGATGAGAAGCCGTTCCTGCATCCACTGCCGTCTGTCCCTTATGAGATCGCCACGTGGGTCTATGGAAGAAAGGTAAACATTGACTACCATGTCGTCTTTGAGTATAACCGGTACTCTTGTCCTTACCAGTACGCCAGGAAGAGTGTTGACTTGAAGGTTACGGATAGCACCGTGGAGATCTACAGCGGTTCTGCCCGCATAGCCACGCATAATCGCTTCCCGTCTGGTCGGAGGAACCAGTATTCTACCCATCCGGAAGATATGCCGGATAAGTTCAAGTTTTCCCCATGGGATGATATCCGGATCAAAAACTGGGCAAGATCCATCGGCGATTATACAGCACAGGCGATTGACCGTATCTTTGAGGGGGTTCCCATAAAAGAACAGGGCTATAACCCTGCGCTGGCTGTCCTGAGACTGAGCAACAAATACTCCGAAGCACGCCTGGAAGCTGCCTGTGAGTTTGCCATCACCAGCGGGATTAAAAAGCCCCGTTACCACCATCTTAATTCGATCCTTGCATCCAATCAAGACAAGATTTACGTAGAGCGCAAAAAAGCAGATGCAAAGGAACATTCCCAGATGGGATACCTGAGGGGGAGCAGTTATTACGGAGGTGACAATGATGATCAATGAAGAGACCAGGCGCAAGCTGCGTGAAATTAATCTGGGTGAGGCAATCACGGGGCTGGAGGTACAGCAGGCGGATCCTGCGACAATAGCTCTGCCCTTCGACGAAAGGATGCAGCGGCTGGTGGATTACATCTACCAGGAGAAATATAACGGGAAGATACAGCGGCTGATCAAGTCAGCGAAACTTCGTTTTCCGCAGGCAAACCGGCAGGGAGTTATCTACGCCAACCGCGGATTAAACAGGGAACTCATTGAGAACCTGTTCAGCGGCCAGTACATCGATTTGCATCAGAGTGTCATCCTCCAGGGATTTACCGGTTCAGGGAAGACCTACTTAGCCTGTGCCCTGGGAAAAGAAGCCTGCCTGAACCATGTCAGGGTACGGTATGTCAGACTGCCTGACCTGTTAATGGAGTATGGGGACTCCACCATAGTTGCCGGGAATCAAAGGAAGCTGCTTGAACGCTACAGCCGGATACCTCTCCTGATACTGGATGAGTGGCTTGTGTCCGACATATCAGATGCGGAACTCCACTTCCTGTTTGAGCTTATGGAGAGGCGTTCTGATACAACCTCTACCATCTTCTGTACGCAATATCGTAAAGATGACTAGGTGAAACGTCTGGGCGAAGGAGTTCGGGCAGAAGCGATTGTAGATCGCTACGCATACACTGCTTTCTGGATTGAGACCGGCAGCACTAATATGCGGGAATACTGTGCTAAGCATAAAATGTAAAAACATATCGGCGGATCCCAAAAGCGTATTGCTGGGTCTGAGAGAAAAATCAATGGGTCTGAGCAAAGCTCAGACCCGGATCCCTTGGCGCGAAATAATCAGCAATAGCAAAATGGAAGAAAGAAACTGGCAAAGAGCCAGTAGCACATGGTATT
>NZ_JBKVQF010000046.1:0-4327 GCF_046969025.1 Waltera sp. | reverse complement strand
CAATAACCCATTATGCACAAATCCATCTTCATTGGCTTATTCGCCTTATCTCCTTTCCTCTTCAGTTTCGGTCCCTGCCAGTCGATGGCACAAGAACAGGAGGAGCCTCAACACATGTCTTACAGCTGTATCACCGTCCCCAAATCGGTGGAGTTTTGCGGAATCCCCATCGACCTCACCCGCTTTGACCGTCATGAACGGATGGACCGCGAACTGATGGCATTTACGTATATGCACAGCACTTCCCTGCAAATCATCAAACGGGCAAACCGGTATTTTCCCGTTGTAGAGCCTATCTTGAAAGAAAACGGAATTCCCGACGACTTCAAATATCTCATGGCAATAGAAAGCAATGTCAACCCGCTTGCCCGTTCCGGAGCCGGTGCTGCCGGATTGTGGCAGTTCATGCAGGGAACGGCACGCGAGTTCGGACTGGAAGTGAATCATCATGTAGACGAGCGGTATCATGTGGAAAAGTCTACCCAGGCTGCCTGTCGTTATCTCAAGCAAGCGTATGCCCGCTTCGGCAACTGGGAAACCGTGGCTGCATCGTATAATGCGGGACAGGGACGCATCACGCGCGAACAAGACAAGCAGTTTACCGAGAATGCCCTCGACCTCCATCTGGTGGAAGAAACAGCCCGCTATGTCTATCGCATTCTTGCCGTAAAAATCATGCTTGCCAATCCCTCACAGTTCGGCTTCCATCTCCGGGCAAGCGACCTGTATCCGCCCGTTCCTTACCGGAACATTAAGGTTACATCGACCATCAACGACCTCGCACGCTTTGCCAAAAGCCACGGCATTACTTATGCCCTGCTGCGGAACATGAACCCTTGGCTGCGCAGTACCTCCCTGCCCGACCATAGCGGAAAGGAATATCTGATCCGCATCCCCGATAAGGAAGGAATGCATTACAATCCGCTGTTAATTATTCCTCATGACCGGAAATGGGTGGTAAATTGACCGATTTTTATACCTTGCCGAAAAGAAAAACAACTACATTTGTAACCGAATACAAATTAATCTACAACTTAATTTTACCATGAAAAAACAAATCTTATTTGGCATCTTGGGTGCCTGTGCCCTTTCAGGAAATGCCCAGACCTTCAAGGAATGGCTTGACCCGGAAGTGAATGCAGTAAACCGCGCCCCGATGCATGCCAACTTTTTTGCTTATGAAAGCACAGAGGCAGCTGCACAGGCAGTAAAAGAGAAATCAAACAACTTCATGTCGCTGAACGGTACCTGGAAATTCTTCTGGGTGAAAAATGCAGATGCACGCCCCACTGATTTCTGGAAAACCGACTTTAATGACAAAGGATGGGATGATATGCAGGTACCTGCCGTATGGGAACTCAACGGATACGGTGACCCGATTTATGTCAATGTGGGTTACGCATGGAGAAACCAGTTTGAAAGCAAACCGCCTTATGTGCCTACCGAAAACAATAATGTAGGTTCTTACCGCCGTGAAATTACCGTTCCTGCCGACTGGAAAGGGAAAGACATCATCGCTCACTTTGGGGCAGTCAGCTCGAATATGTATCTATGGGTGAACGGAAAGTATGTGGGCTACAGCGAAGACAGCAAGCTGGAAGCTGAGTTCGACCTTACTCCGTACCTGAAGCCGGGACAGAAAAACGTGATTGCGTTTCAGGTATTCCGCTGGTGCGACGGTACGTATCTGGAAGACCAGGACTTCTTCCGCTATACCGGTGTGGCTCGCGACTGCTATCTCTATACCCGAAACAAAAAGCGCATCGATGACCTGCGCGTAACGCCCGACCTCGACAGCGAATATAAAAACGGCTCGCTGGCTGTCAACCTCAAGCTGAAAGGCAGTGCCAACGTGACACTGGAACTGCTCGATGCGCAGAATAACGTGGTGGCAAGCGATGAAGTAAAAGGTTCGGGCAACGTATCGGCTACACTCCAGCTGAACAATCCGAACAAATGGACTGCCGAAACGCCTTACCTCTACACCCTGCGTGCTACACTGAAAAACGGAAATACCATCAGCGAAGTGGTTCCCGTAAAGGTAGGTTTCCGCAAGATTGAACTGAAAAACGCCCAGATTCTGGTCAACGGTCAGCCGGTGCTCTTCAAGGGAGCCGACCGCCACGAAATGGACCCCGATGGAGGATATTATGTATCGCGCGAACGCATGATTCAGGACATTCAAATCATGAAGCAGTTTAACCTGAATGCCGTGCGCACCTGTCACTATCCCGACGATAACTTCTGGTATGAACTGTGCGACAAATATGGTATCTATGTCGTGGCAGAAGCCAACATCGAATCACACGGAATGGGATATGATGAAAAGACACTGGCAAAGAATCCGTCCTACAAGAAAGCGCACCTGGAACGCAACCAGCGCAACGTACAGCGCAGCTTCAACCACCCGAGTATCATTTTCTGGTCACTGGGTAATGAAGCCGGATACGGACCGAACTTTGAAGCTGCCTACGATTGGGTTAAAGCCGAAGACCCAAGCCGTGCCGTACAGTATGAGCAGGCAGGTCAGAACGGGAAGACCGACATCTTCTGCCCGATGTATTACGACTATAACGGCTGCATCAAGTACAGTGAAGATGACAGCAAGCAGAAACCCCTTATCCAGTGTGAATATGCTCACGCCATGGGTAACTCACAGGGCGGATTCAAGGAATACTGGGATATCATCCGCAAATACCCGAAATATCAGGGTGGATTTATCTGGGACTTCGTTGACCAGTCTTGCCGCTGGACCGGCAAGAACGGCAAGATGATTTATGCCTACGGAGGCGACTTCAATGCATTCGATGCCAGCGACAACAACTTCTGCGACAACGGACTGATCAGCCCCGACCGCAAGCCGAACCCGCATATGTATGAAGTGGGTTACTACTATCAGAACATCTGGACTACGGCAAAAGACCTTTCTAAAGGTGAAATCAGCGTGTATAATGAAAACTTCTTCCGCGACCTTTCTGCCTATGCCCTTGAATGGGAACTGCTGAAAAACGGAAAAGCCGTGCGCAGCGGACGCATTGAGAATCTGAACGTGGCTCCGCAGCAAACGGCAGCCGTACGCATTGAAACGGGTGATGTATGCAAGTGCGGTGAAGCGCTGCTTAACGTGAAGTATGTACAGAAGAACCGCGAAGGATTGATTCCTGCCGGTCATGTAGTGGCAAAAGCTCAGTTGGAAGTTAGTCCGTATAAAGCTCCTTCCATGGAACTGAAGAACGTGGAACAGAGCAATCTCGCAGTGGTAAGTCCGGTGGTGAAAAACGAGAACTACAACCGCATGGTGGTAGAAGGCGAACACTTCAACATCCGCTTCAACAAGTTCAACGGATATATGGACAAGTATGAAGTTGACGGACTGGATATGATTAAAGAAGGAGCAGCCTTGTCGCCCAACTTCTGGCGTGCACCGACCGACAACGACTTCGGAGCCGGCTTGCAACAGAAATACGCAGCATGGAAGAATCCGGAAATCAAACTCTTGTCACTGAAAGGTGAAACCGTTGACGGTCTGGCTGTGGTAACTGCCGAATATGAAATGAAAGCCGTATCTGCCAAGCTGACCTTGACTTATACCATCAACAACGAAGGAGCTGTGAAGGTGACACAGAAGATGACTGCCGACAAGGGTGCCAAAGTATCCAACCTCTTCCGCTTCGGTATGCAGCTGGTGATGCCGAAATCGTTTGAAAACATTTCTTACTACGGACGTGGTCCGGTGGAAAACTACGCCGACCGCAAGAGCTGTACCGACTTAGGCATTTATAACCAGACCGTAAGCGAACAGTTCTATGCCTACATCCGTCCGCAGGAAAACGGAACCAAATCAGACATCCGCTGGTGGAAGCAGTTGAACGATGCCGGATGCGGCTTGCAGTTTGTGGCCGAAGCTCCTTTCTCGGCTTCTGCCCTTCACTACACCATCGAATCACTCGATTCAGGTTGGGAAAAACGTCAGGAACACTCCAACGAAGTGGAACAAGCCGACCTGACCAATGTATTGATTGACAAAGCTCAGATGGGACTTGCCTGCGTAAACAGCTGGGGAGCGATTCCATTACCCCAATACATGCTGCCTTACGGTGACTATGAATTTACCTTCATCATGACACCGGTTAAAAGCAACATCGTGATTGAATAAGCAGACGGGCAGATTTCCATACGGCAACAGCCGGACGGAAACGCCTTGACAGGTATAACAAAACGCCTTGACATTTCAAAAGAGATGTCAAGGCGTTTCTTTTTATTCGCCTAAGCGTTTTTCCCGCCGGCTTATTTATCCTCTCAATTCATCTTCGGGCAAGGCAGGACG
>NZ_JBKVQF010000045.1:0-8064 GCF_046969025.1 Waltera sp. | reverse complement strand
ATGTATATTATGATAAGCAAATTTGGCGATATCAAGATCGGCGGAAAGGACGCTAAGCCGGAGTTTACAAAATTCCACTGGATCGCCATGACGATCTGCGGAAGTATTGGTACAGGGCTGCTGTTCTGGGCCATGGGGGAACCGTTATATAACTTTTTTGAGCCGCCTGCATATGCCGGCTGCCAGCCGGGATCTCGTGATGCTGCGATTTTCTCGATCTCACAGGTTATGTGGCAGTGGTCTTTTGTTGAATTTGCTCTTTATGGAGCCTGTTCTGTTGCATTTACGGTTGCTGTCTACAACCGACATAAAAAGCTTCAGTTCAACTCCGTATTAGACCCTGTATTCGGCCGGCGCCAATGGCTGGAAACCCTCATTCACGGAGTTATGATATTTGCCATGGTTGGAGGATGTGCCAACTCCATGGGTGTTGGTTTGATGCAGATCGGAGCGGGATTGGAATCTGCATTCGGAATCAGTCAGTCGAATCTGATCTACTTGTTAGTGGCGGTTTTCATCGGTGTGATGTTTGTCATCATGAGTGTATCGGGGATTCATAAAGGTTTGAAATATGTATCTACCATAACCTTTTTTATTTTCTGCGGCCTTCTGATCTATGTTTTTATCTGTGGTGATACCGCATTTATAGGCAAGCTCTCAACAGAATCCTTTGGAAAAATTTTGGATAACTGGGGCTCCAAAACATTAGTCAACAATACACTTTCAGATGATACATGGTATGCTAACTGGATCGTTCAATACTGGGCTTCCTTCATCCTGTATTGTCCGGTATTCGGAATGTTTTTCTGCAGGATGGCAAAAGGGCGTACGCTCAGAGAGTTCCTGGTTGTCAATGTTATTATTCCGGCGATTTTCTGCGTCACATGGATCGGCGTTTTCGGCGGACAGACCATCAGTCTGCAGACCAGCGGTACTATGGATGTGTGGGCAATGGTTCAGGACTATGGAATGCAGGCGACTGTCTTCCAGATAATCAAGTCGCTGCCTATTGGAAATATTGTGCAGATCGTATTTATCATTGCCATTATTGGCTCCTTTACAACTATGGCAGACCCCATTGCATCTGTTCTCGCCACAATGTCTGTGCATAATCTGACCGTGGATGATGAGGCACCGAAAAAATTTAAGATCATCATGGGTCTGTTGATCACAGCTACCGCTTATACAACGGTTGCAACTGATGGCGTCAATGCGGTAAAGGCCATGTATGTCATACTGGGTGCGCCCATTATGATCATAGTGGGAATTTGTATCGTATCCTACTATTATATAAAGTCATAGTCTTTCTTTACCTTTTCTACAGGTTTGACTATGCTATTTTAAGATACTGTGGATTGGTTATCACCTCCTACCACTTGATGGTTTAAAAAAGGCTCCAACCACAGTCTCTTTGTTTATTTGTTAATCAGTTAGTTACCGCATGACGGTTTATCAAGAAGTAGGTTACGATTGCAAGGAGCCCTGTGGATCTTAAGACAGTATCAATACTTTATATCAGGAGGTCCTATATGATTTACGTAGGAATTGATGTCGCAAAAGATAAGCATGATTGCTTTATCACAAACTCTGATGGCGAAGTCCTTTTCAAGGCTTTTACCATCAAAAACAATCTCGATGGGTTCGACGAGCTTTATCAGAAAATAGAATCCGTTATGGAAGATGCTTCTAAAGTAAAAGTAGGCCTAGAAGCCACTGGACACTATAGTTACAATCTTCTCGGATATCTGCTTGATAAAGGTCTGGCCACCTTTGTTATCAACCCGTTACATACTAATCTGTACAGAAAAAGTCTAAGCCTTAGACAGACGAAAACGGATAAAGTTGATGCCCATACAATTGCTTCTATGCTAATGTCTGACGTGAACTTAAAGTCCTACTCAGACACATCGTATCACAACGAAGAGCTTAAGTCACTTACTCGCTATCGTTTTGATAAAGTTAAAGAACGCGCGAAGCTTAAAACATCTATATCCCGTCTTGTATGTATCCTTTTCCCTGAGTTAGAAAAGCTTGTTCCAACACTTCATCAGAATTCTGTTTATGAGTTACTCTACGAATTTCCTGGTGCAAAACAGGTAGCTAATGCACATCTCACAAGACTTTCAAATCTTCTTGAAACCGCATCTAAAGGCCACTACACAAAAGAAACCTCTATCGCTTTTAGAGAGGCTGCAAGAACCTCTATCGGTTCAAATATGCCAGCTAAATCGCTTGAATTAAAGCACACCATTAAGCTCATTAGAGAGCTAGATTCTGAAATCGAAGAGATTGAAAACGAGATTAAAGTCATCATGGATGAAATCAATTCTCCAATCCTTAGCATTCCTGGAATCAGCTATCGAATGGGTGCCATGATTATTGCTGAAATAGGTGACTTTAGCCAATTCGACTCTCCAGATAAGATCCTTGCTTATGCAGGAATGTCGCCTTCTACCTATCAATCCGGCCAGTTAGATAACTGTTATGCCAGAATGGAAAAACGTGGTTCTAGATACCTTAGATATGCTCTGTTTAATGCAACCGCATATGTTTGTCTATGGGATCCAACCTACAAGGCTTATCTTGCCAAGAAACGAGCTGAAGGCAAGCATTACTATGTTGCAATGTCTCACGCGACCAAGAAACTAGTTCGGCTAATTTATCATCTCGAACGCACTGGACAGCAATACCAAAAAGCAATCTAATTCTTCCAACATCATATCTTCTTGTCAGAGCATCATACTCGATGCTCTATTTGTCATGCAATTTTCAAGGTACTGATTGCGATGAATAAGTCATCGCCACTATACTCAAAACATCTCTGTTTTTGAAACTATTTATTGACTTTCTTTAATAGTTAGTCTTTTTTAAACAGGCAAAAGAGGTCAAGCAATATCCGAATGACCTGTTGCCGGAATCCGCAAATGACGATGAAGAATGAGAATATAAGAAAAAAGTGAGGTATCTCTATGAAATTAACACCATATGAACAGGAAATGCTGGATGGAAAATTCGGCCGCTTTAAACAGATCGCGTTGGAAAATGTTTTAAAATATGCCCGTGTGGTAGGTGCAGAAGAACTGGTGGAAGTCACAAAATCCACACTGTACTTTGGAGCACATTCCTATCTGGAAACCTGCAAAGCAGATACATACGATGAAATTTTCGCGAAAATGTATCTCTGCACAGATGAAAAAGTAGAATTAGGGGAATTCGAGAAGACCTGCTACTGTCAGACCTGTGTTGCACCCTGCGACCAGTATGATTATGAAGTGACCCATCTCCCAAAAGAGCTGTTTGACAAAAATACCGAATATCTGAGTCGTACGCTGAAGGCCGGCTGCTGTATTGCCGGTTCCTGCACCCCGTACCTGAACGGCTGGGTTCCGTTATTTGGAGAGCATGTAGTCACATCAGAGTCCAGCAACATTACTATGAGCAACTCGGCATTCGGAGCACGATGCAATGCAGACGGAGAGGAAGCGATCACATGGATCTCTATCTGCGGACGCGCTCCAAAATGGGGATTTTATCTTCCGGAAAACCGTTATGCGGATACCGTATATCATATTGAGTGCAGATCAGAGACAAGATTTGACTGGGATATCATCGGATATACGGTAGGGCGCATGCTGCCTTCCGCCGGAGTTCCTGTATTGACAGGCGATTTCCACAGACCAACATTGACCATGTTAAAGCAGTGCTTTACTGCCATGGCCACTACAAGTGCATGTGAGCTGTGCCACATAGTCGGAGTGACACCGGAGGCTCGTTCCCTGGAAGACGCCAGAGGAAACAAACCTCTCAGGGGCGAATTTACCATTACTCAAAAAGATTATGAGGAATCATACCGCCAGATCTGCAGTGCGGGGGAAGGAAAGATCAACTTTGTATTACTGGGATGTCCCCACTATAGTCTGGAGGATATTCAGCAGGTGGCCAATTATATCCATGGGAAAAAAGTGGCGGAAGGTGTAGAACTCCATGTCTGGACAGATATGTCTACCCTCGCAATGGCTAAGGCCAGTGGTTTTGTTAAAACCATAGAGGATGCCGGAGGCAATGTGTTGTCAAGCAGTTGTGCCATGGTCATGGATCCCGCAGCTTTCAGTCATGTGACAGCTATGGTGACGGATTCCGGTAAACAGGGGCACTATATGCACTCCTGCTTCGGAACGGAGAAACATGTTCCGATCTATTATGGCGATGTCTGTAAATGTATTGATGCCGCTGCGGCAGGCTATTGGAAAGGAGAAGCATAATGGAGAATAGGATCATCAAAGGACGCGGAGCCTATGAAGGAGTCATGGAAGGAGAAGCGCTCGTCCTTCCTGACAGTGTACAGGGATGGGCCGGATTAGACGAAAAAACGGGTATCATCATAGAAGAAGCCAACAGCAAATTCGGTGCGTATATCGGCGGAAAGATTCTGATCCTTCCCTGTGCTAAGGGGAGCAACGGATGGGCCAGCCATTTTTATTCCGCTTCTGTGGCCGGACATAAGCCCACTGCATGGGTCATCGAAAAACTGGACTCCCGCTGCGCTGCCTGTATTGTGGAACTGGGCATACCTACAGTTGTGGAGACTGAGGAAGAAGCCTGTAAGATCATTCATGATGGAGACTATATCCGTGTGGATGGCAATAAGGGAATCGTAGAAATACTGAAACGGGCGGAATGAAAAAACAACAGTAAAATTTTATACTTTCTGAATATTTAAAGAGAGACATCCATAACCTTATGATGAATGAAATAATAATGAAGTATTTCATGCATTGGAGGGATTATGGATGTTTTTTTATTATGACGCCACGTATCTTCTGGTCCTTGCAGGTGTCGTGCTCTGTGTGGCGGCATCGGCAAATGTAAACCAGACTTATAAAAAGTACAGTACAGTGGGAAATGCCAGACACATGACAGCAGAACAGGCAGCCAGGACTATACTGGAGCGGGCAGGGATCAGCCAGGTTAGGATCGAGAGAGTGGGAGGGAGCCTGACCGATCATTATGATCCCAGAAATAAAGTGCTGCGGCTGTCTGAGGCAGTTTACGGCTCTGAGTCAGTGGCAGCCATCGGTGTAGCGGCACATGAGTGCGGCCATGCCATACAGGATGAGGTGGGATATGTACCCATCAAGATCAGAGGAGCCATTGTTCCGGTGGTGAATCTCGGCTCTGCCTTATGCTGGCCCTTGTTCCTCATTGGACTTTTGATGGGGGCACCCGGCCTGGTGAACATAGGGATCATTTTGTTCTCCCTGGTGGTTGCGTTTCAGTTGGTTACGCTTCCGGTGGAGTTTAACGCATCCGGCAGAGCTATGCGTATACTGGACGGAACAGGAATCCTTTCGGGGAGTGAACTGCAGGGCGCCGGGAAAGTGCTGCGGGCCGCCGCGCTTACTTATGTGGCATCTGCGCTCTCCTCTATCCTGCAGCTCCTGCGCTTGGTACTGCTGTCGGGAAGACGGAGAAATTAAGTTTACTTTTTCTGCCGCCGGCGGTAGAATAAAGGCAAGAGTAAAAGGCCGGAGGAAGGATATGGCGGAGGGTTACGAACATTCAGAGGAAAAGGCTCATCTGGAAGAAAAAGATCATCTGGAAGAGATGCTGGATAACTTTGCAAAAGCAACAGAGCTGGGGATCATAGCGGTCAACACTTATGGAGAAGTCTTTCTCGCCAGCAAAGACTACTATGAGTGCACATACTGCCGTCAGGTACAGAATACGGAGGCGGGGAAGGCACACTGCAGGCGTACCTACAAAAAGGCGTGCAGACAGGCTTTTATGTGGAAGGAACCGTATTTTTTTGTCTGCCATGCAGGTCTTGTCATGTGGGCAGTTCCCATCTATGCCGATGGAACAGAGGTGGGAGCTGTCATGTGCGGACAAGTCCTTTTGTGGGAGCCGGACCACATCTTTCACCAGGATGCGGAAAAATTCTGCGGGAGCGTGGAAGAGAGAGAGGAAATGGAGCGGAATATAAAAAAGCTGCGGGTGATCTCAGCGGACCAGTGCCAGTCCTCTGCCAACCTGCTGCAGGTCATGATGCAGTATCTCTCCAAAACGCAAAATGCAATCTTTATGGACCAGAAGAATCTTCTGAGCTGGCGCGATGCCATGACGACCAGGATCGAGGAGAGGAAAAAGACACTGGAAAATGAAAAATTTGACTGGTCTGTCTATCTGAAAAGGGAGAAACGGTATCTGCAGTATGTGCGCATGGCAGACAAGGATAAAATTCAGAACATGCTGGAGATGCTGTTTACAGACATGGAGATACTGTGCTCCTATGACAAGACGCTTGTGAAGTCAGCACTGCATGATTTCATGGCTGTGACTGCCAGGGCGATCGTGGAGGCAGGGGCGGACAGCGAGGTTGTCATGAACGGCGTGAAACATTACAGGCAGGATATGAAACATGTGGAGAACATTGAGGAGATGATGGAGCTTACCTATCGGATGCTGAACCGCTGGTTTGACAGTATTTATCTTTTGGGAACAGATGATCATATCAGTGTCATGAAAACAGTCAGGGAATACATAGAAGAGAATTATAATAGAAAAATAACCCTGGATGACATCTGCGGCCATGTGTTTTTGAGCAGGTCTTATCTCTGTACCTTGTTCCGCCAGAAAACGGGCGGTACCATAAACGATTATATCCTGAGAGTCAGGATCGAAAAATCCATTGAGTTGATGAGAAACCGGGAACTGAGCATAAAGGAGATCATGAGACAGTGTGGATTTGAAAGCCAGAGTTACTATACAAAAACCTTCCGAAGACTGATAGGGGTCAATCCCGGACAGTACAGGAATAAATTTTTATAGGAGAGACAGAATGGATATATATGAAGAGATCAGGCGGAATCTTCTGGGTGGGAAAGCCGACGAGGTGGTTAATCTCATAAAGAAAGCAATCGCCGTCTGCTATCCTCCGGAATCGGTGCTGAAAGAGGGGCTGATCCTGGGAGTGGATACACTGGCGTACAAGTTCCGCAACAGTGAGGTCTGTGTGCCGGAGGCCCTGAGGGTGGCCCGGGCACTGAATGCGGGTCTCAGATGCCTGACCCCTTATCTGGACCAAGGCGGGGCAAGGCAGTGCACAGCGGTCATCGGCACTGTGGAGGGGGATGTCCATGATATCGGAAAGAATCTGGTCAAGATATACCTCTCCACCCTGAATATAGACATGGTGGATTTAGGTGTGGACGTGACAAAGGAGGAATTTGTGGAGGCGGCTGTGGAGAATGAGGCCAAGCTTGTCATGGCATCTGCGCTTCTTCCAACAACAGTCTGTGAGCTGAGGGGGATCATAGAGGAGCTGGAGAGAGCCGGAATAAGGGACAAGGTGATTGTCTTTGTGGGAGGCCTGTCCGTCAGCAGAGAATACGCGGAGGAGATCGGAGCGGACTATTACACCAGGGATGCCATTGAACTGCGAGATTTCCTGAACAAGAACCTATCCAAAATCCTGAAAGAAATATAGAGCAATAAATAGAAAAATAAAGCAAAAGTAAAGGACCCTGTTCTGTGGTATCCTTGATGTATCAAAAGAAGATACGTATCGGGGATGCAGTAGAACAGGGTTTTAAGTTATGTATTATGGAGGAGGTAAAGACATGAGACCATCGATCAAGTATTTAAGTGAGGCGGAAGTAGTACGGGTACATGAAAAAGCATTGGAAATGCTGGAAAATCTGGGTATGAAATTCGAGGGCGCAGAGGCAAGAGACTATTTTGCGAAAGCAGGGGCAGAGGTGTCCGGCCAGATTGTAAAGATACCACGGAATATTATTGAGGAGGGGCTTAAGACGGTTCCCAAGAGGGAGGAATTCGTTTTATATGGAAGGACTCCTGACAAAGACGTACATGTGAAAGACAGGGTGCCGTCCCTGGCGGCCATGACCATGGCCACCCATGTGCTGGACCCGGAGACAGGATTGCGCAGGAAAGCTACGGACAGAGATCTTGCCCTGATCACAAGGATCATGGAAAAACTGGACACGGTGACAATTGCCAGTGCACTGGTCACCCCACAGGATGTACCCATGGCAGCATCAGACT
>NZ_JBKVQF010000044.1:0-8637 GCF_046969025.1 Waltera sp. | reverse complement strand
CAGCGGCAACTCTGATATCTTATCATAACCGCTTTCGTTTGTCAACAACTTTTTTTGAAATCTTTTTCGTCTTGGAAAACTTTGTTTTCCGTGACAGTTATTTATGTTAACATATCTGTCAGACTTTGTCAACAACTTTTTTGAAATCTTTTCAAGTTTCTTTCGAGCTGTTGTGTTGTCTCGGCGTTGCCTCAACAACGAATCTGAGTATATCATCCGCTAGTGTACTTGTCAACACTATTTTTTGAATTTTTTGCACAAATTATCCCCTGCTACGTCAATTCCGCATAAACAGGGGATTTTTGCCATGTTTCTATTCTGTTTTTTACTATTTTACAAAGAACGGAAGCTTTTGTCCGAGCTGTTCCACCAGATATGCCAGATAGTTATTTTCATACAAACATGTAAGTATTCTGCTGTCTCTGGTATAATCTACGATCACCTGGCCCAGGGTTCCCAGGTCTCTGAAGATATTAAATGCGTATATTGTCCAAACAATTAGAACAGTTTCTAAGATTCCAACCACAATACCTAGTAATTTGTCCAGGCTATGTACTATAGGTAGTTTCACGATCATCTTTGCCGAGAAAAATACGATATTAAGAAGATGATGCACCAAACCGATCGCCGCCAGCAACAGTATTGTCAGGATCACATTGAATATCTTTCCATCAAAGTAACTGCTCAGACCATTCCCGATCAGGAACAGCACCACACAGGTAATCAGCAGGGAGATCAGAGAGATCAGAGATTTTACCATTCCCTTCTTGTAGCCGTCCATCACCATGCAGATCAATACTACTGCCATGATGACCAGTAATAAATTCAGATTCATTGGTATACTCCTTTATTTTAACTGTATCGTATCTATTGTACTATCTGTCACCAGATAATATTTGTAGGAACCTCCTGCAGGAAGCAGAAGCCGGGCACTCTTACCGAAGCTGCCATGGTATTTTTCCACACCGTCCGTTGTAAAGATCTGGCACTCCGATTCGTTGTAGATCACCATGTCATCATCCCCGAAGAAAATATCCGTATAATCCACATCAAAATAGTAGCTGCCCACCTTTGATGCCGAAGTATTGTACACATCCATGCGGTACTTGGTCTCCGCCTGGTCCGAAAGGAATACCAGTCCTACATATTTATCACTGTAGAAAATCGACTGGATCTCGTCGTCATATAGGTATTCTCCCGCCGTCACAGGCTTCTGGGTACCCGAGTAGATCATAAGACGGCTGTCTCCTACCGCAAACGCTGTATCATTATTCATAAACTGCACTTTCGGCACGACCAGGTCGGAATAAGAATATGCGCTGACCATATAATCGCTCTGATTCTCGCCCACCGGTCCGAAATTGTAGAATGTCACATTACTTTTTACTACGCCTGCATCCACATACAGGTAACTGATTGCCAGAAGCTCTCCGTCCGGTGACAAACTGACGGATACCGGATAACCTCCATCCGTCATATGCGCCTGTCCCGTGTAGCTGTTGGTACCGTCCGCTTCGTAAGTCATGATCCATGCCACATCCGTATCCGCCAGCACCGCTGTCACTCTTCCCGTTTCCGCTACTGTAATATTTCGGATCGGCATGGTCGTTGTAATAGTTCCCAGTTGCTTGTCCGTATTCTGCACGTAGATCTCACGGCCGTTATAACTGCCGATAGCTGCCACATCGCCACAAGTAGCGATCTTCACATCCTGGATCACATAAGTCTGATTCCACTTTACATTTCCCTTGGCATCCGTACAGTGAGCGCCGTCTTTACTATATGTAAGAATACTGTTTTTCAACCGTATGTCTGTGGCATCCGATGAGACCTCCCGGCTAATGGAAGATACGGTGTCATATCCCGTATAGATATGTCTCTTTGCCTGTACCACCACAAGAGCAAGTGCCGCTCCCAAAGCCGCCACCACCAACAGCACCCGGTACACGATTTTCAGCCGGTGTTTACGGATCTTTTTCTTATAGTCATCCTGACTCTTTTGCCGCTTTTCTTTTTCCTTCAGATAATTCTTGATATCTGCTGCCATGTATCTGTTTCCTTATGTATTATCGTAACTATTAAGAATCGCATTCGCAAAATTACTGCGGCGCAGTCTGCTTTTTGCTCATGTAGTTACAGTATAACACACTTCCCCTTTTTGAAAATAAGTTTTTTACGGGAGAAGGATTTCCTGACCGATCTTGATATCATCGGGGTCAGCAATACCGTTCAGGGAACAGATCTCAGATACTTTACTGTTGCTGCCGTAGTTCCGCAGAGAAATACCGATCAGTGTGTCCCCTCTCTGGATAGTATAATGTGTGGGTTGAGCAACCGCCTCCACTGTAGGAGTCTCTGCCACTGCAGGTTCTGCCGTCTGTGTCACATCCTGTATTGTTTCCTGTGTCGTGTTCTGTTCTGTTGCCTCCGTCACATCTGTCGTATTTTTTGTGACATTGCTGTCCGCAGAGGTTCCATCCGCTACACTGCCCGTATTTTCTTCCGTTGGATCTACAGCACTGTTTCCCGTTCCATCCATTGATGCATTTTCCGTGCCTTCCGGCATCGCTGTCTCTGCTGCAGCCCCAGTAGTATTTCCCGCCGCAGCATTTTCCTGTCGCAGAGCATCCTCCAACTTGTCCTCCGCCACCAGCGTGCTGATCTGGCTCTGTTCCTCCACCGCATCCGGCAGTTTCTGCTCCATCAGGTTGCTCATGGCCTGCCTGGCTGTCTCCCCCAGGGATTCTCCGGTGCTTTCCTGCCGCATCAATGCCAATGCCATCACGCAGAGCAGAACAAAGACACCGGCAGCCGCCATTTTCATCCGACGCAGTCCGGTCGTTGGCATGGGTATAATATTATCCGGTTCCCTGCGTCTGTTCTCTACCGCTCTGCGATATTCCACAGGCGCATTCTCCGTATGTCCGGCGGCACGGAAGGCATTTCCGCTCTCCTGTCTCTGTCTGCGTTCCTCCTGCCGTTTCTTCACCACTTCGTATTTTTCCTGATCCACCTTCTCCGGTGCCGCCTCTTCGCCCCGGTTCTCCAGCATATATGCCAGCATACTGTCATTCTTCTCATAGAACTGCGCATACCCCGACACATAACGGCAGATCTCCTGTTCGCAGATCTGGAAGCCTTCCACCATCTCGCCATTCAGTATCTGGTAGCCTAAAAAGGTCATTTCCGAAAAATACTTTCTCCGCAGCTTCTCAATCTCCTGTTCCTGCGCCTGGGACAGGTGCCGCACCGGCTTCTGCAGGAAATTCAGCTTTGCGGAGCCATAGGCGAATAGATATGCCACACCGTCCTCTGCTGTCTTCCTGCCGTATAATGCTATGGCAATATCCTTGTTCTGTGCCATTCCATTCATTTGTTTTATGTAAGATACCACATAATCTTCCACATAGATTCTGCAGTGCTTGTCCGCCTCTCCGATCTGCGTTATGTTCTTCGGTAATTCCATACAAAAAACACCTCCCATGCCGTTTCTATCAGTTATCACTAACTATAGCATCCGCACAGGAGGTATTTTAGCGTTCTTTGTCGCACCTCTTCAAAAACAGTTCGACAAAGTTTGCACCATATTCTATGTATTCTTAGCTATGCTTCAAACTTATATACGGTAACAGAATCGTATTCTCTGCCGTTCTCCCCGCCAAATACATAGGAGGGGAAATTCTCATGATGAATGGTATCCGGGAAATACTGGGTCTCCAATGCAAAACCGCAGCGGTTGCCGTAGGTCACCCCATCTTTTCCGGGCTGTACATCAATAAAATTGCCTGCATAAAACTGCACTCCTGGCAGGGTGGTGTATGCCTTCATTACTCTGCCGCTCTTCGGGCCTTTTACTGTGGCAATATGCCGTAATGTACCGTCATCGTTCCATCCATCGATCACGAAATTATGGTCATAGCCTCCGGTCAGGAGTAACTGTTCATAATCTTCCCGGATATCTCTGCCGATCTTCTTCGGCTGTGTGAAATCCATTGGGGTGCCTGCTACCGCACGGATCTCACCGGTAGGGATCGATCCTGCTACCACCGGAGTAAAGTGAGAGGCTCTCAGCCACAGTTCATGCTCTTCAATGCTGCCTGCGCCGTGCCCGTCCAGATTGAAATAGGAATGGTTGGTCAGGTTGATAATGGTCTTCTTGTCACTGGCAGCATGGTAATGCAGAGTCAGCTCATTCTCTTCACTCAGAGAGTAGGTTACGGATACCTTCTTATTGCCGGGGAATCCCAAATGTCCATCCTCATCCTCCAGAGAAAATGTCACGCTGTTCTCTCCGATCTCCGCATCCCAGAGTCTCTTATGGAATCCCAGCTGCTTATGGGTATGTAAATTGTTGGCACCGTCATTTTTGTCCAGCTGATAAGTAACGCCATCCAGCGTATACTCTGCACCGCCGGTACGGTTCGCACAGGGGCCGATCACCGTGCCGAAAAAGCTGTCGTTGCCGTAATAGCTCTCACCATTGTCAAATCCCAGCACCAGGTCGTCCACCTTGCCCGTGGCATCCGGTACCAGTACGCGCACCAGAGTAGCGCCCAGATCCGTTATCTCTGCTTTCATCCCTTGATCATTACTCAGGGTATACAGAGATATCTCTTTCCCTTCCGCGCTTTTCCCAAATGAACTTTTTATTACTGCCATTGTCTTGTCCTCCCTCTTTTAACTATAATTCTACTCTGCCCTCTAAAGCACGGAGTAATGTTACCTCATCAATATATTCCAGATCTCCCCCTACAGGGACACCACTGGCAATTCTGGTCACCTTGATCCCGGTCGGTTTGATCAATTTGCTGATATACATTGCCGTGGTCTCACCTTCCAGGCTGGAATTGGTCGCAATGATCACTTCCTGCACATCTCCCTGCAGGCGCTCCATCAGTTCCTTCAGCTTGATGTCACCGGGTCCCACACCCAGCATCGGAGAGATGGCACCATGCAGCACATGGTACACACCTTCGTATTTACCGGTCTTCTCATAAGCCGCCAGATCTCTGGTGTTCTCCACCACCATAATGGTACGATGATCCCGTCTGGGATTCGCACACACCGGGCAGAGTTCCTTATCCGTCAGGGTATAACACTCCTTACAGTACCGGACATTGGCTCTGGCCTCGATCATGACATTCGCCAGCCTGTCCACGCGTTCCTTCGGCATATTGATCAGGTGAAAAGCCAGTCGTTGTGCGGACTTACTGCCAATCCCCGGAAGGGCTGCCAGTTCTTCTATTAATTTATTGATCTGTCCGCTGTAGAGTTCCATTAGAAAGGAAATCCTCCTAATCCTCCGGTCATTTTGCCCATAAGTTCTGCATTGGCTTCATCCGCCTTGCGCAGTGCTTCGTTGGCTGCTGCCACGATAGCATCCTGCAGAGTCTCGATATCCTCGGGATCCACGATCTCCTCTGCCAGCTTGATGGATGTGATCTCTTTTTTACCGTTGATGGTCACTTCCACAGCTCCTCCACCTGCGGATGCGGAGAACTCCTTGGTCTCCAGTTCCTTCTGTCCTTCTTCCATCTGACGCTGCATTCTCTGTGCCTGCTTCATCAGATTATTCATATTACCGGGCATTGCGCCTCCGGGAAATCCACCTCTTTTTGCCATGTTGCTGTTTCCTCCATATTATTTATAATTGAGTTATTATTCTATCTTACCTTATCTGCAAGTCTGCCGCAATCCCAAATTCACGCAGGATCACTCTTCCTCATCGATCTCCATGTTGATGACCTTACTGAGATCCACATAGTTGTCTTCGAATTCTCTGCTGCTTTCCACCGTCTGGATCGTCACTTCAATCTCTTTGCTGGAAAAATCGGACAACAGCATTTCCAGCTGCTGCTTGTTCTGTTCGTGGGCTTCCCCCTTGAAATAATCGGAAGCCAGTCCGTCCTCCAACACCACCATGAGCTTGTTGTCTCCACCCAGACTTAATCGGGCGTTTTTCAGATACATCTTCATGGGATTCTCGGCATTTCCAACGATGGCCGGCCATTTCCGTACGATCTCCTGGATATCCTCGGGGACCGCCTTCGGCAACTGTGGCTTCGGCTTTGCCACACCGGCCTGCGGCACTCCCTGTGCTCCGGGAGCTCCGGCAGGCATCTGGGCCGCCGTGACTACAATACCGTTCTCGACCTTTTCCTCCACCTGGCGGATTCTATCCAGGACCGCCTCCTGATCCGTCTCCATCTCCGGCTTGCACAGCTTGATCAGCGCGATCTCTACCAGAATACGTTTCTGTGCCGCATAGCGGATCTGGCCGGACAGTTCGGAGAAAATATGAATATAGCGGATGATCTGGTCCATGGACAGCATGGAAGCTTCTTCCTTCAGATTCGCCAGATTGTCCGTAGACATGTCTATGACATCCTCCAGATTATCCGCTGTCTGTACCAACATCAGATTCCGCAGATACCAGGTAAAGTCCGTGACAAACTGTACCAGCTCCCTGCCCTGCATGACGATCTCTTCCAACAGTTCAATGCAGCCTAACACATTCCGGTCCATAACGAAGCGCAGCAACCTGCTGAACACTTCCGTATCCACTGCCCCCAGCACATCCAGGGTCATATCGTAGGTCAGTTCTTTGCCCAGATGGAAGGCAATACACTGATCCAACAGGCTCAAGGCATCACGCATGGAGCCGTCTGCCACCTTGGCAATGTAGCGCAGAGCTCTGTCCTCCACCTGTACCTGCTCCGTGTCCATCAGTTCCTTCATGCGATCCGTGATGGTATCAATGGAGATTCGTTTAAAATCATATCTCTGGCAGCGGGACAGGATCGTAATGGGGATCTTGTGCACCTCTGTGGTCGCCAGAATAAAAATAACATAAGATGGCGGCTCTTCCAGCGTTTTTAACAATGCGTTGAAAGCTCCGGGGGAGAGCATATGCACCTCGTCGATGATGTAGACCTTGTATTTTCCCTCCGCGGGGGAATAGGATACCTCGTCGATGATCTCACGGATATTGTCCACACCGTTGTTGGAAGCCGCATCGATCTCGATGACATTCATGCTGGCTCCTGCTGCGATTGCCTTACAAATACGGCATTCCCCACAGGGGCCGTCCTCTGTGGGGTGTTCGCAGTTCACTGTTTTCGCAAAAATCTTGGCCACCGTGGTCTTACCGGTACCTCTTGTTCCGGTAAACAGGTACGCATGGCCGATCCGGTTCGCCCGCAGCTGATTCTTCAATGTCGTCACGATATGATCCTGACCCTTGACATCGGAAAAAGCGTCCGGGCGGAATTTCCGGTATAGTGCTGTATATGACATGTTTTTTCTCTCTTCCTTGTAACTATTCAGAGCCATCAAATATTAGCAGATGCTTGTCGAAAATAGTTACTCATTAATTTTCTGTCTTAATCGCCGAAGCAGATGCCCAGCAGCTTCGCTTCCTGTACGATGGTAGCATCAGGATCCACGGTCTTAAGCTTGCCCGCTACATCCTCTAACGGAACTCTTACGATCTCACGGTTCTTATAGCCTACCATGAAGCCGTACTGGTTGTCCAGGATCAGCTTGCCTGCCTCGGAACCCAGACGGCTGGCGAATACTCTGTCGTAAGGGCAGGGGCTTCCGCCTCTCTGCATATGGCCGGGTACGGTGACACGTACTTCTCTGCCGGTCTTCTCCTGGATCTGTGCAGCCACTTCATAGGATACGGAAGGGAACGGATATTTTTCCATCTTTTTCTTGTAATCTTTTTTGGTCAGGGCAGCATCTTCCTTGGAAATCGCGCCCTCAGCCACAGCGATAATGGTAAAACGGCAGCCCTTTTTGTCCCTGTCTTCGATCTTCTCGATCACCTTATCGATATCATAAGGGATCTCCGGGAGCAGGATGATGTCCGCACCGCCTGCCATTCCGGCATTCAGGGTCAGCCACCCTACTTTATGTCCCATAACTTCCACGATAAATACTCTGCCGTGAGAAGCTGCTGTGGTATGGATGCAGTCGATGGCATCCGTAGCAATATCTACTGCGCTCTGGAAACCGAAGGTCATATCAGTACCCCACAGGTCATTGTCGATGGTCTTGGGCAGGGTCACGATATTCAGTCCTTCCTTGCGCAGCAGGTTCGCAGTCTTGTGGGTGCCGTTACCACCGAGAATTACAAGGCAGTCCAACTGCAGCTTGTAATAGTTCTGCTTCATGGCTTCCACTTTGTTCAGCCCGTTGGGATCCGGATCCTGGATCGTCTTGAACGGGGTCCGGGAGGTTCCCAGGATTGTTCCTCCCTTAGTAAGAATACCGGAGAAATCCTTGTCCGTCAGCATTCGGAAATTACCGTAGATCAGTCCTCTGTAGCCATCCAGGAAGCCGTAGATCTCCACCTCTTCCTTGCCGTTCGCCAGGGTCTTCACCACACCTCTCATAGCTGCGTTCAGGGCCTGGCAGTCACCACCGCTCGTTAACATTCCGATTCTCTTCATCGTAGGATCCTCCGTTTCTATATTTCATTATTTTCTCTTGCGTCTGCTATAACTATCCAACACTTTGAATCGTTATTTCTATTTTAATACATTTGTTTTCATCTGAAAATAGTTTGTTGTAATTTCGTTCGGGTAAATTTACTGTAGGAAATTAATAGACAGAGCATCCTTGAGATATGTT
>NZ_JBKVQF010000043.1:0-9304 GCF_046969025.1 Waltera sp. | reverse complement strand
GCTTCCGAGACGGGAGATACAGAGAAGGACGATGCGCAGACGGATGACAGTAATGGAGATACTGCGTCCTCTGATGATAAGAAAGATACAGAATCCTCAGATGAAAAGGATGGCGATTCCGGCAATGCGGATGCTTCCGATAAGTCTGGTGCTTCTGACAATGGAAATGCAGATACAAAGGATTCGGATACATCAAAGGATTCTGGAAATTCTGACAAATCAAACAACCCAAATGGCTCTAGCAGCTCTGATACAGAGGATACACAGGCACGTGCCGACCTACCCTCTGCTTTTGGTGCGCTTATTGGCCAGATGGCGGATACCCTTCTGCCGCATAAACTCATAGTACACGCAGCAGAGAAGGACGATGCCTCTGACACGGCATCCACATCCGACGTTGCAGACAATGCAAAGAAAACCGACACAGCATCTACATCCGATAATGCAGACAGTGTAAAGACGACAGGCAGCTCTGACGCAGCAGCTTCCTCTGATACCGAGACAACGACGGAGAAAATCCGTCTGAAAAACATCAAGTGGGAGCTGAATGTGGAAGAGAGCGACGCAGAAGAATTTGACAGCAGTGAAGCGTCAAACGGCTTCTGCTATGCCTATACGCCGGTACTGCCGGATGAGGATGGAGACGGCAACCAGCTCGTATTGGGTAAAGACGTGGAGCTTCCGACCATTTATGTGCTCGTAGGCGAATATGGGATTGCACTGCTGGCTGATGGAACGATTGAAGTAACAGAAATGAAAGCTGACGGGACTGTACAGCAAAAATACAACGCTCAGGACCTTGCAACATGGATTGGCGGGCATGGAAACGCAAACCTGGAAAAAGTTTCCATTAAACTGTTGAATGATGATGCCTCCATAACAAGTGCGCTTACCATTGGTACCGGTTTGGCAAAAGAGATAGAGCTGGATTTGAATGGCCATACATTGAAACTGGCTGACAATGCGCGTTTATATTTTAAAAGAGCAAATATAACAATTACCTCGTCCGGCTCGAATGAGGGAACAATTACAGGCAACTATCAATATGGGCAAAATAGATTCAAAGGAGATGGACTGATAACTGTAGATAGCGTGCTGAAAATTGAGCATGTCACAATCAAAAATGCTGGAACCGGTTCCACAGTTGCGATGTGGGGAGGTGCGACCTGTACCATTGACGAAGCAAATATTAGTGGAAGTAATGGTAGTCAGGAAGGCGTCATTACTATTTGTGACAGTAACGCCTGTACAATTACCAATACGAAGGTGACCGGAAACGTTAAGCTTAAATATGGCGCTATTATGTTTATGGGCAGCTGCTCCGACTGTATCATTGGCGGCGGCGCAGTTATTGAAAACAATAACAAGGATTCTCGTTGCATCGGTGTTTACGATAATAGTAGCATTAAAATTACAGTTAAAAAAGGCGCTACTTTAACAGCGAATGCTGGCAACCGTATTATAATGGATAACGAATATAAAAAGTTAGCTGTAAACATTGAGGGTGGAACCTTTAATGGACGTCTTAGATTACCCGACAACAGCCAGATTGCAGAGGGAACCTTTACCCCTGCCCAAGCCTCAGGCAATGCGATTTGGGTTAATAATCCTAATAAAACCCTGCAGGACCTTCTGAAGGTCGGCTATACCTTAAAGTATGAGGATGGTACCTATGCAGACCTAACAGCCAGGTGGACAGACGAAGGGAAAAAGGTAACGGCTGTTAAAAGTCCGCTCTATTTCACGACGCATCCAACGATTGCCAGCGGAGCGGAAACTGTGATGGAAAACTATACCGCTTCCGAGGCGCCTGAGCTAACCGTAAAAGCGGAATCTGGCAGTGGCAGTATCTCCTACCAGTGGTATGCTGATGAAACAATAAATGGAACAACGACAAAAGTAGAACAAACGAAGGGAGATGCAAAATCTGCGACCTACAGGATTCCTACAGGACTTTTGGCAGGCACCTATCAATACTATTGTGTAGCGACCTGCGGTGAATATACGGCGACCTCCAAAAAGGCTGTCTTTACGGTAGAAGAAGGTGTTGCGGAAGTTACGGTAGGTGGGAATACAACACGTTATGCAACACTTACGAAAGCATTCGATGCAGTTAAAGCTACAGTAAATACTGCTGATGCGGATGCAGACCTTGAAATTACGTTGAAAATCCTGAAAAATATTTCTGAGCCAGAAAGCGAGTGGAAAATAGATGGGGGTACAAAAAAGGTCAGCTTTTGTATGGATCTTAATGGCTGTACCGTTACAGGAAAGGGTCTTTATATCACTGGCGAAGGTGTGGAGGCAGTCTTTAAAGACGCAGGCACGGGACAGAATGGAACACTGATCGCCCCAGTTTCTATTCAGAACAAAGCAAAGCTTACGGTAGAGAATGGTAATTATAAGGGTGTCTTGAGGTTTTTGGGTGGTGCGGCTGCAAAGCTAAAAGATGGTTATTACAGCAACAGTATTTATATTGGAAAAGCTAGTGAGATGCACAATACTGATATTTCCTGTACAATTACCGGAGGTACGTATGAGGGAGAAGAGGTTCTGGTATGTGGAGGTGCCACCCTTAGCGTATCCGGAGATACTGCAAAGATAAAGGCTCTGCATATAGACCACAGAGAGTTTAGCCAGATAAAACGTGCAAAAGTAATGCTTTCAGGTGGTGAGTATGGAGAGATTGCTCTGAGCAATTTTGGTAAAAATGATGATTCTCTGCTTGATAAAACGCAGGGTTATGCTATTGCGGATACGCTGGAAGAAGGCTATGCTTTTTATTCAGCCGGTATTAAGACCGATATAAGCAGAACGGATAGAAGTCAGGGCAGTGTAAAAGTGCTTCGCGCTGACATGCCGGAGGATACATCTCAGGCCGTTGTAAAGTTTCAGATAGAAAAAAATAGCGGTGAGACAAAAACGATGTATTTCCTGACATGGGATACAGCCATGTTCTATCTGGAAGAATCGAAAGAGCATAAAAAGAATGAAGAATACAAGTTATGGAAGAAGCTGGAAATCCTGCTGCTGAAGGATACGATAGCAGGTAAGAGTATAAACAAGATGCTCGATAAAGTATATTTGCCGGCTGAGATAACGCTGCGTTCAGAGGGTGATGAGCCACATACCTTGACGGGTAAGGGAAACTACCTGTTTATGACAGGGAGACAGGATGTTACCATAGAAAATATAAACGTGGTCGGAAACATAAGCTTTCCTGGTGATACCGCTGTACTGCGGCTGGGCGAGGGTGTAGCTGGACTAGAGAATGTAACGGTTCCTTCTGGCAAGGCTGAGATAGTTATAGAGAAGGGAGCACAAATACCTGATGCGTTTACGGGAGATGAAAGTAATCTGGATGCCAGCATCTACTGTAATCATGACTCTGCTGATTTTTCCAGCAAAATAACGAAGGGAGCTGGCGCATTTAAGATATGGTTCCCGATAGAGCTGGGTGGTATCGCTCTGCCTACAGGTGGAGAAAATGACACAAATGTCACACAGAGGGACGGTGCAACCTACGGACTGTACAGCAATGGAGGTACGACGGACCAGAAAATTAAGGTCACGGGCGAAGTCTGCTCTTATGAGCCTTATGGCGGCAATGCAGTAACGATAGATACGACAGACCTTTCCTTCACGATGCCGTCTTCCAAGGTAACCCTTAAGGCACATACGAAGGATGACTATGGCTATTGCAGCATCTGCGGAAGGACTGACCTTGCGGAAGCCTATAAAAAAGGCTACCTTCATATCGAAGGTCTGGAAGGTCGTACCTACGATGGCTATCCGCAGGTAATGACGGGCATTACACTGATGACTGCAAAAGGAGCTGTAAAGCTTACCGGACCAGAATACAAATCTGGAAAAGAGCTGGCACAGGACTCCACAAACTCTGCCAATGCAGACATTAAAAATGCAAATTATACGGTAGTCTATAAAAACAACATTAAATGTAATGAAAATAAAGAGTCAACTGACGCGCCTACAGCGATAATTACCGGATGCGGCGCTTACTATGGTACGGTTGCATTTAAGTTTGCAATCGGACTGGGTGAGATGCAGGCAGCAGGCGCTACGGCAACTGCGGCAGAGTATGATGGAACGGCACATACGGCATTGGCTGACAGTGATGCGATAAACGTAACACTTAAAGCAGATAAGTATGATGAGAATGCCCATATTCCGGTAACAGGCGGCTATATTGCACCCTGCACGGGTAAGACGCTTGCAAAGGATGGGTTTGACAGTGAGTATGTGGATAAATTTCCGCTGAAAATAACTTGCAAAGGGGCAGATGGAAAGGCGTATGAGGACGCGAATACCTATATGGTTACCAATGCAGGCAGCTATCCTTTTACGATTATGGTCATGGCGGAAAATAATAGTTGTCCGTCTGTTGAGATATCGCTGACAGCGGAGATTGCACCGCGCCCGATTACGATTAAGGTTGAAAATATGCACAGAACCTACGGGGAACCTTTCCCGGGAATGGAAAAGCTTAAGTTTGAAATCTTAGGTGGAACATTGGCGGCTGGCGATACGAAGGAAGAATTTTGGAAGGAATTAGATTTTCGGACAGATGCGGAGGCAACAAAGCCGGATGGTGCTGCTGGCAAGTGGGCGTTTGGGATTGAGAAAGCTTCAACCAGTGGAAATTACAGCATAAAGGTAGAGGGTTACTATGAGGACATCGATGACCCTGCTGCTGTTACGAGAGAAAATGGTTTCCTTTACACTGACAAGGCACAGGGCAAGTTTGTGAAGCTTGCAGGCTATCAGGATGACTGGAAAGTTCGCTATGGAGATGCTCCGTTCTCTCTGGCAGTAGAAACAAATAATATCCACTACAACCTTCCTGAATATACCGTCATAGATGCAAAGGATGCAAATGGTAATGATATAGATAAAGCAGACATTGCGACAAGGCTTCTTTCGGTTTCAAGGGAAGGAGAGGTAACGATTAAGGGCGCAGGAAGCGCGACGATTAAGCTTTTATATCCTACAGCTATAAATTATACAGAGGCAAAGCCATTGACCGTAAAAGTCAATATCGCACAGGCTTCTTGGAATCCACCAAACATTTACAGAGATTTTCTGTTCCTCAGGGGCGGCTCGGACAGCATCGACCTGGCAGCGCTTCTGCCAAAGGATTGCGGTGGAGTAACCTATGACGTAGTCAAGACGTCGGACAGTAAAAGCATCCTTGAAGGAGTGAGCGTTTCTCAGGATGGCAGGCTCTCTTACACAGTAAAGACAGGTGGTGCAGTAGGTGACGCGGCAACGATAACTGTGCCAGTATCGACTGCGAACTATAATATAAATACCAATCAGGGAATCCTGGTCGTAATAAAACTGATAGACCAGCTACCGGTACAACTAAAGGGCGGCATAAGCCTTAAGAAGGCTGACTTAACCTACGGAGAGGCGCTTTCCAGCCTGCAGTTTAACAGTGCAACCTTTGCGGATAAGGTGAGCGGAAAGACAGTACCCGGAAAGCTTTCCTTTGATGAACCGGATAAAAAACCGGATGCAGGGAATTACAATGCGGCATGGACCTTTACACCGACGGATGATGCGTATGCGAAGTGCAAGGGAATGATAACGGTCAGCGTCAAAAAAGCAGTGCCGAAGGTTGTGAGCGTGCCGATTCCCGAAGCGTATTACTACAGCCCTACGAGTATTGCGGCTGACTGGTGTCAGAGCCATGCGCAGAAGCCGGGCGAGGTAAGAGGCGCAGATGACGCAATGCTTGATGGCATCTGGCGCTTTAAGGAGGCAAGCCTTGTACCAAAGCCTGGAACCAATGCGTATCCGGTTATCTTCACGCCGACGGATACGAAAAATTATGAGACAATAGAAAAAACGGTAACGCTGACAGTAAAGAAAGCAATGCCGTATATCAGTACACAGCCCGCCACAGCAAATGCGTATACGCATGGCGATTACCTGTACAATCAGACGCCTACAGGTGCGGCGATTTATGGCAATGGCATGGGAAGCACTGGCACTGGCACTGGAGCAGCTGCATCGGTAGCCGGAACCTTCAAGTGGAAGGCGCCTTCGACGAAGCTTACCTATCTTGGAAATAAGACCTTTGAGTATCTCTTTACACCGGAGGATACTGCTTCCTATGAGGCAGTGACAGGCAGTGTGACAGTAACGGTTAATCAGGCACAGGCTGCACCGTTTATGCCGGGCAGTAAAATGAACGTGGCACATTCCTGTGAGACGGTCGGCAGTGTGAAGCTGCCACAGGGCTGGAAATGGGATGATGCGGATGCGGCAAAAGCACTGGTAGAAGATGATGGCACTGGTGGTAATGTAACTTCTGCAACGGCAGTCTATGACGGGGCAGATAAGGGCAGCTATAAAGCGGAAACCGTTACGATTCAGATTACCCGTGCAAACTGCGAGCATGCAAAGAAGGAAGTAAAGGGAGCTGTCAAGGCAACCTGTATCGCAGAGGGAACTACGGGTGAGACCTGGTGTCTGGTATGCGGTAAGAAATTAGATGACGGTGTTGCAACGCCGAAGGATACGGCGAACCATACGAATCTTGTAAGCAGACAGCTCAGACCGGCAACGACCACGCAGGAGGGCATCATGTCCTATGCGTGCAGCGACTGTGGCTACTATGCGGAAAAGGCGATTGAAAAGCTTGTATCTGGAGGCTCTTCCAGCACAGGAAGCAGTAACAGTTCCGGAAGCAGCTCCGGACATCACAGTGGAAGCACAGGAAGCAACTCAGGCAGGAAGGATTCTACGGCAGCGCAGTCAGCAAACCAGGCACCGGCTCCGACGCCTGCACCCGCTCCTATGCCAGTACCGACTCCAGCTCCGGCGCAGCCGGCAAACCCGATAAGATCGCAGGGCAATGCAGCTGCAGAGCAGGGTGAGCAGGCAATGCCTTTTATCCGCGGAGAGGACGGCAAGGAAGGCTGGGAGGTCATTAAGGCAGAGACAGCGGCACGCGCAGAGGGCGAGAGGGTCACTGTTGATATGAACGGTGCAAGCGTAGTGCCGGGCGATGTATTCGATGAGATACGAGGAAAGAACGTAACGATAGAATTCGACCTGGGAGGTGGCATTTCCTGGTCCGTAAATGGAAAGAGCGTCTCAGATAAGGTCGGAGATATTGACTTTAGGGTAACGTATGGCGAAGAGGCGTCGGATGCGATTCCGGTAGACCTTATCAATGCGCTGACAGGCGAGAGGACTTCGATGAATGTAACACTTGCCTATGAAGGAAGGTTTGGCTTTGAGGCAGTCCTGCGTATCAACGTAGGGGCAGCTAACCAGGGGCTTGTGGCAAACCTCTTCTACTACAATGAAAGCACGAGGGAACTGGAATTCATCAGTGCAGGAGAGGTAGATGCGGAAGGCTTTGCTTATCTTAGATTTACCCATGCTTCGGACTATACCATCGTGTTAGATGAGGCTTCGATGGAGGAAGCAGCCCTAACAGATACCACAGGCGCAGCAGGAAGCGATGGAGCTGAGAGTGCAGAGACGGCTTCCGAGGATAGCGTAAAGGATAACTCTGATACGGAGAGCAGGGCAGCGTTTATCTGGCTGATAGCCTTTGCAGGAATCGCAGCAGCGGCAGCGATAGGAGCGGTAGCTGTAAAAAAGCGCAAGGAAGAGAAACAAACCAAATAAATCTATGAGTGGAAATGCTCCTGATTTTGTAATCGGGAGCATTTTTTGCTTTATAGGAAAGTTCTACCTTTGGGCTTGCTAGATATGAAAAGTGCCCGCAAGTTAGCGGGCACAACAAATAAACGATAGGTTTTAGAAGATATAGAAGCCTTTAGCACCAGGGAAGTCTTCACCAAACTCATCGTCTTCATTTAAGAAGTAATCCATATCCAAAGGAAGATAATGTACAATCGCGCCAACGATTAAAAGAAAGAATAGTTTTACGTTTTTCCTTTGCAATGGCGAGATTGATTTTCTTATCATTCTCGCGAGATCTGGCATAAAGCCCATAGTAGCGGATTTGCTTGATTTACTTAAACGATTTATATAATGCATATAACGGAATTAGACATCCGTATTCACATTGGTCAGGAGATGATTCTCATGGAGAAATATTTGTTTCATTCGATATCAAACTCAGAGAATCTTGGAATTGTAACTGTCCTAGATTATGAAATACGATTGAACTCATATTTGTCGGAGTTGGTGTTACCTTCTTTTAAAGGGAAAAAAGCTTTAGTAGATTTGGCTTTGAAATCAGGACTGGATGAGTATCGTTTCGTGGCGTTTGATGTTGATGATCAGGGAAAGATTATTTTGAGTACCAATAGTTATACAAAGGTATCAAAGGATATTGAAAAAGTAGCAAATTGTTTTTTGCAACAGAGGAGTGATATTGTCAATAATTCATTTTTGACGGATACACACAAAAAAGAGATACTACTTTAAATTAGAAGGAACCATTGCCGTAGCGGTGGTTCTTTTTTAATGCTATATTAGGGTAATCTAATAAGAAAACAGTGTTATCATTACCGCATATTGAGTGAGAATGGTAGCCATAAATATGAATTCGTAGGAACGGAATGGTTGAACCCTCAGGGTGACAGTGTCACTCATTTGTCAGCGAAACAAGATTGAAAATACTGATTTTATCAGCGGGGATGGATGCTTGTCACCAATTCACATTTTCCTAGCCGTCACCCAGAGGGATTAACTACAGTGTAGGATGAGTTTTAGGGTGTAAAATTAGGAAAAGCAGTGAGACAAAACAATCTATTCTGGACGGGCTTTTTGCGTGCGCAATGAGTCAAGGTCCAAGCTTACTTGAGACTTTGACGAATGCCGAGACAACGAGCGAGCAAAAGCGAGTCCGTTCAGGAAAAGGAAATTGCCTATGGAAGAAAAGAAGGAATTGCAGAATCAGGATGAAACATGGAAACTGGCAAGGTGGTAACGAGCGGTTCTCGTCTGAATGTGCGCACTGGTGCAGGCATGAATTATGAGATCATCGACCAGCTCCGTCCGGGTGAAAGCCTGATCCGGATGCTGATTATGTGGACGATGACGATGACTATGGGTACAATCCCGAGTTTGAGGACGATGATGCAGATGATAATGAACCTGTGTAAGCAGGATAGGCTTGATGCCTGGGGCAGCTTTCGGGTTGTCTTTACATAGTTTCCACTTTCAAAAAATAAAAAAATTTGCGTTTTTGAAAGCGACATCTTGCATATACTATTAGCAGACAGTATAATAAGTACAGCAAAGCGGTTTCGAGAAATGAAAAAACTTCAATTTTTGAAAGCGGGTGACTATATGA
>NZ_JBKVQF010000042.1:0-10155 GCF_046969025.1 Waltera sp. | reverse complement strand
GGGTTGCATTACTGTTTATTTGTCAAAGATCATAACCTCTTGCTTCGCAAGAGCTGTGTTGCTTTGCTGTTGTTCTCAGCGGCAACTCTGATATCTTATCATAACCGCTTCCGTTTGTCAACAACTTTTTTGAAATCTTTTTTCGTCTTGGAAAACCTTGTTTTCCGTGACAGATATTTATGTTAACATATCTGTCAGACTTTGTCAACAACTTTTTTTGAAATCTTTTCAAGTTTCTTTCGAGCTGTTGTGTTGTCTCGGCGCTGCCTCAACAACGAATCTGAGTATATCACCCTGTGCCCCACTTGTCAACATTATTTTGCATATTTTTCAAACAATTTTGCAAAAGCAGTAAAAAAGCCCATAATCATGGGCTTTTTTGTCATTTTGGATCTTATTGTCTTTTCTCTTTTTCTCATAATTTACAGTATATATGCCTATAAAAGTTGAATTGTATATTCATTTGATGTATTTTTGAGACGAAGAGAAATGTTTTGTATCCCATTTGCCATATCTTCATTTACTTCCAGTAGCAGGACCAATCCCTGTGTCTCACCGGGAGCCATGGTTTCCACATACGTAGACATGTCATTGGGCAGCATTGTGGTCAATGCATTTCCACGTGTGCCGTCATTTACAGTAATGATGTATCTGGATGCGGTACTCAGGAAATCAACATTTTCCTCCTGGTCTGTTCCGTTGGTCAGTTCAAAGTTCAATATCAGAAGCTTTTTCCCGGTGGATGCATCCAACGCAAAATAATCCTCCGTAGATCCGTCCTCCGGATAAGAGTCTGCTATCTGGTAATCTCTGTATGTCAAGGTCACTCCCTCCGCAAGTCCGAAGAAATCCTCCAGACTGGTGGTAATATCCTCCTGTGCGGTAGGTGCCTGGGCTTCTGAAGCAGCCGATTCCGCAGGCTTCTCTTCCGTCTGTGCATTCTCCTGTCTTCCGGCTTCCCTGGCCGCGTCTTTTTCCAGTTTTGCAATGACGATTTCCGGGTCCACGAGACGGCTCCGGTGATTCGCATCATATTTTAAGAGAGTTACCGCCGCATATTCTCCGACTCTTTGTGATTCCTCTTCTGTCAGATCCGGAATTTCATTTCCGCAGGCTGTCATGCCAAGCGCCATTACACACAATAACGCTCCGCATACAATCTTCTTTTTGTTTCCTGTCATTCTTCTATCCTTCCCTGTCTGTTTTTCCATTGTTTCCTGTATTTTTCTCAAGTACGATATAAATCCCGGCAATCGCCAGTGCGATCACACCCACTACAAAGAAAAGGACCGTTTTCTGCAATACCGGTGCTCCCCAGTAATCATATAATGCTATTTTACCACAAGTGCACAAAGAAAGCACTAGTCCATATATTCTTACCGGCTTATCTTTTTTCAAAAAGCCCAGTGTTACACTTACCAGCGCAATCAGCATGATCAGAACACTATTGATCACGGGAACATTGGTCTTAACGATCAGTGCCATATAGGTCAGAAAGATCACAATGATCAGTTCTCTGTGTTTAAACTTCTTATAGTATCTCTCCTGCAATGTCAGTACCAGATAAGCCAGTACAAACACAAACATGCACAGATAAGTAAGATAAGAGTTCCGGTACACCGGATTTGCCAGAGCGATCAACGCTCCGATCTGCCCCACCATTACAAATACATTAAATATCAGGATGTTTTTCCCGCGCATATATTTCACATTATTAAACAGCAATATACTTACAAACAGGATCCCCGCAAAAGCCGGCAGCTTTAGCATCGGCATCAAATTGGCCGCTGCAAAAAATGCCAGGGAAAAAGTAAGCAGGAGCTCCTGTATCGTTGTCCATCCATAGACCAGGAACATACTGAGGATGGTTCCCGCAAGGAGCAGGTATGCATACGGTATTTCCTTTCCGTTTGCCAGAAGTTCAATACAGTACAGTGATGTAACGATCACATCCAGTGCCCTCAGTCCGCCTTCCGCAAAACGGGTCAGTATCTTCGTCAGTAAAAGCAACGCTGTCAGGCATATGAGTATCGGCCAGTTACTTTCTATTACAGAAAAGGCACATACCGCAACAAAACTGAAAAAGTAACAGGGCAGCCATTTTTTCCACGTTCCACGTATGGCAATTCCCGCAAGAACTGCGACTACAAACGCCATTCCCGTCAGGGCGATGATTCCGATATATGCGTCGTTCTCCGCTCTTCCCCAATAATTGTTCATCGCTGTACCGGTTGTAATTCCGGCTACCAGAAGAAATGCTATATAGATTGCCAGCAAGCCGTTTTCATTCACTGCATGGCCCGCCTGTTTTTCTTTTAGTATGTAATTGCTCTGCACTACCAGGATCAGATGTGCGATCAGGAAAAAGGTTCCAAATGCAGCTGCTGTCACCCAGACCGGCATTCCCTGTGTACTGATCACACAGGATACCGTTACCGGGAAAAGGATCGTAGTGCTGACAAGTTGTATCAACTGCGAAGCCGTATGATATCTTCTTACCGGCACACAGATGCTCAGTACACTCAGTAACAGAATCAATGCCAGCACCAGCAGGCCTTCCGGCTCCGAAAGCAATGAAGAACCGAAAAGCGGATACGCACAAAGCCAGCATGCTGCGATTCCCAGCATTCTGTGTATCAGGGAATCCCTTTTTCTGCTCAGTAAAACCGTGCCCACTGTAATCACTGCAATGATCGCCGCTGCAGGAAGCATACCGAAATTATGTAGGGAAATCGTATTGATCATGGTCGACAGATATAACGCCGCTATACCGATAGCCGAAAAGATCCGGGCCAGTTTCGGAAGCTTTCTGTGGATCAGTAATTCTGCGATCAATACCACTCCCAGGGAAACTGCATATAAAGAAATACCTTTGATCCAGCCGTTCATAAAATACATACCAAGCAATACCAGTGCGGTCAGAATAAAGATTCCGCCAACCACCGACAATGCAATGGTTGCGACCAGATATTCCGCATTCTGCTTCTTCTGTGCCGGTGCCTGCGTCACCGGCGCCTGCACCTGTTGCATGGTAAACTGCCCCACTGGCTGTGTCTGTGATTGCCCGGCTGTCTGCTGTTCTCCGGCGGCTGCCTCCTGTGGTACACTCTGCTGCGGCACAGATGACTCCGCTCCGGTTTCTCCGCCTCTGTTTGCATTGATCTGCTGTCTCTGGTACCAGAATTCCACGCTTTTATCCAGTTCTGCCTGTAGCTGTTCTACATATTCCGGCTGTCTCTGTATTCTTGGAAGTAATTGCTGTAAATACCTGGTAAATATCGGATCATTGGACTGCATCAGGTATTCTCTTGCCTGTTGTTCCAGTCTCTTTGCTCGTTCCTGTTGTGTATTGGTCTCCATCTTTTATCCTTCCCTCATTGTAATTTCTGTGATCTTATGACACTATATACTCTCTGTATCTGTCCATATCCTGTCTATGGCAGTCCGCATGGATCAGAATACCGTCCTCCCTATACTCTCTGGAAAGTATCTGCGCCTGTTCCATCAGATAGGAAGCCACATTTCCTGCACTGTACGGGATCAGAAATACGCACTCTGCATTATCCGCATAGACTTTCTGTTCAACAGCCTCTGCCAGTTCACGGATACCGATATTAAGTCCTGCCGCCAGATACCAGTTGTCCTGTCTCTTTTGCGGCAGTGGTTCCATCTCACATTTGTCTGCCTTATTATACACTATGATCTGCGGAATGTCACCTGCTTCCAGTTCTTTTAAGGTATCAGCAGTTACCTGCATCTGCTGTCTGTAATTTTCATCGCTGAAATCCACCACCTGGATCAGCAGATCCGCATACTTCACCTCTTCCAGTGTAGAGCGGAAGGCTTTTACCAGTCCGTGGGGCAGCTTGTTGATAAATCCAACCGTATCCGTCAGGAAAAAGGGCTTATTATGTCCGGTATCCACACTGCGGACACTGGTCTCCAGTGTAGCAAACAGCATATCCTTTTCCATGACCGTTTTATCCGGCAATTCGCCGAACTGCTCTACCATACGGTTCAGAATTGTAGACTTTCCCGCATTGGTATATCCTACCAGAGCCACCTGCGGGATACGGGACTGCTGCCTCTTTTTCCGCTGCACCTCTCTGGTACGTCCCACATCTTCCAGTTCCTTTTTCAGTTCTGTGATACGATGATCGATCTTACGCCTGTCCAGTTCCAGCTTTTTCTCACCGGTGCCCTTATTACTCATGCTGCCACTGGCACCGCCCTGTCTGCTCAGTGCATCATACATTCCTACCAGTCTCGGCAGCATATATTGCAGTCTGGCTGTCTCCACTTGTAATTTTGCCTCTCTTGTCTGGGCCCGGATGGCAAATATATCTAGGATCAGATTAGTCCGGTCGATGATCGGCAGTTCCAGTTCATTTCCCAGATTTCTTACCTGTGAAGGTGTCAGAGAATTATCAAACACAATCTCCTGTGCCCCGCATTCTTCTGCCAGCCTGCGCACCTCTGTCACTTTTCCGGTGCCGATATATAACGCTTTATTGACATGATCCAGCCGTTGTACAATCTGACCGGCCACTTCTTTTTCCGCAGCTTCCGCCAGACTTGCCAGTTCCTCCATGGAACGCTCAAAATCCGGTTCTTCACCGACATCCACACCGACTAACAGTACCTTTACCGGTGCCTCCTGTATCTGTTCTTCCCTCATATAAAAATATATCCTTTATATTTACTATTTTGTCTCTAACTCAAACCAGAATTCCACGCCGTTGTTGTAATTGTTCACACCGAATTGCTGGTTCATGGATTCCATGATGGCCTTCACGATAGACAATCCCACACCGCTGCCTCCGTATTCTCTGGTTCTTGCCTTATCCACCTTGTAGAACTTCTCCCAGATATGGTGGATAGAGTCCTCCGGGATCGGTTTGCCTGTATTGAATACAGATACCCGTACTTTGCCGTCCTTTTGTTCCATTTTCACTTCGATGATCTTATCATCTTCACAATGATTGACCGCATTGGAGAAAAAGTTCATGAACACTTCTTCTATTTTAAATTCATCCGCCCATGCATAGATCGGCGGATACTCTTCCATCCGCACAGTGATCTCATGCTGTTTTGTCAGAATTGCCGCTGACTGGATATAATTTTTCACCAGCGCCGTAAGGTCGAACCGCTCCATGGCCACCACATCATTACCAAATTCCAGCTGGTTCAGGGTCAGAAGCTTTTTCACCATGTTGTTCATCTTCGCTGCTTCGTCCACGATGACATCACAATAGAACTGCCTGCTCTCGGGATCGTCATTGATCTCCTCCTGCAGCCCTTCCGCATAACCCTGAATCAGCGCAATGGGGGTCTTGAGTTCGTGGGATACATTGGCCAGAAATTCCTTGCGCATTTCGTCAATGGCTTCTTTTTTCTCCACATCCCGTTGCAATTCATTGTTCGCTGTCTTCAGTTCCGAAATGGTTTTCTCCAGGGAATCGGACAACTTATTGATATTCTCTCCCAACAGATCGATCTCATTATGTGCCTTCCCCTGATATTTTGCCTCAAAATCCAGCTGTACCATCCGTTTCGAAATATTATTCAGTTCCAGGATCGGCTTGGTCACACTTCGGGAGACGAACCAGATAATAATACCACCCGCCATTGCTCCCAGACATCCTGCAAGGGCATAGAAGCGGTTGGCGATCTTTGCACTCTCCTGAATACTGGAAAGAGGTGTCTGCATAATAAAAGAAATGCCGGTATTCAGTCTTCCGTAGATTTCCAGATATTCCTTGTCCTCCTGTCCGGTTCTCTTGATCACATAATCATCGCCGTTCTCGATCACCCTCTGGTCATTGAAAGGTATGCTGAGTCCAAATACATAACCGATCAGGCGGTTTTCCAGTCTCTCACCGCCGTTGATGGACACATATTTCATATTGGAATTCACATCCATAACGCATACCGTCATGTTGTAGCTTCTGCACACATCATCCAGTTCTCTGGCAAATTCTTCCGTGTCATAGCTGTCGCTCTCCGCTGCCTGCTTGATGGTTCCGTAAGCATCATGAATAACATCCAGTTTGCTCTGCATATAGACTTTTCCCAGAAATAAATAGTTGATCATCAGGCACAGCAGGATCGTACCGATCATCAGGCCGATAAAGATCCAGGCAAACTGTCCCCTGATAGAATGTACTTTTCTCTTTTGTTGTTTATTCCGCTGTTTCATCCATCTTGTACCCCATGCCCCATATGGTCTTTATGAGATTGCCTTCCTCGCCCAGTTTGCTGCGCAGTTTTTTCACATGTGTGTCTATGGTACGGGCATCCCCAAAATAATCATAGTTCCACACATTGTTCAGGATCTTTTCTCTGGACAGGGCAATGCCTTTATTTTCCATAAAATAGGTCAGGAGTTCAAATTCCTTGTAACTTAGATCCACATCTTTTCCATCAATGATCACGCGGTGTGCCGCCTTATCCACGGTAATGCCGCCGCAGGTCAGAGCCTCTTCCTGTCCCAGCTGATTTGTTCTGCGCAGGATTGCTTCCACTCGGGCCACCAGAATCTTGGGACTGAAGGGCTTGGAAATATACTCGTCCACTCCCAGCTGAAATCCCTGCAGTTCGTCTCTCTCATCTCCGCGGGCTGTCAGCATGATGATCGGTACTTTGGAGTTCACCCGGATCTCCCGGCACACCTGCCATCCGTCCATCTTCGGCATCATCACATCCAGAATGATCAATGCGATATCTTTTTCTTTATAAAAAATATCCAGTGCCTCCTCACCATCACCGGCTTCCAGTACATCAAAATTGCTCTTCACCAGGAAATCCCGGACCAGCTTGCGCATTCTGCTCTCATCATCTACTACCAGTACTTTCAGTCTGTCCATACACCCTCACCTTCCTATCTTGAGATAGTAACTATTCAGCCCCATTCGCAAAATCGCCTCTTCGAGGCTTTCCTGAATACTTACACTATAACGTGTAAATATGTCAATTTTGTGAAACTTCGGTCTCTATATGTAATTCTCTTTCCTTTTCCCGTACCGTCTGCTCCCTCTGGGTCAGTTCCTGCTCCCAGGTGGCATATTTGTTCTGCAGATTTCTTTCATAATTCAGGACATTGGGCTGATCGGAATTCAGCGTGATGATAAACATTGCAATAATTGCAATGACCATCACAATATTCATAATAAGAGACAGCCGGAACGTCGTATTTTTATTTTCTTCCGGTGCCGGTTTGATTCTTCTTCTGGCAGGAGACGTTTTTTCCCTGGTGTCCGCAAAGTTCGTCCACAGAGGGATCGGCGGAATCTCTTCTCCCAACAGATCCTGCTCTGCTTTCAGTTCTCCCTGCAATTCCCTGAGGTATTCCAAACCTACCGGAGTGCGGAACACCCTGTCATCCAATGCTTTTTTATAAATAACCAGTACGGACTCCAGATTTGTCCGATCGATCCGCTTATCCAGATAAGCAATCTTCTGTCTCTCCTGCTCTGCCAGTCTGGCATCTTTCTCTGAATAGAATGCAAATCCGGACACTACATGATCCGTCCGGTTTTGCTGCTCCTGTTCTTTCTGTACATCCATTACTGGTTTTCCTCCGCGCTTCCTGCTGCAGCATTCTGCAATAAAATATGTTCTCCCTGCACCAGCGGGTAATGGACAGGACGATCACTGTCCAGATTTTCCCGGTACATATCTACTGCAGTAATCTGATGATTTTCATAGGTCGTATAATAGTAAATTCCTCTGTCTGCATTGCAGCAGGAAGTGTAGATAGTGATCTCATACTCCCCTTTGTCCAGCTGACAGCATCCTCTGGTCTGATCCACGCTCCCCAGAATATGGAAAAACTGGCTGACGCTCTCCGACTCAGACAATCCGGACAGGGAATTCATCTTCGTGAATGCCACCCGTACAAAACGGGATGCAGAAGACAGATCCCCGGGCAGTCCCATGGCTCCCATGCCTCTGCTGTACGGCTTCAGCTTCAGATCTGCGGAAAAACGGTTTGTCGGTGATTCGGAAGACAGGGACATATAATCGTTCAAACGAAACATCTGGATTGGAAACGGGGGATTGTTCGTCAATACTCCCACCGGGTTGTCATAGATCTTCAGCCCCTCCTGCACAGACTCGATCGTAATGGCCTCTTCCTTGTCTGCCAGAATCCAGTGCAGTGGAGAAACCGGATATTTTTCATTAAAGGGTGTATCCACCAGATTGATATGGGATAACAATACTCTGGCTTCCTGCACATTGGCACACTGCCCCAGAATCCAGGGGATGAACTCAAACTGGGCGATGTTGTCCTTACCTGTCTGCACTTTGCTGTATACTGCATTTCCCGGGAAATTCAGTCCCGCCATGCCGAGTCCTTTCTCATTCACTGCATCATAGTACAAAGGATAATCCCCTGCCATATGAGCAATGCCGATCATGGCATAATGCTCCGTCAGGGCATTCTGATGCCGTAGCGGAAAAGGATAATTGCGTGGTGTTACCGTTACCTCTTCCCCATAGTTAAATTCATAATCAAAAGTTCTGCCGAAATAAAAATCCTGTGATTTATAAGTTGCCGCTGTACACATAACATATACTCCTTTGTTCTGATTCAAATAGATATAGAAACTAGTCTTAGTCTATAGCATTTGCAGAATGTTTGCAAGTATACGAAAACTGTTGACGCAAATCATATTCTTATCTTTACTAAGCAAATAATAAGGAGCTTCGAGGCTGTTATCAGTATCTCGAAGGTCCTTTTCTGCTATATCTAATTCACTTGCCGATTAAGGATTGCACCGCTTACAGGGCATATATCCCATATTGATGATATCTTCTCTGTTGCCGGTATATATCTCTTTGTTTTTCTCCTTCATCTGATCCACGCTGGAGCAGGACGGATAGTGGAATTTCATGGTGTTGGTATTCAGCACATAGGTAGTTTCCTGTGATTCCTGTGGCACTGACGGTTCCGGTGTGATCTGCACCGTAGTGTCTGTCTGGGGTTGTTGTGTCGGTGTTTCTATCACAATGGGTGCTGCCGCTTCCTGGGATGCCGCGTTGCTCTCTGCCCAGTTATCCCCTGTAGCATAATCAATACCGATCCCCGGCTGCACATTGTATGCAAATACACAGAATTGGATTCCCTCTCCGACATCTTCCACAGAATAGGCTTCCATGAGGACACCGTCTGCCAGCAGGTTATCCCCGTCAAATATGGGAGTGACACGGTACAGGACATGATTCCCTGTATTTTTGATATAATCGCAGACTTTCGTCTCAAAAGGAAGCATTCCCTGCACGTTGAGATATCTGGTTCCTGTGATCAGGTTCTGCGGATTGGCGTTTTCCGCCGCCAGCATGTAGGCGATCAGGTGGCAGCGATTGTATAGGTATTTTCCGTCCACGTTATCGTATTTCACCAGATGCCATCCGGTAGGCTTCACGGCTCCGATCTCCCCTCTCGGTTCTGTCGGCATCAGGTCCTGTCCTACGTTGGCATATGCCACGCCACAGCGCCCCAGGCTGTCCAGCCCGCTGTATGTCTCGAAGGACTGTGTGGTCAGATCTGCCTCTGTGAAATAAGGTTTGTTGCCATTGACCTCTGTATAAGGCGTGCCGGAGTATGCCGGAATCTCCCAAAGGGAAAATGCTGCTGTGCCCTCTCCTGTCGAAGCATCTGTTGCAGATGTGACCTGCTGCGATTCTTGTGTATCCGAAGCGTTTTCCTGTGGCTGTCCGGATTCGGGTTCCGATGCTGCAGTCTCCGATGCCTCCAGCAATTCGGTGGGGATCGTCGCCGGCTGCTCTATCGTATAGGTATTATCCTGCGGCGTGACGGTGCTTTCCGCACAGCCGGTAAATGTCAATAGCAGTACCAGCCATAGTGACAATTGTGTTATCAAACGTTTCTGAAATCTGTTGTGTTTCATTTTCATAGCTTGTCAATTACTCCCTTGTAAAACTCTTTGGAAATTATACCACATTTTTCTTCATTCGACCCGTGAATTATACTGAGTTTTGTCGACTTTTTCAGCAGATTTGGGTATATTACAGTCAAAAGAGATAGCCTTTCCTGAAGATCGTTCCGGATGTTAGGTTGAGGCAACATGAAATGCAATCGAGTAGGAGGCGGTGACTAACCGCCGTCCTCTCACACCACCGTGCGTCAGA
>NZ_JBKVQF010000041.1:0-13564 GCF_046969025.1 Waltera sp. | reverse complement strand
GGGGCGTAATCCATGTTTTTTCTCTGTTGAGCCCCGGAAGTTTCCGACAAGCGGGGCGTGATCCATGTTTTTTCTCTGTTGAGCCCCGGAAGTTTCCGACAAGCGGGCGTAATCTACATTTTTCTTCTACTATGTCCCGAAGATAAAACCCTCCGCAATGAGCCACGCTATTCATAAGATTGTCAGCATAAAACGCTGCCAATCTTATTTCATATCGCGGCGTTCGCCGCATCTCGGCATAAGTAAAGACAGCGAATCATGCGCGAGCGCCCATCGCTGTCTTCACTATGCCTATGCGCGGCTCATTGCTCGCGTAACTTTCCATTTACAGTGTAATATTATCCACCTTTTTCCATTCGAAAAAAATCCCCCTTTTTGAAAATTTGCTATCTGTTGCCTGATGGAAACTAATGGTAGAATTCAATTATCAAATAAAACAGACGGCCGTCAGTGATAATGATAAATACAAAAAACAATATTTACCTATTGGGAGGACGAGTGTATGAAGCGTAAATTATTATCTACCGTACTTGCGGTAACCATGGCAGTATCCAGGCTGACCGGATGTGGACAGAGCGGAACAAATGAAGCAACAGGAACAGGCGCTGCAACGACAGATGCCAAAACAGAGACCTATCGTGTCCGGATTCCTATAGACAGCTGCGATTTTTCCCTGGCGCATTACGAAGCAGACGGGGAAGAGGCGGATGAGAATTTTGAACACTTTTCTTTTGAAAGAGTGGAAAAATACATTCTGCCACTGCTGGATGCGGCGGAGAAAGCTTACGGCGGGAAGCTGGATATCCTCCTGTCCCCCCTGGAGTCCGCCGGTCTACATGAAGACCAATGGAGAGCGGAACAACGGCGGCAAATTAAAGCCGGAATACCGGAAGCGCTGGGCAGAGTATATCTGCCGTTACATTGAGGAATACCGCAGCCGCGGGTACCATGTGGCATTTTACACATTTCCTAAAGGCGGCAGCACAGCGGATCGGTGTTACCAGATACACAGATAAGATCGAGGTGACGGCGTTTGAAAAGGACGGGCGGATCACGGTGGTGCTTTTAAACCGGACGGAGGAAGAGATTCCGGTGTATCTGCGGCTGGGAGAGTACTGTGCGGAACTGACATCAAAGGCAAAGTCCATTATGACGGCGGAGATCGAAAAATAAGAAAATCGATATAGGCAATTATGAAAAAGACAGCGGGAACCGGGAGCGGAACCCACTGTTTTTGCGTATACGTCCGGGGAGCAGGTTGACAGAACGGTGGAAACCGTAGTATTTTGAAACAGACCACTGTGGATAACAGGGTAAGTGAAAAATGTAGGCAGAAGAAAAGTAAGTTACGACAGAAGAATGAGGATACAGATATATGAAAATCTATTTGGTAAGACACGGGGAGACAGACTGGAACCAGGCGGGGCGGCTGCAGGGACAGACGGATATTGACCTGGATGCTCAAGGTTTTGCGCAGGCGGCGGAAGCGGCAGAGAGATTAAAGGAAGTTCCTTTTGAAATCGCGTTTTGTTCCCCGCTGATCCGTGCAAGACATACGGCAGAGACCATTGTGGGCGAGAGGAAAATTACGCTGACCACAGACGAAAGACTCCGGGAACTCAATTTCGGACCATGGGAAGGGACCGATGTCCGTAAAATCCGGGAGGGGGCCAACAGTCCGTTTACGGATCCGGGGAGCTATCTCCCGCCCGAGGGAGCGGAAAGTTTTGCCCAGTTGTATGCCAGAAGCGGCGAGTTCGTGAAGCAGGTGTTGCTGCCGTTGGAGGGAACTTATGAAACAGTGCTGGTGGTAGCTCATGGAGCATTGAATCGCAGTATCCTGAATGCGGTGTTGGATATTCCGGTCAGCGACTTCTGGCATTTCCATATGGGCAACTGTGCTACTGCGATTCTGGAATGCCGGGAAGGAAAGCTGTCTCTGTTGGAATATCAGGACAGTGAAAGTGTAAATACGAAGAGCAAACTGCTGTAAGTTCCGGATACAGAGCTTGCAGACTGCTGAAAGGTGAGAGGTTAAGAATGCACATAGACAGAGAAGATATGCTGGAACTGACCAGAAGAATGACCGTGTCCCGCAACTGTTTTTCCAGAATTGCAGGAGCCTATATGGACGAAGAAGGGTTTATTGACGGTACTTTTAATACTCATTTTCTGAAGTTGTCCGGAAGCGAAAAAGAGAAAAATCTGAATATTGCCAAGACGGTACCTTATTCCAATACCAATGTGAATCTGAGAAATTACCGACTGGATCAGGGAGCCCGGAAACCGGGCAGCATTATGCAGTTATTGGAGGCATTACGGCAGTGCGAACTGAAAAATGATGCATTATTGTACTCCCTCTATGAATATATTGGGGAGAGATACCAGCCGGGATATCCTTATGCCGTTTATCTTTTCTTCGGCAGCTACGATGTACCCACCAAGGGAAAAGACAAAGAGAACCAGTGGGAGTCCGAGGAAGTCTATCAGTTTCTCATCGGCACGATCAGTCCAGTGACCGGAGACTACGAGGCCGGAAAACCGGAGGCGGGATTTTTGTACCCTGCCTTTGCCAACCACAGCACAGACATTGACGGTATCAATATCTATCAGGCGGAGGAAGGGGCACAGTTATTTGCAAAAATACTGGGCGTACAGGCTTGACAGAAAGGCATTTCTTCCCTATAATACGCTCTGGAACAAAATGAATAACCGGTCATAAAACCCGTAAGGGAGTGGATTTTTCAAGATATCGATCTTATTTTCGCCACACAGCAGGAATGTTGTGTGGCGTTTGTTGTTTAAGGAGAGGAAAAATGAACCAGACTTATATGAAAGAAAAGAAGATATTCCCGTTGGTCATGTCCATGGCACTTCCCATGATGCTGTCCATGGCATTTAATTCCCTCTATAACATTGTAGACAGTTATTTCGTGGCGAAGCTCAGTGAAGATGCCATGACGGCATTGTCTTTAGTCTATCCGGCACAGAACTTGTTGACGGCGGTGGCAGTGGGCTTCGGTGTGGGTGTGAATGCCATGATCTCCTTCTATCTGGGAGCACAGAATCAGGAAAAAGCGGATAAGACGGCAACCCAGGGCATGGTGCTGGGAGTATTGCACGGCGTACTGCTTATGATCTTATTCCTCTGCGGCATGAACTGGTTCTTAGGGATGTTTACGAAGAGCGATACCGTGCGGGCACTGGGTATGGAATATTCCAATGTGGTATTCCTGTTTTCCACCATTGTCACCGGAGGTATCACGTTAGAGAAAATCTTTCAGGCGGTGGGCCGGATGCGTGCCACCATGGTCAGTATGATCGCCGGATTTGTGACGAATATTGTGTTGGATCCGTTGTTGATCTTCGGTATCGGACCGTTTCCCCGGATGGAGATCGCCGGAGCGGCTCTGGCTACCGGAATCGGTCAGGTGATCACGTTATTAGTATATATCATCTATTATGTGTTGGATCCGTTGCCGGTAAAATTGCGCAGAACTTATCTGCGACCGGAAGGAGAGATCTGTGGCAAGACCTACGGCATCGGCATTCCGGCTACGCTGAATATGGCACTGCCGTCTCTGTTGATTTCCGCACTGAACGGTATTCTGGCGGCTTATTCGGGTGCGTATGTGCTGGTACTGGGCGTTTATTACAAGCTGCAGACCTTTATCTATCTGCCCTCCAATGGCATCATTCAGGGCATCCGGCCGCTGATTGGTTACAATTACGGTGCCGGAGAGCGGAAGCGTGTGGAGCAGATCTACCGGTTGACGCTGGAACTGACTGCCGGGATCATGGCTATCGGCACGGCATTGTGCTGGCTGATCCCCGGAGGACTGATCGGACTGTTCACCGAGAATCCGGAGACTGTTACCATCGGTATTACAGCACTGCACATCATCAGTCTGGGCTTTATTCTGTCCGCTGTGTCGGTGACCAGCTCCGGCGCACTGGAGGCGCTGGGACAGGGCATGGCTTCCCTGGTGATCTCCGTGATGCGGTATGTGGCGGTGATCATCCCTGCGGCATTTGTGCTGAGCCGCCTGATCGGCGTCACCGGTGTGTGGTGGGCATTTGTCTGCACGGAGAGCGTGACTGCGGTGGTGGCGTATGTGTTGTACCACAGGGTGTGGAAGAGAGCGTAAGAGGCGAGTACCGTTCACATTCGCGGCCGTTCACCCCGCGCCATTCGTACCCGTGGTCGTTCACCCTGCGCCATTCGCAAAATCGCCTCTTCGAGGCTTTCCGCTGCTACGCAGCTGCCTTTTGCTCATGAGATGGCGCTCCCCTCGTCGATTTGCACAGAGCCGGCTCCTTACGCGAGCGTAAAGCAGCACTCTCGCAATCGACGGGTGAACTGATGTATACACAATATCTTGTATCCTTTAATTGACTTCCCCTACAAAGTATTGTAGAATAGACCGTGATAGGTTTTACGGGCGAAAGCCCATGGGGACACGAAGGTAAGGGGGTACATAAGATGTTTCAGGTAATCAAACGAGATGGTTCCAAATCGGACTTTACACTGACGAAGATCAATGATGCCATTATGAAGGCTTTTACTGCGACGCAGATGAGCTACAATAATGACATTATTGATCTTCTTGCGTTACGGGTAACTGCGGATTTCCAGAAAAAGGTGGAGAATGACGAGATCCACGTGGAAGACATTCAGGACAGTGTGGAGCGTGTACTGGGACAGGCCGGCTATGAAGAGGTGGCGAAGGCGTATATTCTGTACCGCAAGCAGCGGGAGAAAATGCGTGCCATGAAGTCTACCATTCTGGACTACAAGGATGTGGTCAACAGTTATGTCAAGGTGGAAGACTGGCGTGTGAAAGAGAACTCCACGGTGACCTATTCCGTAGGTGGTCTGATCTTAAGCAACTCGGGTGCGGTGACGGCGAACTACTGGCTGTCTGAAATCTATGATGAAGAGATTGCAGAGGCACATCGGAATGCGGATATCCATATCCATGATCTGTCCATGCTGACCGGCTACTGTGCCGGATGGTCCTTAAAGCAGCTGATCAAGGAGGGACTGGGCGGCATCACCGGCAAGATTACTTCTGCTCCGGCGAGACACTTATCCGTGCTATGCAACCAGATGGTAAATTTCCTGGGGATCATGCAGAACGAATGGGCGGGAGCACAGGCATTTTCTTCCTTTGATACCTATCTTGCCCCATTTGTAAAGGTAGATAATTTAAGCTATCCCGAAGTGAAAAAATGCATCGAAGCATTTATTTACGGTGTCAACACCCCCAGCCGCTGGGGCACACAGGCTCCTTTTTCCAATATCACGCTAGACTGGACGGTGCCCGATGATCTGGCAGAGCTGCCGGCGCTGGTAGGTGGTGTGGAGATGGATTTCAAATATAAGGATTGTAAAAAGGAAATGGACATGGTCAACAAGGCGTTTATCGAGACCATGATCGAGGGCGATTCCAACGGCCGTGGTTTCCAGTATCCGATCCCGACTTATTCCATCACAAAGGATTTTGACTGGTCCGACACCGAGAACAACAGACTGTTATTCGAGATGACCGCAAAATACGGTACACCGTATTTTTCCAATTATATCAATTCTGACATGCAGCCCAGTGATGTCCGCAGTATGTGCTGCCGACTGCGTCTGGATCTGCGGGAACTGCGCAAGAAGACCGGAGGATTCTTCGGTTCCGGCGAGAGCACCGGAAGCGTGGGCGTTGTCACCATCAATATGCCCAGAATCGCATATCTGTCTGCCAACAAGGACGAGTTTTACGCAAGACTGAACCACATGATGGACATTGCAGCCAGATCCCTGAAGATCAAGCGCGGTGTCATTACGAAGCTGCTGAACGAGGGACTGTATCCCTATACCAAGCGGTATCTGGGAACCTTTGAGAATCATTTCTCTACCATCGGTCTGATCGGTATGAATGAAGTGGGCTTAAATGCCAACTGGCTGAGAGCGGATATGAGCGATCCCAGGACCCAGGAGTTCACCAAGGAAGTACTGAATCATATGAGAGAGCGTCTGTCGGATTATCAGGAGCAGTACGGAGACCTCTACAATCTGGAGGCGACCCCTGCGGAGAGTACCACGTACCGTCTGGCAAAGCACGACAGAAAGCGCTGGCCCGGCATCAAGACGGCCGGAAAGCCCGGAGATACCCCTTATTATACGAATTCCTCCCATCTGCCGGTGGACTATACCGTGGATATTTTCGATGCACTGGATATTCAGGATGAATTGCAGACTCTGTATACCTCCGGCACAGTGTTCCATGCATTCCTGGGAGAAAAGCTTCCCGACTGGAAGGCAGCGGCTTCTCTGGTACGCACCATAGCTTCCAATTACAAGTTGCCCTATTACACCCTGTCTCCGACTTATTCCATCTGTAAGGAGCATGGTTATCTGGCGGGCGAAGTGAAGGTATGTCCTCACTGTGGGGCGAAGACCGAGGTCTACAGCCGTATCACCGGTTACTATCGTCCGGTACAGAACTGGAATGATGGTAAGCTACAGGAATACGCCAACAGAACAGAGTATGATATTGCACATTCTTCCCTGAAGCGTCCCACCAGAAGCGTGGTGACCTTGTCCAATTTTGCAGAAGAGGTGGATGTAAAAGTGGAGCAGCCGCAGAACATCAAGTATCTGTTCACCACCAAGACCTGTCCTAACTGTAAGCTGGTGAAGGAATATCTGAAAAATGTACCCTACGTGACCATCGATGCGGAGGAGAATATGGAGCTGGCAAGACGTTACGGTGTAATGCAGGCACCGACTCTGGTGGTGGTAAACGGTGACAGCCATAAAAAGTATGTAAATGCTTCAAATATCAAGAAGTACGTTGACCAACTGACATTAGTTGGGGTAGAATAGAAACAGGTCAGGAGGCATCGCCCGAAGGCGGTGCCTTTGCTGTGTAATAATATAAATTCAAAGGCAGATCTATTGCAGAACGGAGGAAATATGATCAACAAACTGATCACTCGAATCAAAGAAACCAACGCACCGATCGTGGTAGGACTGGATCCTATGATGAAATTCGTGCCGGAATATATTAAGAAAGCAGCATTCACTGAATACGGTGAGACACTGGAAGGTGCTGCAGAGGCCATCTGGCAGTACAATAAGGGGATTGTGGATGCTATTTATGATTTAGTACCCGCTGTGAAGCCTCAGGTGGCAATGTATGAGCAGTTCGGTATTCCCGGCATGGTGGCATTTAAGAAGACTGTGGATTATTGCAAGGAAAAAGGCCTGATCGTCATCGGCGATATCAAGCGCGGCGATATCGGATCCACTTCCGAAGCATACGCGGTAGGACATCTGGGCAAAGTACAGGTAGGCAGCAAGAGCTATTACGGTTTTGATGAAGATTTTGTAACCGTGAACCCTTATCTGGGATCCGACGGTGTAAATCCTTTTGTGAAGATCTGTAAGGAAGAGAAAAAAGGTATTTTCGTACTGGTGAAGACTTCCAATCCCAGCAGCGGCGAGTTCCAGGATCAGCTGGTGAACGGCAGACCTCTGTATGAGCTTGTAGGAGAAAAGGTAGCAGCCTGGGGAGCTGACTGTATGGGTGATTCCTACAGCTATGTAGGTGCTGTCGTAGGAGCAACCTATCCTGAGCAGGGAAAGGTACTTCGTAAGGTAATGCCCAAGGCATTTATCCTGGTGCCCGGTTACGGTGCACAGGGCGGTAAGGGCGCAGATCTGGTACATTTTTTCAATGAGGACAGACTGGGTGCCATTATCAACTCTTCCCGTGGCATCATTGCCGCATACCAGCAGGAGAAATACGCACAGTTTGGCGAGCAGAATTATGCAGATGCTTCCCGTGCGGCAGTACTGGATATGCGTGAAGATATCGCACAGGCGCTGGCAGCACGCTAGGCAGAAAACAGCTACTATTCAGAGTCTCATTCGCAAAATCGTCTCTTTGAGACTTTACTTTTGGCTCTGAATAGTGATAAATGTATGGGGTGTCCACAAGCGGACAGATGGGAGAACAGAGGATGAAAGAAGAGTTATATATTACCTTCCACTCGGAGGATGATATCAGACATTTTGTAGATACCTGCAACGAATTCGACGATGCAATCGACATCCGTATTCAGAAGATGGCAATGGATGCAAAGTCACTTTTGGGAATGCTCCTGATGAAGACTGAGGAACCGCTGGAGATCGAATATGCCTGCTATGATGATGAAGACAATTACGAAGAATTCAAGCAGGCCATCCTGGAAAAATACGACGTAAAAGTCGTACAGGCTACGGAAAAGCAGGCAGCAGATAAAATTGTTTGAAAAAATTGAAAAATTCTATTGACATTTTCGCCCGCAGCAGTTACAATACATACTGTTGCAGGCGAAAACCTGTAAATGAAATGTACGTGTAGCTCAGCTGGATAGAGCGTCTGGCTACGGACCAGAAGGTCGTGGGTTCGAATCCTGTCACGTACATCTAAGGCCCCGGAGATGATGTCTCCGGGGTTTTTATTTTGCATTTTAGAAAAGTTTTAGAAATACTTCCCGATCCGTATATTTACGTGGTACTTATGTCATGCTAAAATGATGATGTAAATGGAGGAAGTCGTGAAAGTATGAACAAACAGGAATTTGTGGACCGACTGCGGATGGCGCTGAATGGGCGTGTTTCTCCCGGTCTGGTCATGGATAATGTAAATTATTACCAGGATTATATAAATACAGAGATCCGCAAGGGCAGGACAGAAGAGGAAGTCTTAGAGAGCCTGGGAGATCCCAGACTGATCGCCCGCACAATCATTCAGACCAACGGTGGAGACAACCGTTCCGGATACCGGAACACGGTCTACGGCAACGGAGAGTATCGGGAGGCTGCCGGACAGAATGTCCATCGTAGTTATACAGAGGAAGACGATGGCTACGGAACACACCAGAGTAAGGTGGGAAATGTTCTGGCGAAGCTTCCGGGCTGGGTGTGGCTGATCCTTGGGATTCTGGTGGTAGTATTGATCTTCGGTGCGGTATTTTCCGTATTGTCTTTTCTGGCACCGGTACTGATTCCGATTGTGGTAGTATTGTTCCTGGTGAAATTATTTCGGGACTGGCTTAACTAGCAACTATATAAATCAGCTATTCATAGTCCCTCAATTCGCAAAACGCCTCTGCGAGGCTTACTTTTTGCTCATTGAGGTTACTTCGTCAAATAAATATAATCGGAGTACCTTACAGATGCGAGCATCTGACGGTTGCTCCGATTATATTTATTGACTCTGAATAGTTCCAACGTAAAGAGCCGCCAGGGGGAAGCTGGTGGCTCTCATGAGGGGAGTATAAATAAATAATACATAAGGGTGCAAATAGAATCATGAAGGGGTTTCTATTTACAATTATGATTATAGTACTAATGATATAAAAATGCAAGAAGAAATTTAGTTCTAAAGTACCATAATTTTTGGGCATATTTTTGTGCGAAATAGACATACTACTCCTGTAACTAAAAAAGATATTTCCTATCAGGAGGTCACAAATATGTCTAACAATTATGAACAGAACAATCAGAACAAGTATAACAACTCTTATGACGAGAGCGAGAACAGTAAGAACTCCCAGAATAAGCAGAACAGCCAGAATCAGAATAAGAATCAGAGCAACAACAGGGAGCAGAACAAGAACTGCTAATCGGGTGCATAATTTTTCAGGGGCTGCCGCAAGGCAGCCCTATTTACATATTTTCAGAATCCATATATAATAACTTTATATGTGCAATAATTGATGACTAAGATCCGGAGGAACGAATGAGACGTTTTGAATTGATTGCTCCCTGCCATTTCGGTATGGAATCAGTATTAAAAAGAGAGATTACAGATCTGGGATATGATATTACAGAAGTGGCGGATGGTCGTGTCACCTTTTTCGGAGATGAGGAGGCTTTGTGCAGAGCAAATATTTTTCTGCGGACGGCAGAAAGAATCCTTATCAAAATCGGAAGTTTTCATGCGGAGACTTTTGAAGAACTGTTTCAGGGCACGAAAAATCTTCCCTGGGAAGAATACATTCCGAAGGACGGCAAATTCTGGGTGGCCAAGGCAGCTAGTGTAAAGTCCAAATTGTTCAGCCCCTCGGATATTCAGTCCATTATGAAAAAAGCAATGGTGGAGCGGCTGAAGGCCCAGTATGAGATCAGCTGGTTCCCTGAAGATGGAGAAAATTTCCCTGTCCGGGTATTCCTGATGAAGGATGAAGTGACCGTGGGACTGGACAGCACCGGAGAGTCCTTACATAAGAGAGGATATCGTAAGCTGACGGCAAAAGCCCCCATTGCGGAGAATCTGGCTGCTGCACTGATCGAACTGACTCCCTGGAATGCGGGAAGGATCCTGGTGGATCCCTTCTGCGGAAGCGGCACCTTCCCTATTGAGGCAGCCATGATGGCGGCCAATATGGCACCCGGCAGGAACCGCAGTTTTACGGCGGAAGAATGGCCCCATATCATAGGAAAAAAGGTATGGTATGATACAATGGATGAGGCGGAAGAGATGATCGATCTGTCAGTGGAGACAGATATTCAGGGCTATGATATTGACGAGGATATGGTGAAGATCGCCAGAGAAAATGCACGGATGGCGGGTGTGGACAAGCTGATTCATTTCCAGCGTCGTGGTGTGGAAGAGCTTCATCACCCGAAGAAATACGGCTTTATTATCACCAATCCTCCCTATGGAGAGCGTTTGCAGGATAAGAGCCAGATGCCGCAGTTGTACCGTACCATCGGAGAACGATTCCGGGAACTGGATTCCTGGAGTATGTATCTGATCACTGCCTATGAGCAGGCAGAGAAGGATATCGGCAGGAAAGCGGACAAGAACCGCAAGATCTACAACGGAATGATGAAGACTTATTATTATCAGTTTCTGGGACCGAAGCCTCCGAAGAGAAGAGACGTTTAGAAGAAATGAAAAATTTACTGCAGATCAGGGATCAACAACAGAATAGACGCATTACATTGATCCTCTGGCTCCTGCTGGGAAGTATGTCTATGGGCATCATGCTCTGGACGGCAGCGCATAAGACGGTGGTGATCTCCGCGTTAAGTCAGGAACAGGGCGGTCTGGTCACAGAGAATCAGGCGGAACGGTCCCATGAAATGCAGCTGGACATGGCGGAAGACAGGAAGGCAGAACGGGAGATCTGTATACCATTGGAAACCGGTACGAAAGCGGAAAATGTAGTGGTGGAAAATCATTACATGGAAAGGGAACTCTGGATCTATGTGCAGAACGGCAGAAAATCTTTTTACCGGGAACATCAGCTTACCGGAGATTTCAGCCTGGTGGGAAACGGCATCTGTGAAGCACAGAACGAGGGCGTATTGCTCAGATTGTCCATGAAGGAGATCCTGGAGTATCACAGTACTCTGGAAGAGGGAACTCTGAAGATCGATTTTGTCAATCCCAGAGAATCTTACGACCGGATCGTAGTGCTGGATCCCGTGGGAGGCGGAAGGGACAGAGGCGTTGCCGATTCCGGTTGTGAGGAGAAGAACATCGCTCTGGAGGTGGCAAGACAGACGGCACAGCTGTTGGAAGGAAGCATGGTAAAAATATATCTTACCCGTACAGAAGATACAGAGGTCGCACAGGAAGTAAGGCGTAGCTTCGCTGACTGGGTGGATGCAGATCTGTACCTGGAGATCGGACTGTCAGCAGATGATGCACAGGAGAGTACCTACGGCATCCGGGCAGAATACAATGATGAGTATTATCTGCCGGATTTCGGAAATGTACAATGGGCCGACTGCGTGACCAGACAAGTGACGGTGGCTTCCAGCAACCGGGCCATTGGATTGTTCCCGGCGGAGGAAGATGACATTCTGTGGCAGCTGAAGATCCCGGCAGCCAGAATTTCTCTCGGATATGTGACCAACAGCAGCGAGAGACAGCTGCTGGAACAGGAAAGCTATCAAAAAAAGCTGGCGGAAGGTATTGCAGAAGCTATTTCCGAGGTTTATACTAATACGCAATGATGACTATATAAGAACACAAATGCGGCAAGGAGTTAATATGCAGGGAAGAATCGTATTCGCGACCGGCAATGCCGGAAAAATCAAAGAAATCCGCATGATCATGGAGGATACCGGTCTGGAAGTCGTATCCATGAAAGATGCGGGCATTAAAGCAGATATTGAAGAAAACGGTAAGACCTACGAAGAGAATGCACTGATCAAGGCCCGTGCGGTGGCTGCTTTTACGAAAGATATCGTGATGGCGGATGACTCCGGACTGGAGATCGATGCCCTGAATAAGGAACCTGGAATCTATTCTGCCAGATATCTGGGAGAGGATACGCCGTATTCCATAAAAAATGCAAATCTGATCCAGAGACTGGAGGGAGTGCCGGAGGAAAAGCGTACTGCCAGATTCGTCTGTGCCATTGCAGCAGTGCTCCCGGACGGCAGAGAACTTACCACAAGAGCTACCATCGAAGGGCGGATCGGATATGAAGAGAAGGGGACCAACGGATTCGGTTACGATCCTATTTTTTACGTACCGGAATTCGGCAAGACTACGGCGGAGTTGACAGAAGAAGAGAAGAACCAGGTCAGTCACAGAGGTAAGGCATTGGAGCTGATGAAAGAGGAACTGAAGAAATATGAAGATACTGATCGTAAGTGATACCCATAAAAAGAATGAGAATTATTTCAAAGTACTGGAGATGCACCACCCGGACATGGTGATCCACTGCGGAGATGCGGAGGGCAGTGAGTATGCACTTTCTTCTGCGGCAGAATGCCCGGTTTATATCGTTCTGGGCAACAATGACTTTTTCTCGGATCTCCCCAGAGAGATCACACTGGATATCGGATCCTACAAAGTATGGGTGACCCACGGACACAATTATTATGTATCCATGGGAAATGAGACTATCAAAAAAGAGGCCATTGACCGGGGCGTTGATATCGTGCTGTACGGACATACCCATCGGCCGGTGATCGATATTGATGATGACATCATTGCCGTGAACCCGGGAAGTCTGTCCTATCCGAGACAGGAGGGACGCCAGCCTTCCTATGCGATCATGGAGATTGACAGAAGGGGAAAGGTGCATTTTACGATTGCTTATCTTCGCCAGTAATGCTTCAAACTTCTCTCTTGACAGATAGAAAATTTCTGGGTTATAATAACATCTGCGTTGCGGAAATCCGCGATAACGCAGCTTCGGGGTGTGGCTCAGCTTGGCTAGAGCACCTGGTTTGGGACCAGGGGGTCGCAGGTTCGAATCCTGTCACCCCGACGTGTAACTTGGATTTTGTATTTATTTTTCAAAAAATTAATACAAAACTGTTGACAAATGATGTCGGATAAGTTACAATATGCTTCGTCGGTTCGCTGATGTAGATAACAGACAGATATGTGTTCGTAGCTCAGCTGGATAGAGCAACGGCCTTCTAAGCCGTGGGTCGGGGGTTCGAATCCCTTCGAGCACATTTGAGATAAGGAAGACTTTTGGTCATCACTGTCTCGCATGGTGGGTATAGCGCAGTTGGTTAGCGCGCCAGATTGTGGCTCTGGAGGCCAAG
>NZ_JBKVQF010000040.1:0-13968 GCF_046969025.1 Waltera sp. | reverse complement strand
CGGGCGGATTCGGGACTTTAACCCGTTAGAAACGTGCGCCGCTAGGCGCACACACAAAAAACCGCTGCCCCTTACGGGGCAACGGTTTTTGTATTCAAAGGATTATCCCTCAATAGCGATGTATTTATTGGTCTCTACCGCAGGCTTTGCTTCCTTCTTAGGAACATTCAGAGTCAGGATACCATGTTTGAACTCGCCCTTGATATCCTCCTGAGTCAGGTTGTCACCAACATAGAAGCTACGCTGGCAAGCTCCGGCATAACGCTCCTTGCGGATGTATTTACCGGTCTTCTTCTCCTGCTCATCCTCATCCAGACCTTTGGCAGCCTCAATGGTCAGATAACCATCCTCCAGAGAAACCTTGATCTCATCTTTCTTGAAGCCGGGCAGATCAACGATCAACTCATAGTTGTCATCGGTCTCCTTGATATCGGTCTTCATTACATTATGTGCATGTCTGCCATACAGTTTCTTCTCTATCTGATTCTCTGCTCTGTTGTCAAAGAAAGGTACATCATCAAAAAAGTCATCAAATAAGTTCTCTCCAAAAATGCTAGGTAATAACATAAGTCATCTCTCCTTTTCTATTAAACATATGTCGGTGTCTTTCGATACCTCTTACCTTTTGTCCTCCGGCAACCGCCGGAGAATTTCGGAACCTGTCAGAGGATCTTCGATCAATCTCTTGATCTTTCTTCCTCTCCCTTGTTCTAGTTGTACTATAACACGCATATATAAGTATGTCAATTAAGGAAAAATTATATAATTATAAATTAAAAATAAACTGCAAAAAAGAACCAGAACACTGTGATCCACAGTACTCCGGTTCTTTTTTACAGGCAAAACCGCCAGTCTTACTTATTTGTTTTCTCTTACTTATCCTTTGCAGTAAAGAATACGAAGAATACATCTCCCTCAGTGTCATTGGAGAACTGCTCCAGATAAGAAATGGAATAATCCTTGGAATCTTCCGGTACTTCATATACCAGCAGACCGGTTTTCTCTTCGTTAACACCCAGATCATACTCTTCCGGCAGCTGTTCGTCACTTACAGTGTTACCATAGTAGGTGATAGGTGCAGCGTATGCGTCATCGTTATCATCATCGCCCCACTGGATCTGGAAATCGGTGTCATACATGGTAACGGTAGAACGATCGGTGTTCTTAACGGTTATTTCTGCTACTAACAGCTTATTTCCCTCGGAAGGGGTATATCCTTCATAGTCATTGCAGGTATATGCGCTGTTTACAGTGTAATCGAAGAAGTAAGTTCTCATTACATCTCCCATACGTCCTTCTGCATAGCCGTCATCATCTGCGGTTACCACACCACTCTTGCTGCTGGTATTGGATCCGGAACTTGCAATATTCTGAATTGCGCTGTCTACAGGACCACATCCTACCAGACTAAATGCCAGTACAGTTGCTACAATAATTCCAACAAATTTTTTCATTTTCTTTCTCCCTCTCATAACCCTTATTGTGCATGCAGTCATCTGCACGCAAACCCAGTATAGCACACAAAATGGCAGAATGCAACGCTTTATTGCGCTACTTTGCGAATGTAAGTGCTTACTCACGGGTCAGACGCAGGATCACATCGCTGTGTTCCGGATATTTTTCCAATAGTTTTTTCCGTTCAAACAGTTCAAATTCTTCATATTTAAAACAGGGTGAAACCATACAGCCCACCAGACTGAAACCCTCTTCCTCCATGGCAGACCCGAAGATCATTCCCTTCGGAACCAGTACCTGCGGGACTTCTCCCTTTTCCAGGTCCAGCCCAAGTTTCGCCGCTGTGAGTTTTCCGGCCTCATCGATCATATAAATCGTCAACGCATTGCCGTCATGATAATACCATACCTCATCCGACTTCAGGCGATGAAAATGGGACACTTCCCCCTTTGCCAGCATAAAATAAATGCTGCTCCACAGGTTCCTCTCTTCTTTTTCCAGCAGGCATTCCTTGAAATAACCGCCCTCCACATGGGGCTCCATTTCCAGATGCTCTATATAATATTCCGCTGAATGCTTCATACTCTTATCCCTCCGGCTATTTTCTTTTCTACTGAATTAGTGTATACTATGCAGAGAAAAAGCGCAATTATTAACCTGAAAGATTGTGCGGAATGGAGAATATCATGGAAAAAATAGCAAGCTTCACCATTGACCATATCAAGCTTCAGCCCGGTGTCTATGTATCCCGCAAGGATCACATCGGTGCAGAGGTCATCACCACCTTCGATCTGCGTATGACCAGTCCCAACGAAGAGCCTGTGATGAATACCGCAGAAGTACACACCATCGAGCATCTGGGTGCAACTTTCCTGCGCAATCATCCGGAATACAAGGACAAGACCGTCTACTTCGGCCCCATGGGATGCCGTACCGGCTTCTATCTGCTGCTGGCCGGAGATCTCTCTTCTAAGGATATTGTTCCTCTGATGGTGGAAATGTTTGAATTCATCCGCGATTACAAGGGTGAGGTACCCGGTGCTTCTCCCAAAGACTGCGGCAACTATCTGGATATGAATCTGGGTATGGCCAACTATCTGGCAAAACGCTATCTGGATAATGTGCTGTACGGCATTGACGACAGCCGTCTGGTATATCCGGAGTGATTACAATTATTTAAGAAAGAACAGGAAACACACATGAAAAAAATCGGAATCATCGGTGCCATGGAGCTGGAAGTGGAAACTCTCAAGGCTCACATGACCACCACTAATATCACGACCAAAGCAAATATGGAATTCCACGAGGGTACCCTGAACGGTACTCCCGTAGTCATCGTCCGCAGCGGTGTCGGTAAAGTCAATGCCGCTCTCTGCATACAGATTCTGGCAGACCTTTTTCAGGTCACTGCCATCATCAACACCGGTGTGGCAGGATCCCTGAATGCCGCTCTGGACATCGGAGATATTCTGATCTCCAAGGATGCCCTGCACCACGATGTAGATGCCACCATTTTCGGTTACAAGCCTGGGGAAGTTCCCCAGCTGGGATGCCGGGAATTCCTTGCAGATGAGCATCTGATCGAGGTTGCTGCCAGCACCTGTCAGGAGGTCAATCCGGACATTCACGTTCATACCGGGCGTGTAGTCAGCGGAGATCAGTTCATTTCCAGCAAAGAAGTCAAGGACCGACTGATCAAAGAATTTCAGGGGGACTGTGCCGAGATGGAGGGGGCTTCCATTGCCCACGGTGCTTACCTGAACGGTATTCCCTTTGTCATCATCCGTGCCATTTCCGACAAGGCGGATGACAGTGCCGAGTTGGATTATCCTACCTTTGAAAAGGCCGCAGCGCTCCACTCCGCCAAGCTGGTAGAGGCTATGATGCCCCGGATCTGATCCGGGCGGCTGTCCTGTGGATCGAAAACAATGCCTGCTGCACAGACTTTGCAGGCAATAGAAAGGCATGCATATTAACATGAAAAAAGAAAAGAAATACATTGAATATATCTTAAAACAGGCCGAAGCCCTGCTGGCTATCGACAGCCCTTCCGGCTTCACGGAAAAAGTAACGGATTACCTCTGTGAAGAGTACAAGCGCCTCGGCTACAAACCGGTCAAGACCAAAAAGGGCGGCATTCTCGTAGAGATCGGCGGTAAAGGCAACGCGGTTCTGACCATGGCCCATGTAGACACGCTGGGCGGCATGGTGGCAGAGATCAAGATCAACGGCCGTCTCCGTCTGACTAAGGTCGGCGGCTTAAACGCCAACAATATCGAGACCGAGAACTGCCGTATCTATACGCTGGACGGCAAAGTATACGAAGGCACCGTACAGCTGACGGATGCTTCCATCCATGTCAACGGCGATTACCAGAAGTCCGAGCGTACCTTCGATTCCGTGGAAGTCCTGCTGGATGAAAAGGTATCTTCCAGGGAAGATGTCAAGGCACTGGGTATTGAGAACGGTTCCTTCGTCTGCATGGATCCCCGGACCCGCATCACGGAGTCCGGTTACATCAAGAGCCGTTTTCTGGATGACAAGCTCAGCACCGCTATTCTGCTTGGCTTCGCAAAATATGTAAAAGACGAGGATCTGAAGCTGTCCCGTAAGGTCTACCAACATATCACGGTCTTCGAGGAAGTGGGTCACGGTGCCTGCGCTTCCGCTCCGGAAGATGTGGAGGAACTGCTGTCCGTAGATATGGGTTGCGTCGGAGAGGGTCTGGAATGCACGGATCGTCAGGTATCCATCTGCGTCAAGGACGGCCACGGACCTTATCATTATGATGTGGTCAAAGGGCTGATCCAGGCTGCAAAAGACAATCATATCGACTACGCCGCAGATGTTTACCCCTACTACGGCTCCGATGCTGATGCCGCATTAAGCGCCGGTATTGATGCCAGACACGGACTCATCGGCCCAGGTGTCTACGCTTCCCACGGCTACGAGCGTTCCCACAAGGATGCAGTTGCCGCAACGCTGGAATTGTTGAAGGCTTATCTGGCATAACTCCAAATATAAATTGCACATAAAAAGCAGTCCGGAAACCAGCAGATTTTCTATCTTCTGCCAGTTCCGGACTGCTTTTATATTATGTTCTACTATTGATCTACTTATTTGGCTTCTTCCGCTTCCGTATCTTTTTTCTTATTGAATACGAACAGCTTACTGAATACATAGTTGCCGATGATGACCAGAACTGCGGAGATTAGGGTTGCCACCAACAGATTTACACCGATTGCGGTCAGTACCTGCATCACTACCATATCCAGAATCAGCGTGGATACTCTGGAAAGCACGAATTTCGGTGCTTCGGACAGCATCGGAGCATTGCTCTTGAATACAAACTTACGGTTGGTAAAATATGCGAAAATGACACCCGCCGTCCAGTTGATAACACTTAATACAACATTCTGAAAGGGTGTGGGATACATTGTGTTGTCAAATAACAGGAAGTTTGCCAGGAATTTTGCTGCCCAGGATACGACCGTGGTCAGTCCGCCTACGATCAGGTATGCAATGATCTCTTCATACTTGATCCAAAGTGCCTTTATTTTTTCTACCATATTGTTCCTCATTTCTCTGTGCTAAGGTTAACAAAACTATTCAGAACCCCATTCGCAAAATCGCCTCTACGAGGCTTTCTTTTTGCTCATGTGGTTATTTCGCCCTATAAATAGTTAACTACAAATAACAAATATACACAAATATCCCCTTAAATGCAAGCATTCCAAAGACATTTGTGTATATCTTAATCACTGTTTATGAAATTCTATACCACCGTATGGCTTATAAATTTACCACGTTACGGTTCTCACCACGCATAAATGCCTTAATGTTCTCGTAGACGCCCTGTACGCAACGGGTACGTGCCTCCACGCTGGCCCATGCCAGGTGCGGTGTGATGATCAGCTTGTTACTGTCTTTTAACTGGCTTAAAGGATTAGATAACTCCAAAGGCTCCTTTTCCAGGACATCCAGACCTGCTGCCTGAATCTCTCCGGCCACCAGTGCTTCATAGAGATCAGCGTTATTTACCACGGGGCCTCTTGCCACATTGATGAGGATTGCTGTCTTTTTCATCTTACGAAGGGCTTCCTTATCAATGAAATTACGGGATAAGTCACTTAACGGACAATGCAGGGACAGGAAATCGCTCTCTTTTAACAGGGTATCCTTGTCCACCTGCGGATAATCCGTACAGGTGCTCTTGCCCGTGATGGAATAAAAGATTACCTTACAGCCGAAAGCGGTAGCGATCGCTGCGGCTCTCCTGCCGATATTCCCCATTCCTACAATGCCCCATGTCTTACCTTCTAATTCATAAAAAGGTCTGTCAAAATTAGAAAAACGATCCTGTGCACTGTAAGCGCCGGATTTTACATATTCATCATAGTAGGGCAGCTTCTGGCTCAATGCCAGCGCCAGAGTAAACGTATGCTGTGCCACCATGGCTGTGGAATAGTCCACCACATTTGCCACCTTGATGCCTCTGGACTTGCAATATGCCAGATCACAGTTGTCGTATCCGGTGGCAAGCTCACAGATCAACTTCACGTTCGGACAATTTTTCAGGGATTCTTCTCTCATCGGAGCCTTGTTGCAGACAATGACATCCGCATCGCCCACACGCTCTGCCACTTCCTGTGCAGTAACGGTATTCGGGTAACTGGTCACTTCTCCCAATTCATTAAAACAGTCCACCGGCACATCCGTGCCGGCGCTGTTTCTCTCCAGTAAAACAATCTTCATCTCTTGCAATTTCTCCTGTCTTTTGTTTTCTTTTCGTAATAGCATAATAACATAGTAGAATAAACGATTTCTCCGGGCTATCGCCCTACTTACTTATTCCATCATACAGCAACAGCGTAATGAAATCAATTCATTACGCTGTCCTTTTCTTCTTTTGAAACATATTACTGCCGGAGTGATCCCGCCTCTGTGGCTTACAATCTCTTCAGCAGTTCTTCTCTCTGTGCCTCATAACCGGGCTTGCCCAGCAGAGCGAACATGTTCTTCTTGTAGCTCTCTACACCGGGCTGGTTGAAAGGATTTACGCCCAGCAGGTATCCGCTGACACCACATGCGAACTCGAAGAAGTAGAACAGCTCGCCAAGATAGAACTCATTTACCTCGGGAACGGTTACCATGAAGTTGGGAACCTGACCGTCGGTATGTGCCAGAATGGTTCCGTTCATAGCGCTCTTATTGACGAAATCAACGGTCTTGCCTGCCAGATAATTCAGACCATCCAGATCTACAGGCTCCTCGCCGATGGTAAGCTCCTCTCTCGGAGTGTCGATATTGATCACGGTCTCGAACATTACACGGGAACCGTCCTGAATGAACTGACCCATGGAATGCAGATCGGTGGTCAGATCCACGCTTGCGGGGAACAGACCCTTGTTGTCCTTACCTTCGCTCTCACCGAACAGCTGCTTCCACCACTCACTTACATAGTGAACAGCGGGCTCATAGTTCGCCAGGATCTCGACACTCTTGCCCTTGCGCAGTAAGATGTTACGCAGAGCCGCATACTGTAAAGCATCGTTCTCTTCGAAATCATTCTCCAGGGCACGCTTTCTTCCGCTGGCTGCACCTTCCATCAGCTTGTCGATATCAGCACCGCTGACAGCGATCGGTAACAGACCTACAGCGGTCAGTACGGAGAAACGTCCTCCTACATCATCGGGTACTACGAAGGTCTCGTAACCTTCCTCATCGGACAGATGCTTTAAGCTTCCCTTCGCCTTATCGGTGGTAGCATAAATTCTCTCTGCCGCGCCCTTCTTGCCGTATTTAGCTTCCAGCTTCTCCTTGAATACACGGAAAGCAATAGCGGGCTCTGTGGTGGTACCGGACTTGGAGATCATGTTGATGGAGAAATCTCTGTCGCCTACTACATCCATCAGGTGCTTCAGATAGGTGGAGCTGATGGAGTTACCACAGAAGTAGATCTCCGGAGTCTTACGTACACTCTTATCCAGTACATTGTAGAAGCTGTGGCTTAAGAACTCGATAGCCGCTCTGGCTCCCAGATAAGAACCACCGATACCGATAACCAGCAGAACGTCGGAATCACTCTGGATCTTCTTCGCTGCTGCCTTGATGCGGGCGAACTCTTCCTTATCGTAATCTACGGGAAGATCGATCCATCCCAGGAAATCATTGCCTGCGCCGGTCTTGGATACCAGGGTCTCCTTCGCATCCAGGGTAAGCTTCTTCATGTAACCGATCTCTTCTTCAGAAATAAAAGAGCCGGCCTTGGAATAATCAAATGTAACTTGTCTGCTCATAATGCTCCTCCTTATATCTTGCAGATATATCACGCATTCTTGCGTTACTTACTTAAAAAATCCGTTTTTATTTTAACAAAGTTACATCTCATTTTCAAGACATATCTATAGATCCGGGGAATGTTTTCTGAATTCTTTCGGACGTCTGGCATTTTCCGCTATACTGTAAGTAATTCCTGAAGCAATGCCTGTAATTCTTCCTCCGTGACTCTGGCGGGATCCTCCGGTCTCTGCGGCAGCACTTTTTCTCCCGGCTTTTCATGTGCGGCATTTTCTACGGAAAATACTTCTCTGTCCAGACGATCTGCCGTCTCCTCCGGCTGCACCGCTCTGCTGCGGATCGGCATCAGTTCCACCGTCCGTCTGCCGGAAGCTCTCTGCTGTCGTCCTCTCGTTCTTCCGGCCGCACTGATCTCCTCCCCCAGGCTTCCCGGTCCGTAGAGTCTTTCATAATCCTGTTCCGTGACAGAGATCCGGCCCGACAGATGATTTTCCAGATAATCTATGAGATTCGTCTTCAGAACCCTGCGTTTCCCCTTGATATCCATCATGGCCGACAGAGAAAAATACAGATACATCCCTAAAAAACTTACTATGTAAAAAGGCAGGATTTCCCCCAGCATCCTTCCGCCCATGATCCCCTTGCAGATCCCGATACCGGCAAACACAATGGAAAACAGCATGCACTGGCCGGACAGATGATACCAGGCATCAAAGGATAGGTGTCCAAACGCCAGCCGGTTGAGGAACTTGTCCACAAACACCGGAATGTTTGATACTCCACCATTTAACTGGTAACAATTTGCAAATTTTACTTTACACTGTTTCAACAGGCGGTTATTCGTCGTTGCCATATTATCTGTCTCTTTTATCATCGTATGGTAAAATCCTGCCAGAAGCAGACGCACCAGAATACTAAGTCCCAGAAATACCAGAATTCCGGTTGTGATCACTTTTTCTTCTTTGAAAATCGTAAACATAACCTGCGCTCCTTTCTATCGCTTCCTTAGAGTATAACGTATTAGAGGCTTGTTTTGTACGTTTTTTCATCGTCATTCTTCTACGTTGCCGAACAGAAAAAGTATTTCTTTTACATTTTTCGTGAAAAGAAAACCTTGTACATATTGTTGTATAAATGCCAAAAATCTGCTATAATCACTCCTTAGAAATTCAGTTTGAAAAGGATGGTTTTACATATGATATACAAGACAAAAGGTACCTGTTCCACTTCGATCGATGTAGAATTAAAGGATGGTGTTATTGATTCCGTAAAATTCACCGGTGGATGCAACGGTAATCTGCAGGGAATCAGTGCTCTGGTAAAAGGAATGAAGCCGGAAGAAGCAATCAGCCGTCTCAAGGGGATCCGCTGCGGTTTCAAGCCTACCTCCTGTCCTGACCAGCTGGCTCATGCCCTGGAAGAAATGATCGCACAGTAATCTCACCGACAAGAAGGATTTTATTATGAAAAAAATCGTATTGACCGGCGGCGGAACTGCCGGACATGTAACCCCCAATATTGCTTTATTACCGGCGTTGCAGGCGGCCGGCTATGAAATTGCCTATGTGGGATCTTATGAAGGCATTGAGAAAAAGCTGATTGCGGATTTCAACATTCCTTACACAGGCATTTCTACGGGCAAATTCCGCAGATACCTGGATCCGAAGAACTTCTCCGATCCGTTCCGTGTCATGAAGGGATTTGTGGAAGCGAGAAATTACCTGAAAAATTACCAGCCGGATGTAGTCTTCTCCAAGGGTGGCTTCGTAAGCGTCCCGGTCGTCCGCGCTGCAGCTTCCTTACATATTCCCTGTATCATCCACGAATCGGATATGACACCGGGACTGGCCAATAAGCTGTGCATTCCCGTGGCAGAAAAGGTATGCTGCAATTTCCCGGAGACTATGAAAAATATCCCTGCCGACAAAGCTGTCCTGACCGGTTCTCCCATTCGTGCGGAGCTGGCACAGGGCAGCCGGCTGGCCGGACTGAACATGTGCGGCTTTACTGCCAATAAACCTGTCATCATGGTCATTGGCGGAAGTCTGGGTGCAGCTAACGTGAACAAGGCTGTCCGCGATGCATTGCCGAAGCTTCTGGAGGATTTCCAGGTAGTACATCTCTGCGGTAAGGACAAAATCGACAACCTGTTGTTAAATACACCCGGATATAAACAGTTTGAATATATCAAGGCGGAACTAAAGGATATTTTCGCCATGGCAGACGTGGTGATTTCCCGTGCCGGAGCCAATGCCATCTGTGAACTTCTGGCGCTGAAGAAGCCCAATATCCTGATTCCCCTGCCTGCTGCCAGCAGCCGCGGAGACCAACTGTTGAACGCCGCTTCCTTCGAGGCGCAGAGTTATTCCATTGTGCTGAACGAGGATGATATTACGACGAATCTGCTGGTGGATAAAGTACACGAGCTTTACTTCAACCGCCAGAAATACGTAGAAGCCATGAGCCGCAGCCACCAGATGGATGCGGTCAACACGATCATGTCGCTGATCAATGAAGCAGCAAACAAGAGTCATACGCAATAATATCATGTATTACCATGTATGGATTGAGGGGGACTATTTTGAAAGGATTATTGGAAATCTGCTGCGGCAGCTTCGAAGATGTGAAAACCGCCTGGCAAAATGGTGCAGACCGGGTAGAGCTTAACAGCGCACTGTATCTGGGTGGTCTCACACCTTCTACGGCCAATCTGATCTGCGCAAAAGAGCAGTGCAGTATCCCTATTGTAACAATGGTCCGCCCAAGAGGAGGCGGCTTCTGCTATTCACAGGATGAATATGAGACCATGCTCTTAGATGCCCGCATACTTTTAGAGCACGGAGCTGACGGTATTGCTTTCGGCTTCCTGACAGAGGACCATGCCATCCATAGGAACCGGACACAGGAAATGATCGACCTCATTCATAGCGCCGGAAAAGAAGCTGTATTTCACCGGGCGTTTGATTGTGTTGCACAACAGGAACGTGCGGTGGAAGCATTGATCTCCCTTGGCGCGGACCGGATTCTCACCAGCGGTGGCGCACCCGATGTATGGTCGGGAAGAACGCAATTGCAAAAGCTGCAAAGCCAATATGGTAAGGATATCGCATTTTTAGCGGGAAGCGGCATAAATGCACAAAATGTAAAAGCGCTGATGGAATATACGAGCATAGAGCAGGTTCATACATCCTGCAGAAGCTGGCAGCCGGATGCGACCGCCTCCCTGCAGGACGTGGACTTCTCTTATGATAGAAACCGAAAGAATGCATATGAAGCAGTAGATGCCGTAAAGGTGAAGGAAATGCGGGCAGCAATGCCTATATTGTAATCAGCCCGTGTTCTAAACAAAAATCGTAGACTCCGTCTTCTTCCACCGATCTGCACGTACAGGTGGCGTGGGCTTTGATCTCATCCTTCGCGTTCCCCATGGCCACACCGGTACCGACTGCTTCCAGCATCTCGATATCATTGAAGCCATCTCCAAAAGCGATGGCTTCTTCCTTCGTAAAGCCAAAATGCTGAAGTACCGCGCGCACAGCGTTTCCCTTCCCACATTCCAGGGGAATGATATCAGCCGCTCTATCCCACCATGCTGTGATCTGTGTATGGTGCGTGCCAGCCAGAATCCGCTCATACTCTTCTTCCCTGCAGGAACACATCATCTGATAGATGTCCTCATGAACCCGTTCATCGAATCGTTTATCGATTTTCAGCATCTCATTACCGAATCTGAAATACTGCTCCAGATCCGGATCTGTACCGTTGGTGATGATAAAATGTTCGTTACTGATTGCTAACGCCCTATGCATATCTTTCAGATTCTGAAGGATCTGAAGCTTGTCCATCCGATCAAGCGGGCACTTAAAAATAATCTCGTCTCCGACTGTTACATAAGAACCGTTAAAGGTCAGAAGCGCATCGAAATCAATCCCCGGAAAACGCGGCGCCGACAGATATCCTCTTCCGGTCGCCATACACAGCTTCACCCCATTCCGACGAAGAGAAATTAATGCATGCAGCGTCCGCTCACTTAATTCTTTATGACCCATCTTCAGAAGTGTCCCATCGACATCAAAAAATGCAATTTTAATCATGCTTGCCACCTCCGTCCGGCTCACAGGATATATTCCATCTGCCGTTCTTTTGTCTTCATTCCCATCTTTTCATAAAAGTGCTCTGCCGAAGTGTTGCCTGCCCAGACGTTCAGGGTTACTTCATAGCAGCCCAGTTCTTTTGCCTGCTGTTTCACATATTCAAACAGGCTTTCCCCGATATGCTGCCCCCGTGTCTGCTTGTCAACGCAAAGGTCATCGATAAACAATGATTTGAAGGGGACCATATTAGTGGAAAAGGGTTGCTCCCTGAGTTGGCAGAATGCATAGCCCATGCACAGATCGTCCTCGTCTACGGCAACATAGATAGGGTGATCCTCCTGTTCCAATAGCTCTGCCAGCTCGTAGGGGGTGTATTTCGTAGTACCCGGTATAAAAATATCCGGACGGATCTCTGCATGTATCTGTAATACCTGCCCCAACAGTGCAAGAATTCTTGGAATGTCCTTTTTTTCTGCCTTGCGAATCTTCATTTCTATTTCGCTCCTTTATTTGACAAATCCCGTTTTATTACTTCTCCCGGTGTTATAACCCTTCCATGTCTAGATCCACGATTAACTTTCCAATTTTCCGTTCTTTTAAAAGATAGCACATATAGATAGGAAGATATACCACGGATCCCTCCTGTTCCATATTTGCTACCGATAAAACATATGCTTTCTCAATATGATAATCAGAAATTTTCATAAAGTTATCCAAGGATTTGTGTGCCTTGTAAGCTTTCCCGGATTTCACCTCAATGGGAACCACTTTCCCATCCATTTCGACCAAAACATCCAGTTCCCCTATATTTTTCTTTTTACAGAAATAAGGTTCCAAACCATTGGCTGTTAATTGCTGTGCCACAGCATTTTCAAAGTGAGCACCGTTATTTACTTCGCTGTTTTTATTGATCAGTTCCAGTTTGGTTTCCGCCGGATATGCACTGGTAAGCAAACCGGTGTCATTGGAAAAAAGTCGGAACACATTACTGCTCTTGCTCGCTTTGAGAGGAATAACAGGAGCTTCCACGTTATACACCGGTAACGCAACTCCGGCATCTTTCAGCCATAAAAAGCTGTTTTCATATCTGTCAAACTTTAACTCTTTATTCAGCATTGTAAATACAAATTTTTTATTCTGTTTGTTCAATTCTGCCGGAATGATATCATAAATAGATATCAATTTCAGTTTTTTATCTTCACTCTCATGTTGAGAGAAATCCTCTTTATATAGCGCAACGATATCCCGTTGTACCTTATCCACTTCCCGGATATCTTTTGTAGCAATATAGATTTTTACCGCATCCGGCATGCCTCCGACAATTAGATAGATAAAAAACAGCGACAATAGCTTCTGATGTATGAATTCATCCACGGGCTGACATGTTTCAAATTTCGCTTTCAACATTTCCAAAGTTGTTTTTGACACACTATTCGCTATCATGAATTCTTCAAAATCCATCGGATACATTCTCAAAACAGTTAAATATCCAACCGGAACCGACGTTATTCCCTTAAGCTCTACTCCTAATAAGGATCCGCTCATTACATATTTGAAGCTGCCTTCTTCTACAAGGAATTTTATTTTTGTCACTATTTCCGGACATTTCTGTATCTCATCAAAAAAGACGACCGTTTCCTGCGGCTTACAATCCTCCGGCATAATCATTTTTAATTTCACCAGGAACTCATTCGCACTCATTTTTACATTGAGATAATCCACCAAATCCGGCTGATCTATAAAATTAACTTCAAACTTACGATATCCGCTTTTGGCAATTTCCTCTCTTATCAGCCAGGTCTTTCCAATCTGTCTGGCGCCTGTTACCAATAATGCTTTATCCGATCTTTTCAACCATTCTTCTATGATAATAGAGTCTTTTCTATACATAAATTCCCTCCTCCCTTTTTAACAGTATCTATTTTGCCCCGTTTTTTCAATATGATTTGTAATATTTTGCCCCGTTTTATTCAATTTACCATTCCAAAGGTATTTTTTTGGTATTTTTTTCTTTCTCGTCGAATTCTTTTTTCCATGCAAAAATAATTGTTGTATCATCCCTATAAATTGATACGTGAACAATCGGCGTCAGGACAGAGAAAAAAACAGCTTACCATCT
>NZ_JBKVQF010000039.1:0-16590 GCF_046969025.1 Waltera sp. | reverse complement strand
AAAGTTACAACTTGATAGAGATTTTTAAGGACGAGGGTATCAGCGGAGCGAAAGCTAATGAGGACGAAATGAGTATTGAGCGTGACGGTCTGCTTGATATGCTTGCTTCACTGAAAGAAAATAAAATTCAATATATTGTTGTACTGTCAACAAATCGTCTGTGGCGGCCAGACTTGGTGAAAGTTTTGTTACATAGGGAACTTAAAAAGAACAATGTGGATATCAGAGCAATCGACAGACCGAATTATTCTATCTACACGCAAAATCCCAATGAGATTTTTGTAAATGGTATGTTTGAACTGTTGGACGTGTATGAGCGGTTGGAGATAGCATTGAAATTAAAACGTGGACGATTGCAGAAAGCAAAGGACGGTGGTTATGCAGGCGGTGGCGCTCCATTTGGTTATGAGTGTCTGCGTGGTGGCAAAAAATTGTATGTAAATGCAACAGAGGCAAAAGCGGTACAAAGGGTGTTCCAGTTAAAACAGCTTATGCCCGATATGACATTAAAAAATATATCGGAGTTTATGAAAGCAGAAGGGTACAAGGGCAGGAAGGGAGCGGACTTTAATGTTATGCTTGTAAAACGTATTCTTGATAAAGAAAATTTTTACAAGGGGTGCTACAACTATGGAGGGATAGAGAGCGTAGGAGAGTATGAGCCGATACTTTCATAGGAAAAAGAGTGGTGCATTGCAACACTATCATTTTGAACGAATGTGCATATTATTCGGTAAATTATAGGAAAATGAAAAAATAGGGGAATAACTGTTACGAAATAGTTACATCAACGACAAAAATGTCAGAAAGGCAGTTGACATAGGTAAGACAGCATTCTGAATGGCATGGTTGGTATTACATTGTAGTTAAAAGTTTTATAAAAAATATAAGTAGGAAAGGACGTGCAGAAAGTATGGAAACATTGGAAAAGGTATTGGTCGAATATGATGAGATGTTTTGTGATGAAATATCAATTAAATTACTGTATCAGCATAAGAATAAAATCGAAGGTTTTGTGGATGAAAATAACAACCAAGTTAGCAAAAGTGCAGTAGCAGACTGGATTATGGAGAACTATTACAATGACAGAAAATTTGTGGGGTACTGCAAAGAGGGAAAAGGAAAAATACTCGAAACAGCGGAGCAAGTGTTACCTCAAATGTGTATACACACCTTAAGTTGGAAGATGCACAGAGAGAAATGGAGAGGCTTGAAAGGATAGAAAAAGAAATGAAAAAGTGTGCCAAGTAAGGAAATAAAGGGCATAGGGAAAAAGTACTGATGAGTACGAATCGGGTTTATACCTAGATTTGTACTCATTTTACTTACCGAGATATGGTAAAATATGCGATTTTATGCTAGGATAAGACCATTGGGTTAGATGTCGTGAAAGTGCGATAAAACCTAGGAAAAATAAGGATATACAAGGAAAAACGAAGATATGCAAGATAAAATAAAAGTACTATTCATCTGCCATGGAAACATCTGTCGTTCCCCCATGGCGGAATTCGTAATGAAAAAATTAGTATCCGATGCCGGACTCACCGCCCGCTTCCAGATCGCCTCCGCGGCCACCAGCACAGAGGAAATCTGGAACGGCATCGGGAATCCGGTGTATCCGCCGGCGAAGTCGGAGCTGGCGAGGCATGGGATCTCCTGTGAGGGGAAGCGGGCCAGACAGGTGACGAGAGCGGATTATGCGGAATATGATTATCTGATTGGTATGGATGGTGCGAATATCCGCAACATGCTGCGGATATTCGGGGGAGATCCGGAGGGGAAAGTAGCGAAGCTACTTTCCTATGCGGGATCGGAACGGGATATTTCGGATCCATGGTATACGGGAGATTTTGGAACGACCTACGATGACGTTCTGGAAGGCTGTACCGCGTTCCTTGAATATTTACAACAAAACAGCAAAATCGACACATGATCTGACACTGCCAACACTGTACATATGACAAATGTGTCATGCGTGAAAAGTTCACAGAATCACCACATTTTTCTCACAATTCCTTCGCAGATGACCTTTATCATAAGAGACAGATAAGGGGAAGTAAATATTCACAAGTTTTTTAAGGAATGAATGGAACAGGAGGAATGAGAAGATGAGAAGATGGAATTTACCCCAGGTGAACACAAAAGTAATGTGCGCAGTGTTGACTGCTGCCATGGTGATGACCGGATTTACAGCATGCGGAGGAACAACATCTGCGGGCACGGAGAGCGCAGCAAGTGAATCGGCAGAACAGGAGGAGACAATCGCGCCGGAGGGCACGACGGAACAGAGCACGGTGGAGCAAAGTACGGAAACAGAATCAGGTGAAGAGAAGGTGGAATCTTATCTTGGTCAAATCACAGCCATTGACGGCAATGTGATCTCCATTGCGCTGGCAGAGAAGCCGGAGACTCCGGATGGAGAAACACCAACTGGAGAAAAGTCTGACGGTCAGGCACCGGACGGCAACGGAGGCACTCCTAATGGAGAAGCACCTGCTGGTGAGGTACCCAGTGGGGAAAAGTCTGATGCTCAGGCACCGGACGGCGAAAAACCTACTGGAGAATCCTCGGACGGTCAGAAACCCGAGAAAGATATGTTAGATGAGATGACCTTAACTCTCAGCGGAGATACTATGACTATCACAGTCAATGACGATACGATCATTACGATTGACGGAGAAGATGCCACTCTGGACGAACTTCAGGTAGGTGATACCGTATCCTTTTTCCTGGATGGTGAGACAGTGACTTCATTGAGCGTAGGTATGCCGGAGTCGACACAGCCTATGCAGGCCCCGGAGCAAAATTAAGCTGACGTAAGAGCATGGCACCGAGAATCTCTGCCATTTCTTCCGGGGACTGGGGATCGGATTCTTTCAGCCAGGTCTCTACGACACCGACACAGCCGGTGATAATGAAGGAGCAGAGATATTCATAATTAGCATCGGATTGCGCACTTTCCAGAACCTGGAGAGTGCGCTTTTCAATCTGATCTTTCAGGCGATTGACGAAAGCCAGATCCCCATGAGGGCCGATCATGACCTTGGCCAGATCCCTGTTTCGGTCCAGAAAACGGAAGAATTCCAACAACGGCCCCTGAGAGGCCAGAGAATTGGTAACGACCGGTTTCTGCTCCATGATTTCATTAAATTCCAGGAACATTTCATCCTCGACTTTATGGAGCATATCGTAGATATCGTCATAATGCAGATAAAAGGTTCCGCGGTTGATATCCACCAGTTCGGTCAGCTCCTTGACGGAGATATCCTGAATATCATGGGTTTCTAACATTTTTACCAGCCCCTGTAATAAGAGAGCTCTTGTCTTGCGCACACGGCGATCCATTTTTTCCATAAGACAATCCACCAGCCTTTCCGGGAAAAGAAGAAATCATTTCCTATATGTAATACAAATCTGAATTTTTTCTAAAATAATAGACGAACATCGCGAAAATGTCTAAAAATAAACAATCACAAAAAATCTGTAGCTTGCTTTTTCTTCCCCATTATTATATTTTGCATGTGGCAGAAAATCAACACAAGTTCATTAAATGACATTAATACAATTTCTCATCTTTGTAGTAAGTCTTTACAGATGTTCAAAAACATTTTAAACTAGAGACATATAAAATCAAATACATAAATAAGGGTACAAAGAGAGAAAAAGCAGGAGGGAACTATGGCAGACAACGCAGAAAAAGACAAAAAAGATAATTCCTTTATGATGAAACTTGCCACGCTCATTGTAGACAAACGAAAAGGATTTTATCTGATCTTTATTGTTTTATGCATATTTTGCGTATTATCCATGAACAGAGTCAAGGTTAATAACGATCTGACCACTTATTTGCCGGACACAACAGAGACCAGAAGGGGACTGGATCTGATGGATTCGGAATTTACCACGTATGGCTCCGCCCGGATCCTGATCTGTAACGTGACGTTTGACGAGGCACAGAAACTGGCAGATCAGGTGGAGGAGATGGACGGTGTCAGCATGTTGGATTTCGATGACACCGAGGATCATTATCATGACATGGAGGCTTTATTGTCTGTCACTTTTGATGAGGAAGCAGACACGGAAGCTACACAGCAGCATCTGGATGAGGTATTGGATGCATTGTCCGATTATGATGTTTACTATTCTTCCGATATCGGTCAGGAAGAGCGTGACGCAGATGACTTGAATAATGATATGATCGTCATTCTGTTGTTGGCAGCAGTGGTTATCGTAGCCGTATTGTTATTTACCTCTACGACTTATGCGGAAATCCCGGTTTATCTGACTACATTTATTGTGGCAGCTATTTTGAACAAAGGTACGAACTACTGGTTCGGAACCATCAGTTTTGTTACGAACTCCATCGCGGTGGTACTGCAGTTAGGTCTGGCGGTAGACTATGCCATCATTCTTGCTCACCGTTTTATGGAAGAACATGAGGACAAGGATGCCAGAGAGGCTGTGATTGTTGCTTTGAGTAAGGCAATCCCGGAGATTTCCTCCAGTTCCCTGACCACCATCTCCGGTATGGTAGCCATGATGTTCATGCAGTTTAGAATTGGTTATGATATGGGTATCATTCTGGCAAAATCCATTATTTTCAGTATGGTAGCCGTATTCTTCCTGATGCCCGGACTGTTGTTGACCTTTTCCAAGGCCATCGACAACACCCATCACAAGAGCTTCGTTCCGAAGATCACAGCAGTCGGTAAGTTTTGTGTGGCTACCCGCTACATTATACCGCCTATTCTGATCGTAGGTGTTATTATAGCATTTTTCCTGTCCAATAAGGCAAACTACGTGTACGATACCAACACTCTGGAATCCAGTACTATGAGTGATAATAAATTCTCCGTCAGCATGGTAAATAAGGAATTCGGTATGGTGAACCAGCTGGCGGTCATTGTGCCGAACGGTGATTATGAAAAAGAGGCACAGACACTGAAAGCTCTGGAAAAGCTGGATGTGGTGAAATCCTGTCAGGGACTTGGCAATATCGAGGCCATGGACGGCTATATGCTGACGGATAAGCTGACCCCCAGGCAGTTTGCGGAACTGATCGATTTGGATATTGAAGTGGCGGATATGTTGTATTCGGCATATGCACTGGATCAGAGCGATTATGGTGCGCTGGTCAGTGGCGTCAGTGAATACGAAGTTCCGTTTATTGATATGTTCCTGTTCATTTATGATCAGAAAGAAAGCGGCAACATCACACTGGACGATGATCTGGAAGAAACTCTGACGGATGCTTATTCCCAGATCTGTATTGCGAAAGATCAGCTGCTGGGCGAAGACAATTCCCGATTTGTTCTGGAATTGAATGTTCCTTATGAGGGAGAAGAGACCACAGCAGCACTGGATCAGATCCGTAATACCGTGGCAAAGTTCTATAATATAGATGACATTCTGCTGGTCGGTAACGCCACCAGTGATAAGGATCTGGGCGATTCCTTCGCAACGGATAATACGATCATCACGGTGCTGACAGCATTGTTCGTTATGATCATCCTGCTGTTCACCTTCCAGTCCGCCGGTCTGCCGGTACTGTTGGTTGTAACGATTCAGGGTAGTATCTGGATGAACTTCTCATTGCCGTATCTGTTGAATGAAAATGTATATTTCCTGGGATATCTGGTAGTATCTGCGATCCAGATGGGTGCAACGATCGACTACGCTATCGTTATCACCAGCCGTTACATGGATCTGAAGACATATATGCCGATCAAGGAAGCCGCCATCGAAGCACTGAACCAGGCGTTCCCTACCATTGTTACCAGTGGATCCATGCTGGTATCTGCGGGATTTATTATCAGCTATGTATCTTCCAATGCAGCGGTAGCGGCCATCGGACTGGCTCTTGGTCGTGGTACTCTGACATCTATTTTGTTGGTACTGCTGGCATTGCCGCAGACACTGCTGATCGGAGATATCATTATTCAGAAGACAGCATTTACACTGAAACGGGATCTGGCAAAGCCCTTGCCCTCCGCCGGAAGAATCCGTATGAACGGTCACATCAAGGGTTATGTCAATGGTGTGTTGGAGGGTGATTTCATCGGTGTCATTGATGGTGAGATGGGTGCGGTGGTGCGTCCCAAGGATACCGTGACGATGGAGGAGCGGGACGATGCCCCGGAAGAAAACTATCCCAGACTGGAAGCCCAGGAGCTGCCGGAGGATGAGACAGCCGGACAGAAAGCAACCGGAGCAGATACAGAAGCTGCGGATAAGAAAGCTTCGGATAAAGAAAAAACAGCAGAAAGCGAGGGAACAGAAGATGAACAGTAAGAGATTATTATGTTTCCTGCTGGGAGCAGCACTGATCCTGCAGACACCGGCCACCGCCTATGCAGCAGAAACTTTGACCTATGAGCAGTACAGAGGCGGCAGCGGTTATAGCAGCACGATAAAGGAGCAGGATTATGCAGTCATAGAGATCAGCACGGAGGAGGATCTGCGGAAACTGGTGGAGAACTGTGTACTGGACAGTTGGTCCAGAGATAAAAAAGTAGTGCTGCAGAACGACATTGTTCTGAGCATGACAGGTGAACTCAGTATTCCTACGTTTGCAGGAATCTTTGACGGCAGCGGTTTTACTATTTCCAATGTGAAACTGACCGGAGACGGTTCGGCAGTGGGATTGTTCCGCTATGTGCAGGAGGGAGCAAAAGTCCGCAACCTTACGGTCACGGGGGAAGTATCTCCCTCTGGAAGTCAGGATCAGGTCGGCGGTATCGTCGGTGTGAACTATGGCAGCATTGAAAATTGTAAATTTACCGGAAATGTGGTCGGTGATACGGATGTCGGCGGTATTGCCGGAGTCAATGCCGAGAGCGGAGAGATCCGTCGGTGTGAATCCTCCGGAAATGTGATCGGCAATCATTCCGCAGGCGGTATTGTGGGCAACAACCACGGTATTCTGAATAACTGCAGCAACAATGGCAATATCAATACGTACAGCACGGAAGTGACTTATGATCTGGAAGATATCACCATGGACAATCTGGAGCAGATCAACAGTACCTCCAATGTGGCAGCTCATACGGACACCGGCGGAATCGCAGGTATTTCGGATGGTAAGATTTATTATTGCTCCAATTCCGGTGCCATCGGCTACCAGCACGTAGGCTACAATACCGGAGGTATCGTAGGCAGACTGCATCAGGGCTATCTGCAGAACTGCACCAACACCGGATATGTGCAGGGCAGAAAAGATGTGGGCGGTATCGTGGGTCAGATGGAGCCGTTCCTGGAAATCCAGTATCTCAGTGACAAGCTGAAGGAACTGGATACGGAGACAGACAAATTCCTGGATATGTTGGATGCCACCCAGAAAGATGTGAGCAGCTATAGCAAACAGGCATCCAGTATTGCCAAGAGTATCAGTTCGAACCTGAAAGATGCCAACAATGCGGGAAGTTCTCTGACCGGGACCGCTCATGATCTGTGGTATATTTACAATCAAGAGTTGAACGGCGTCAGCAACGATCTGAAAGTCCTGAATGACGATCTGAACAAGCAGGCGGATAATGACAAGAATAACGGCAACAGTCATGACGTTACCATCAGTGGAAATGATATTTGGAATGGTAACTGGGGTGGCGATGGCGATCATGACGTCAGTGGCGGAAACATTACCATCACCGTACCGGACGATACGGAGAGCTATAAATCGGCACTGAAAAAATTCGGAGAGAATGCCACCAAGCGTCTGGATAACATGACGAATGCTTCCACGGATCGCAGTGGCGGTATCAAAGATAATCTGGATACACTGAATGACAGGCTCGACAAGGCTTTTGACCAGTTGGGTCAGTTGGGGGATGTACTGGAAGCCGGGACAGACAGCACCAGTGCCCACATGGATGAGCTGATGGATCAGGCCAGAGTTCTGCGGAATCTGGTCAGCGAAATCCGGGATGATCTCTTCCGGTATGAAGGAATTTCTGTAGAAGATACTTCGGATGAGTCAGCCAGCAAGGAAGAGGTGAACCCCGGAGATCCCGATGCGGAGGATGACACCGCAGAACCGGAAGGAACCGAAGAAGCGCGCTATGATACTTCCAGCTTCCAGAAGGGAAAGGTCACCTTATGTGTGAACCGCGGTACGGTGGAAGCCGATACGAATGTGGGCGGTATCGTTGGACAGGTGGCAACGGAATACGATTTTGACCCTGAGGACGATATCACTTTAACCGGAACGGAGAGTTTCGATGTGGAGCAGACGGTCAAGGCAGTCATCAGAGACAGCCGCAACCTTGGAGACGTGACCGGTAAAAAAGACTATGTCGGCGGTGTGGTCGGTAAAGCAGAATATGGCGCAGTCATTTCCTGTGAGTCTTATGCACCCGTAGAGAGTACCGGAGGCAGCTATGTGGGAGGAATTGCCGGATCTGCCAGCTATGCGATCCGCAGCTGTTACAGCATGGGCAGGATCACCGGTAAAAATAATATCGGAGGTATTGCCGGAGAAGGCTGTGATATTTTCTACAGCTATGCGTACAATGATCTGGATATGTCCGGCGAAGGCCAGGGCAGCATTGCCGGAAAAGTCAGTGATGATGGAACTCTGTATGGCAACTATTATGTGGAAGGCGGAGCCGGTGGCGTAGACGGCATTGGTTATCAGGGCGGTGCTACCCCGTTGTCCTACCAGGAATTCTGCAGCAAAGACGTTCCGGACGCTTTCTCACAGTTTACCATTACCTTCCAGGCGGATGGTGTAGAAGTGGCTTCCTATAAATGCGGTTACGGGGATTATCTGTCGGCAGACCAGATTCCGGAAGTACCGGAGAAGGATGGCTATTACGGTGTGTGGCCGGATTATGATTTCAGTGATATTACCGGTAATAAAGTGCTGGAAGCAGAGTATGAGGAATGGACCGCATCCATTGCTTCCGCAGAGAAAAACGATAACAATAAGGCACTGGTTATGGCAGAAGGCAACTTCTATCCCAATGCAGCATTGCATCTGCAGGTAGAGGGAAATACTTATACAGTATCCATGACCAATTCCATGGAAGAGGATGCACCGGACTATACCGGAGAAGCAACCTTGCGTGTCTACTGTGAGGATGCGGATAACACTGTCATAGAGGTAGCACAGGATGGAGAGTACACGGAAGTGGAATCCACTGTGATCGGCAGCTATAGACAGTTTACCATGGAAGTGCCCGGCAGCTTCCGCACGGTAGAGGTCGAGGGCAGTCATACACTGCTGATCGTACTTTGCATCGTCGGTGGTGCAGTCGTGATCCTGTTGATCGTATTGTTAGGGAAAAAAGCGGCAAAACGCCGGAAGACGCGCAAGGCGGCAAAACGTGACCGGAAAGCCGGAAAAGCTGACGAGGACCAGAGCGGCACAAACGAAAGTGATTCAAAGGACAGCCCAGCAGAAGGTACTGATGTTACGGATGCAACAGAAGATGCCGGACAGACGGCTGACGCAGAGGAATAACAATGATTCAGGCAGTTTTATTTGACATGGACGGTACGCTGATCGATACCGAAAAATATTACCGTATTTTCTGGCCGAAGGCACTGGCAGCCTGTGGGTATACCATGACAGATGAGCAGGCACTTACGATGCGCAGTCTGGGACGCCCCTTTGCCCCCAGACAGCTCAAGGACTGGTACGGTGAAGATTTTGACTATTATGTGGTGCGTGACAAACGAAAAGAGATGATGGAAGAAACACTGGACCGGGATGGCATCAAATGCAAGCCCGGTGCCGTGGAGCTTCTGGAAGATCTGAAAAAAAGGCATATCACCGCAGCGGTTGCCACAGCGACGGATCTGGAGCGGACGGAAAAATATCTGGCACTGACAGGACTTCGGCCGTATTTTGAGAAACTGATCTCGGCCACTATGGTAGCGGAAGGTAAGCCATCCCCGGATATTTATCTCTATGCCTGCAAGCAGCTGGGACTGGCACCGGAAGAGTGCATGGCCGTGGAGGATTCTCCCAACGGAGTCATGAGTGCTTACCGCGCCGGCTGTAGGGTCGTGATGGTGCCGGATCAGACACAGCCAGATGAAAAATTAAAAAAATGTCTGTACGCCTGCGTACCGACCCTGGCAGATATCAGCCACCTCATTTAGAGGTGGCTATATTTGTCATAGTAGCTTGATTTTTGTATTCCAGTGTGTTATTATTTTAACGATTAGAGTGACTATTCGGAAGACAATGAAATCAAGCGGGACTGCTTTGTCATGCTTGCATGTAAAAAGCAGTTTTGCTTGATTTTAGGTGACTCGAATAGAGTCACCGCCACACATATGAGCAAAAATAGCTGCGCAGCAGCGAAAGCACGATTTATCGTGCGATTTTGCGAATAATGTGTGGAATGTATTCATACTTGGAGCCCACGAGGGGCGGAAAGGAATGGAAGAAAATGAATTTTGATGACATCGTAGCAAAAGTAAAAGAGTGTGGGAAGAAGACCGTCGCAGTCTCCGTTGCACAAGACAGTGCAGTACTGGAAGCTGTACATGAGGCCAAGAGACTGGGCATTGCAGATGCAATCCTGGTAGGTGATGAGGCAAAGATCCGTGAGATTGCAGCCGGACTGAATATGGACCTCTCCGATTATGAGATCATCAATGAGCCGGATATGATCGAAGCTTCCCTGAAAGCTGTAAAGCTGGCACATGACGGCCGTGCAGATATGTATATGAAGGGCCTGATCGACTCCAAGAACTTCTTAAAGAGCGTACTGAACAAAGAAGTAGGCCTTCGTACCGGTGGAACCCTGTCTCATGTATGTGTATTTGAGATTCCCGGCATTGACAGACTTCTGTTCCTGACCGATGTTGCATTCATGACCTATCCTACACTGGAGGAGAAGGTTCAGATCATCAAGAACACCATTCCGGTATGTAATGCCTGCGGCGTTGCAGAGCCTAAGGTAGCACCTTTAGCAGCAGTTGAGGTTGTAAATCCCAAGATGCCCGTTACCGTAGATGCGGCAGAACTGACTAAGATGTGCGAAGAAGGACAGATTCCCGGCTGTATCGTAGACGGCCCGCTGTCTCTTGACCTGGCGATCGATCCCGAGGCAGCCAAGCATAAGGGAGCTACCGACCGTAAGATCCAGGGTGATGCAGATGTATTGCTGTTCCCGGATATCCATGCCGGCAACCTTGTATACAAAGCAATCGTACATATGGTAAAAGTAAAGAACGGATGCATCCTGACCGGTACCAAGGTACCCGTAGTCCTGACCAGCCGTTCCGATACCTTCGAGACCAAGGTATACTCCCTGGCACTGGCTGCAGTTGTAGCAGAAGAGATGAAAAAGAATCAGAAATAAGCTATGGATATCGTGATCGAAGCCGCTGTGGAAGCTGCGGGAGAACTGCTGTCGGCAGGTATAGATGCTGTAGTGGACAAAGCGGTAAAGCATAAGAGCGAATATAAGAGTGAATATAGGAGGAAACACACAATGGCAATCAAGAGTCTGATCATCAACCCCGGTTCCACCTCCACCAAGATCGGTGTATTTGAGGATGAGAACTTATTATTTGAAGAAACCCTGAGACATTCTACCGAGGAGATCTCCAAATACGATACTATTTTCGAACAGAAGGATTTCCGTAAGAAGATCATTACCGATCTGCTGGCAGAGAAGAACTGCGATCTGAAGAGCTTCAACGTGATCGTAGGACGTGGCGGTCTGTTAAAGCCCATCCCCAGTGGTACCTATGCGGTAACCGATGATCTGCTGGAGGATTTAAAAGTAGGTGTACAGGGTCAGCATGCTTCTAACTTAGGCGGTATTCTGGCAAGAGAGATCGGTGATGAGATCGGCGTTCCCTCTTACATCGTAGACCCCGTTGTAGTAGATGAGCTGATGCCCATCGCAAGATATTCCGGTCTGGAAGAGATCCCCAGAGGAAGTATCTTCCATGCCCTGAACCAGAAGGCAGTTGCCAAGAGATATGCAAAAGAGGCCGGCAAGCCTTATGAGTCCTTACGTCTGGTAGTCGTGCACATGGGCGGCGGCGTATCCGTAGGCGCACATGAGGACGGCAAGGTTGTAGACGTATTCAGTGCATTTGACGGTGACGGTGCATTCTCTCCGGAGCGTGCAGGCGGTGTGCCTTGCGCAGCACTGGTAAAAATGTGCTTCTCCGGAAAATATACTGAGAAGGAGATCAGTGCAAAGCTGATCGGCAAGGGCGGCCTGAATTCTTACCTGGGTACCAACGATATGCGTGAAGTTACCAAGCGTGCCAATGAAGGCGATGCCAAGGCAGCGGAGGTGAAGCAGGCATTCCTGTTACAGGTAGCCAAAGACATCGGTGCTATGGCCTGTGTGCTGAACGGCAAGGTAGACCAGATCGTTATCACCGGAGGCATTGCATATGGTGAGGATGTAGTGGCTAAGCTGAAAGAGAGATGCGGCTGGATCGCTCCTGTGACCGTATATCCTGGTGAGGACGAGCTGTTAGCTCTGGCTCAGGGCGCTCTGCGTGTCATGAACGGCGAAGAACAGGTGAAGCAGTACTAATTTAGAGTAAAAATATAGAACTCCCGGTGGAATGATTCCATCGGGAGTTTTTTACTTTAGGGAATAGACTTTCTGTCAGCATTATGATTTTAACTAAAAATCAGCTTTGACAGAATCCCCAGTACCAGCATGTGTACCGGATAAAAGGCATAGCAGGCAAGCTGGATCTTACGGTTATGCGCGCCCTGGCGTCCATGGTAGCACCACAGAAGCGGCAGACACAACAGCGCCAGTCCCTGTTCTGAAATCTCGAAGGCATGACCGAAAAGCTGTAATGGAATCTGCATTCCTGCCAACAGCATGACATTGATCCAGTAGAGCCCGGCAAACTGTCCGGCAAGCTGCCACCAATTTTTCCCATGGAAGAGATAGAATACGATAACAGTCAGAACGCCTTCTCCGTAATAGTCGAACATGAGGAGGGTTGCCAGCACGTAGCCCACTGCAGATAGCAGCAGGATCGACGGAATCCACAGCCAGACCGGACATTTTTTCCGTAGGGTATCTATTGCCCAGATACACAGGAAGCCTGTGAGCAGTGTCCAGATCACGTTCTGATGAAACGGGTAGAATAACAGCCCACTGTACATCAGATTGATGGGAAGCTCAGAAAGAATGGCCAGAAGAAGCAGGCGCATGCAATATTTTTTCCTATCATGGGTATGGAAGAAGCCTTCCACCAGGAAAAAGGCGAACATGGGAAATGCCAGTCTGCCGATGCCGGTCAGCCACCAAGCATCTCCGGCGAGGGTAGCCCACAGGTGATCACAGAACATGAACGCCATAGCGAGGATATGCAGCGTCAGAGCACTGAGATCCGGTGGGAAAATAGAACAATGGGATACTTTGTTTTGCAAAATAAAACTCCTTTCAAAATTCCTTACGGAAGGATATAGTTGCATTATATCTTGTTTATGCGCTATAGTAAATATATCTGTGAAAGAGTATATGAAATTCCAATGATGGCCTACCCGGCATTTATATGCCGCAAAGCCTGTCGGGCGCACAGATATTGACAGAAAAACAAAATGCAGCACAGGAGGAATACAATGCGTCGTAACGATCGTGAGATTACAGAATTTTCGGAAATGACAGATGTCATGAAGAGGTGTGATGTGTGCAGACTTGCACTGAATGATGAGGATGGCTATCCGTATCTTCTGCCGTTGAATTTCGGAATGGAAGAGACGGACGGCAGAGTGACACTCTATTTTCACGGGGCAAAAGAAGGAAAAAAATATGACTTGATCCGTAAGGATGTCAGGGCAAGCTTCGAGATGGATTGCTCCCACAGACTGGTGCTGTCGGAGAAAGAAGATGGCTGCCAGTGCACCATGGAATACGAGAGCGTGATCGGTCAGGGAACTATAGAGATCCTGTCGGATGCGGAAAAACAGAAAGCATTGAATCTTCTGATGAAGCAGTACTATCCTGACAGAACGGAGAATTTCGTATTCCGACCGGAAGTCGTAGCCATGACGGAGATATTCTGCCTGAAAGTGGAGCATATGACGGGGAAGAAACGTTTCAAAATGTCGTAGAAGATATCTTCTATTGATATCCCTACGGGATAGGGCAGCAGGAAAATAGAGATAAAATAGAGAGGATGAGGGACAATTATGTATACAGACGGACAGATCTATATGGGCCTGGCAGATGGTCAGCGTGTGAATATGCCGCTGAATATGAGTAACCGCCATGGACTGATCGCAGGAGCCAGCGGCACCGGCAAGACGATCACTATGAGGGCTATGGCAGAATCTTTTTCAGATGCGGGAGTGCCGGTATTTTTGTGTGATGTGAAGGGGGATGTCTCCGGAATTGCCACAGCCGGTGTGGCTTCGGAATCCATGGACAGGAGGATTGATAAATTCGGTATCCGCAACAGTTTTTCCTATAAGGCTTATCCGGTCTGCTTCTGGGACATCTATCAGGAGGGCGGCCATCCGGTGAGAGCCACCATCTCCGATATGGGACCGGAGCTTTTATCTCGTATTCTGGGGCTCACCGCTGCGCAGGAAGGTGTATTGAATATTGTCTTCCGGATCGCGGATGACAAGGGACTTTTATTGATCGACTTAAAGGATCTGCGTATTCTGCTGAATTATGTGGCAGAACACAAGGATGACTATCTGACCACCTACGGAAGTATCTCCAAGCAGTCCGTGGGCGGTATTCTGCGGGCGCTACTGCCTCTGGAGAATCAGGGCGGAGATCTCTTTTTCGGAGAACCGGATCTGGATATTTATGACTGGATGCGTACGGATGTGTACGGCAAAGGTATTGTCAATGTGCTGAACTGCGTAAAACTGGTGCAGAATCCCACACTGTATGCCAGCTTCCTGTTATGGATGATGTCAGAATTATTCCAGAAGCTTCCCGAGGCGGGAGATCTGGAAAAGCCGAAGCTGGTATTTTTCTTCGATGAGGCACACCTGTTGTTTGCTGATGCACCGAAGATACTGGTGCAGAAGATCGAGCAGGTGGTAAAGCTGATCCGTTCCAAGGGCGTGGGTATCTATTTCGTGACTCAGAGCCCCAGTGATATTCCCGATTCCGTGCTGGCACAGTTAAGCAACCGGGTACAGCATGCCCTCCGGGCGTACACTCCGGCGGAGCAGAAAGCTGTCCGGGCAGCAGCACAGTCCCTGCGGGCCAATCCTGCCTTTAAGGCAGAAGAAGTCATCATGGAACTGGGCGTAGGTGAGGCACTGACTTCCTTTCTGGATGAGAACGGCGTGCCCGGCATTGCCCAGCGTACCTCCATCATCTGCCCCCAGAGCTTTATGGGACCTGTGGATGAGACGGAGCGCAGGAATCTGATGGCGAGAGACGGCATGGGACGCTACGATGAGGCGGTGGACAATATTTCTGCCTACGAAGTGTTGACAGATACCATGGAGCATGAGGCGAAGGCAGCGCAGCTGGCCGCAGAGCGGGCACAGCTGGAAAAAGATAAGGAAGCGCTGGCAAAGCAGCAGGCAAAACTGCAGGAATCCACCGTAAAGCAGAAGCAGAAGGAATGGGAAGCCGCACAGAAAAAGAAGGAAAAGGCAGCGGAACGCAGACAGGCCCAGATCGAGCGTCAGCTGATCAATACCGGTGCCCAGGTCATCAAGAGAGGAATTTTGAGTACACTGTTTGGAAAGTAATTAGGAATAAAATTCTTTTGATGCTTATTCTGCCATCGTCAGCGGACGGAAAGATTATGCAAAACGATGGAAAGGCTAGAATAACTGGAACCAGAGAAAGTGTCCGCCAAAGATCAGCCAGAGGACGGACAGAACCGACAGCAGGATACAGACGATGGTTTTCGCCGGCTGCCGGGGGCGTCTGCAAAGTAACGGCGGTAGAGCGATGGCAAGCAGAAGGATCGGAATCCCGTCCCGGAAAAGCATAAGCCCGATGGCAAAGGCACCCAAAGCCAGGGTGAAGAGTGCTTCGTCTAAATTTGCTTCATTTTGTATAAATAAGAACGCACCAGTAAAGAAGAGAAACGCAAGAAGGATCACGGAAAAAATACTAAGACAGAGGATGCGAAGCCATTTCGCGGCTCTGTCTTTTTTCTGTTGTCTTACCTCGGTGATGACATCGCTCAGGAGTGTATTGGTGTCAGCAGAGGGCAGGGCAATCCGCTCACCGCGACAAAGCTCTTCAACCGATACCGACAGCACAGCCGCCAGATCGTCCAACAGAGAAATGTCGGGGTAAGCATTGCCGGTTTCCCAACGTGAGATTGCCTTGTTCGTAATATGTAACTGTTCGGCCAGCTGTTGCTGCGTCATTCCAAGAGCCATCCGCTGTTCCTTGATGAAAGTTCCCATTTTGGCCTTATCCATGTGCTTCACCAGCCCCCTTTATAGTTTTAATATTTGATTTCAGTATAGAAGAATCCGGGGGAATTGGCAATCTACCGAAGCGAGAATGCCGGGAAATTAACTGGAAAGTTATGCGAGCAATGAGCCGCGCATAGGCATAGTGAAGACAGCGATGAGCGCTTGCGCACGATTCGCTGTCTTCACTTATGCCGAGATGCGGCGAACGCCGCGATATGAAATAAGATTGGCAGCGTTTT
>NZ_JBKVQF010000038.1:13613-19073 GCF_046969025.1 Waltera sp. | reverse complement strand
CAAAATGTCCCAGTCCCAGCTTTTGGAGCGTGCCATACTGGAGATAACGCATATTCGTGTAAAGCTCCGTCATGCTATTAGAGATCGGTGTTCCGGTTGCAAACGTAACTCCCTTTCCACCTGTGATTTCATCAAGATACTGGCACTTGGCAAACATATCGGAGGACTTCTGCGCTTCTGTCTGTGCAATACCAGCTACATTCCTCATTTTCGTATAAAGGAACAGGTTCTTGTAATTGTGGCTCTCATCCACAAACAGCCTGTCTACCCCCAACTGCTCAAAGGTTACGACATTATCTTTCCGACTCTGGTCATTTAATTTATCAAGACGCACCTGCAATGCTTTTCTTGATTTTTCCATCTGCTTAATGGTATAACGCTCCCCATTATCTTTTTTCGCCTGTTCAATGGCAAGCTCGATCTCATCAATCTGTCTTTCGATTGTAGCTGCCTGTCTTTCCTGTGATAACGGGATTTTTTCAAACTGACTATGCCCGATAATAACGGCATCATAATCACCTGTTGCAATACGGGAACAAAATTTCTTACGGTTGGCGGGTTCAAAATCCTTTTTCGTTGCCGCAAGGATATTTGCTCCTGGATATAACCGTAAGAAATCACTTGCCCACTGCTCCGTCAAATGGTTCGGCACCACGAATAATGACTTCTGGCATAGTCCCAGACGCTTGCTTTCCATTGCCGCCGCTGTCATTTCAAAGGTCTTTCCGGCACCAACGCAGTGTGCAAGCAGGGTATTATCTCCATACAGTACATGGGCAACCGCATTTTTCTGATGCGGCTTTAATTCAATATCCGGTGTCATGCCCGGAAATTTCAGATGCGAACCGTCATATTCTCTTGGTCTGGTGGAATTGAAAAGCTCATTATATTTTGCCACAAGTGTCTGCCTGCGTTCCGGATCACGGAATACCCAATCCTTAAATGCCTCCCTTATTGCTTCCTGCTTCTGGCTTGCAATCATGGTTTCCTTTTTATTGAGGACTCTCTTTTCCTTTCCATCCTCCTCAATCGTGTCATATACTCTCGTATCTTTGAGGTTCAGGGAATCTTCCAATATCTTATAGGCATTTACCCGGCTTGTTCCGTATGTCATGTTGACAAGCGTATTACCAAAGTCTGCATTCTTCCCCTTAATGTTCCACTCCCCGGTTACACCCGAAAACTGCACACCTATCGTATCCCTGCGGAATAAATGTTCCGGTGTCTGGAAGATGTCACGCATAAAATCATTGATATACTTTGGATCAATCCATGTGGCACCGATACGCACCTCAATCTCCGATGCGTCCAGCTCTCTCGGCTGTACCTGCGTAAGAGCCTGTACATTTGGGGCATATTCCGGATGATTTTCCGCATAAGTGGCTGCTATGGCAAGTTTCTCACGCACATTACCACTTAGATACTGGTCTGCTGTCTCCCAGACATCGGTAAGCGGGTTCTGAAAAATGACACCACGAAGCTCCTCAGTAAGTGTATCCTTATCTTTTCCGGTAAGCTCTCCCATAAAATCAAGGTCAATTTTAGCTTTCTCTGCTAAAGATACTGCCAGCGCTTCACTTGCAGTATCCACGCTTGTGACAACCTCTGCCCTTTTAATGGTACGCTTCGTAAACATATCCGCTTTGCCTTTGAAATTGCCCTCATCATCAAGTTTTTCCAAAGAACACAACAGACAATAACTGCTGTCCTGATTAAAGGCTCTCTTATTCGTCTGCGAATTAATCAAACCATATTTCTTAGAGAAATTATCATACAGGCTGTTAAGTTCTGCCTGCTTTTCCTTAATTGTTACATCGGAGTATTCCTCAAGCTGCATATCAATCAGTTCCTGCGTACAGTTACGGATTGCCACCATTCCCTTGATACGTTCTTTTGCGGTGTCTGATACTTCCACCGGCTTCATGACAGAGTTTTCACGGTAATATACCTCATTATCGACTACGGTATAACTGAAATTCTTGACGGACGGATCAGCAGGAATACTCTGCCTGCTCATGTCATCCGCAAGCTCCTCATCCAGATCAATCGTATCAATCTGTCCTGTAATATTTTCAAGTGCTTTTGCTAACTGCTCCGCAAAAGGTCTGCTGTCATCTGCCCTGCAGGTGCTTTCCATGCCATAGGGACCGGATAACATTTCCATCTTTCCTACGATCTGCTCCGGATGCTCTGCAAAGTAAGCGTTCATTGCAATGCCATTTGCATCTTCTCCCAGATGTACCCAGTCCGGCTCACGCTCCACCATGCGGTCACGCTTCTGGAAAAATAAAATATCCGAAGTGACCTCGGTTCTAGCATTCGCCTTAAATGCAGTGTTCGGAAGTCTCACTGCACCAAGCAGGTCTGCTCTTTGTGCAAGGTATCTTCTGACCTCCGGACTTGCTTTGTCCATCGTTCCCTTACTTGTGATTAAAGCAACCACACCACCGGGACGCATCTTATCCAACGTCTTTGATAGCGATAGGTAATCCTTTGAAGTTATCTTCGGATTTTCCCCCGCTCCACACCGTGCGTGCGACTTTCACCGCACACGGCGTTCCACCGTTTATGATTCGGTATTAACTAAAGTAAACTTGCAATTTTCGAGCAGTAAAGAAACTCGTTTTAATATTAGATGGCTTGCATATTTGCCAGTTGGCGTAGCTTGTTTAGCTTTGCCTTTTGTTTGTAGGTGAGCTGTAGTTGTGAGAGGTAAGCCTTGATTGTTTCTTCTTTTGTTGCGTGTAGCAATCGGTGTATATCCTTGTGTAAAATAGTCAAGTTTTCGTATCTGTCGTTTCCCCCTTGACTGACAGGCTTTTTGTGGTGACAATGAATTTCGTGTAATTCCAGTATTTTCCCTGTAATTGCACATTTTCCGTACTGTGCCACATAGAGAGAAATTCGGTTATCCATATACTCAACACTTCGACCTACTTCCTTTGTTCTCATAAGGAAAAGCATTGTTCTGGTATCCATGCCAAGATTTTTATGAATTTCTCGTCTGCCCTCTGGCGTGTATTTGCATACCGATTTTTTCTTCCACATTGGATTTTTGTGCTTAACATAAGCAACGGGTATCAAAGGTTTGCCACTATAGAATCGGATTTGTTTGCTTTTTCCGTATTTCTTTTCAATGAACGAAAATCCTTTGTAATCTCCTTTTGCGGAAAGTGCCTTTTGCTTTAATTGGCTTAGTTTCACAACATCAACTTCTCGCCCCATATCTGCAAAATCCGAACTCACACAGGTCGCAATCTGAAAATAGTTGTGCATACCCATAATCATGGAATTGTATTCGTTGATAAGAGTAGCTCGTTCCTCATCATTTTGGGGATGTGCTATCTTTTTGATTTGACCTTTCAGCTTGTCCGTTTCTCGGCGTTTTGCTTTGTCGCATATATGCGATTTGACAACATAGGACGCCCCTTTTTTCATAAGAGTGAGCTTAAACCCAAGAAATTCCGAATAGCCTTTTTTCAGATTAACAATTTTAGATTTTTCTTCGCTGATTTCCAGCTTCAATCGCTCCTGAAGCCACGCCTTCGTCGCATGGTATGCTCTGTCGGCATCTTTTCGGGTAGAGCAAAAGATCTTAAAATCGTCAGCGTATCTTACCATGTGCATCTCTTTTAATCCCGATTTACGAAATGCGTCATAGGCTCGCCCTCTGTGGATTGCTCCTGTTTTCGTGATATGGTCACGAACATTATGGGCAGCTTGTTTCTCCCACTGGCTTACTATCCACCAGTCCAGTTCATTAAGGACAATGTTCGACAGCAGCGGCGATAGGATTCCGCCTTGCGGCGTTCCTTTCTGTGGGTAAATTGTTTCGCCGTTTGGCAAAATAATCGGAGCCTTTAGCATTTCCTTAATCACACATAGCAACTTTTTGTCCTGTATTCCCATATTCCACATCTGCTTTATCAGCTTGCTGTGGTTGACATTATCGAAGAATCCTTTAATATCAATGTCCACAACAAAATGCAGATTGGATTTTTGCATTAGCGCATATGCTTGTGCAATAGCGTGTTCTGCCGACCTGTTAGGTCGAAATCCATTGCTTCTGTCGCTGAATTTAGCTTCGCAGATAGGTTCGAGGATTTGCAGAATACATTGTTGGACTATCCTATCCCATATTGCAGGGATACCGAGCGGTCTTAACTTTCCGTTCGGTTTTGGAATTTCAACTCTTCTTACTGCTTTTGGTTTATACCATTGGAGTTTCTTTCTCACAACTTCAACAAACTTCGTTTCGGGTATTTTTTCAATATCCTTAATCGTCAGCCTGTCTACTCCGCTTGTATTGCTTCCAAAGTTGCGTTTTATATTTCGATAAGCAAGGCGAATGTTTTCCTCGCTCTCAATGAGTGGCATGAGATTATTGAAAATCTTCCCACGCCCGCTATCGGCGTACAATGTGTCAAGCGTATTTTGCAAGTCATAATACTCCAAATGGCGTATTTTTGAGTTCTTTTTCTGCTTCATAGTTGTCACAGGCATCTCCTCCTTTCGGATTTGATTTTCTTTGTCATACTCGAAGCTGTGAATGTTTACTTTGCTATTATTTGAAAATCATAAACGGCTAATGGCTGTTCCTCCGTTCCCATTACAGGAACATCAACGGTCGTGCCATCGCTCTCACAGAAAACTCACGCAGTTATGATTTCCTGCGCTAACTAACCTTTGGTTAGCTTTTCTGCTTTCCTCGTTCCAACAACTCTATCTATACATATATCCGTAGGTGTCCTCTCTGAACCTGTATGTTTGATACCGCCTGTAACGGCATAGGGAATTTCATATCTTCGATTCTTACTTTTCCCCACATACTATCCGTTTGGATAACTGCACATTTCTATACAGCCTACTTATAGACCCTTACATTCGAGGATTTGTCAGACCTTTTACAGTCATTCTCACCATAGATATTTTGTAGACCTCCGGCATATAGGCTACACCATCCACCGCTGGACAGCTTTCGTTGCATCTGTTTTCACAACTGCAAGACGGTAGCTCTCTGCCGACTTCACCGAGCTTCTGAACATCTACCTTTTGAGCAGAGCCAGTCGGAGTATTAAGGTTGGCGTTTCAGGGCGTTACCCCATCATTCCACCAATCGAATTGTTAGTTTGCAAATGCTCTGTTTCACCTGCCTTTCAAAATTTGCACCTAAGCTTTTCACTTAGGAACGAGTCGCACCAAAGAAATAATCGTGTATCAGGAAATTATTTTTATCATACTGCTTATCTGCCACCTTATACTGACCAAAAGGTACATTTCCGATTGCCACATCAAAGAAATCGTTCGGATAATCGGTCTTTTCAAAGCCTTTGATCTGCACATCTGCCTGCGGATAAAGCTGTTTTGCAATGCGTCCGGTGATACTGTCAAGCTCTACTCCGTAAAGCCTGCTTTCTTTCATGGAATCCGGCATCATACCGAAAAAGTTGCCGATACCCA
>NZ_JBKVQF010000038.1:0-13603 GCF_046969025.1 Waltera sp. | reverse complement strand
AGCCTGCTTTCTTTCATGGAATCCGGCATCATACCGAAAAAGTTGCCGATACCCATGGAAGGCTCCAGTACATTTCCTCTGGAAAATCCCATTTTCTCCAATGTTTCGTACATCTGGTGGATAATGACCGGACTTGTATAATGGGCATTCAAGGTACTCTCCCTTGCCATGCGGTACTCCTCCGGCGATAGCAGTTCCTTTAACTGGTGATATTCTGCTGACCAGTTTGATTTGCTCTCGTCAAACGCTTCGGCAAGACCGCCCCAGCCGACATACTGGGATAAAACCTGCTGTTCTCCCGGTGTAGCATATCTGTTTTCGCCTTCGATCTGCTCCAACAGCTTGATTGCTGCAATATTTCTCAGGAATTTTTCTTTTGGAGAGCCTTCACCCAAACGATCATCGCTGATATGGAAATTGACAGCGTTACTTTTATCCGATGCAGCCACATTTATTTCCTGTACAGTCTTATTCTCCTCTGCCGAAGGTATAAGCGGCTCCCATTCTCCGGTAAGCACCTGTGACAGCATTTCCTCTGTCTGTCGGTCTGCTTCACCATTCTCCAGACGCTCACGGGCAGACTGTGTATCTATACTGTCCAGTTCATCTTCAGTCTGTTCTGTAACAACATTCTGTTCCTTTTCATCAGAAAACTCCGCTTCTGCTTCCCTGCCACTTTCTGCAAGCTCATTCCCCCAGTCCATTGCTTCCTGCAAAGTCGAAAATGCCTCCAATGCCGGACGGGTGGTGTCTGCCGTATCATAAATAGCATATCCGTCCACTTCCTTATCGATCCAAAGGAATACTCCTTCTGATAAGGTGGCACTCCACTGTGTCGGATTTCCATATTCATCATCTGCATCATGTACCACATGCCAGGATAATTTCTGCAATTTCTCTTGTAAAAATTCTTGTTGTGGCTGAGTTTCATCCGGCTCTGCGATACCATCCGTCCCCTCAAAGCGTGAAAACACTTCTGCTTCGTGTCGGTCAATATCTTCCTCTGCTAAAGCATTGATGTAATCATCTTCTACCTCGCTACGCTCCGGCTTATGGTCGTATTCAAAGGTTTTCCCATTGACCTGTGCATAATAAAAGCTGTTATCCTCTATGTCATTTCCAAGCAGATATTTCTCTTTTTCATTGCCCCACTCATCAATCAGATTACATTCATATCCATCAATCGTGACTGTTTGCTGTACTTCCTTTCCTTTTTCCCGCAATACATTGATATATCTTCTTGCCTGATTGGTAAATCCGTCCAATACTGCCGGATGTGAACTTAAAATCAGATCATTGTTCTGCCACTCATTTTCCGCAACAATGCCTTTTGCCCATTCCTTATTGTTCTGCGAAAACCGACCGTCATAATCAAAATGCGTAACCGTATTTGCAAGAACAAATTCCACACAGTCAATGCCATATTTGTCTATGATCTCATCTGCTGTATTCCTCGGAAGAACAAAACCATTGAATTTCTCAGCAATCAGTGCATCAATGTCTTTCTTACACTCTAACCGCTGTCCATGCTCCAGACGGGAAAGCTCACGTTGTCTCGCTTTCTCTGCCTGTTCTTCCTTATATGCCTTATAATTCTCTTTCCCCTGTGGAGATAAATATTTATCTTCTTTGATCAGCTCCCCAAGCCTTTTCTCCACAACATTCCAGTTCAGAAGTACTTTAGCATACGGATTGCCATAACTGCCCTTTTCCAGACGGATACCTTTTCCATCATGTTCATTGTGGGAATCATCATTCCCCGGCAGACCACCGGAACCTCCGCCAATCCCATATTCCTTTTTCAGAAAAGCAACCGCTTCCTTCTGATCGTGTCCTTCCATGAAATACTCATAGATGCGGAAAGCTCCGTGCTCATAGCCGCTTCCTCTGCCAAGGGCATAGTCAATTTCATCCTGCGTGATGAAATCCTCCTGCTTTACCTCCAGTGTATCCGGCACAGGAAATTCCAGTTTTTCCCTGTCAAGGTCTGCAATCTCTGACAAAAGATACTCCGGTGACTTCACATGACGCCATTTTAATGTTGCTTTCCCGGATGCAAGACGCTCCCTGGCATCTTCGATAATCGCCCTGATTTTTTCTCTGCCTTCATGCTCAGAAAGAAGATTCATAAGTCTTTCTTCACTGTCCGGATAGTTTCCTGCCTTGATTCCAATTTCTTCCGGTGCTTCATCCATCCCGTCACGCAGAAAGAAAAAGATCTGATTGGCTACCCGTTTTCTCTCCTGCGTATCCACAAGAAAGGCTTCACTGGCACTCATATACGTTCCGTTTTCCACCATGGAGCGGATATGGCTTTCTACATCCTCCCAGTTCATGGTTGCAATCGGTGCTTCCTTTGCCTGCGTTCCATAGCCGACACTCATGCCGTGTTCATCAAACCATACCGACACCGGATGACCACCGATTTCAAAGCCTTTCCCGGTCTGTCCGTATTCCTTTTTCAGAAACTCTACCATGCCCTCTGCATCCCTGCCCTCGGTATATTTGGCATAGATACGCTTCCTGCTGTGCTGCTTTCCCCCACCACTCCGTAAAATGGTGTCCAGTTCCTCCTGCGGTAAAGAAAAAGCAGCGGGCATGGTATATTTCATACCAGCTTCCGCTGCTGCGACTGTTCCGACCTGTTCCTCAAAAGAAGGAAACAGGCTTAATTGTGTAAAGACAGGTTCCGGTGCTTCTCCCTGTAAAGGTGTATCTTCTACAGACGGTAAATCAGTTCGTCCCTCACGATCTCCTCTGCCCGGTTCTGGATGCTGTTCATCTTCGCTACCCAAAGCATCTGATCGGCTGCTTTGAGCTGTTCGGTCACTTCCTCGCTTTCCGCCATCTGTGATGTCAACTGCTCCATCCGCTCCTCCGCCTGCTTCTGTATGGTCAGCAGATGCTCTTTCAGTTTGCCTTTCAGAAGAAACGCTGAGTACACGCCCCTGTGGTTCTCCTTCAGAAAGCTCTCCCTCATCATCCCGAATTTCGTCACTGCTTCCTCCGGCTGGATATCCGCCTGTAATGTCGGGATCAGATAATCCCCGTTCTGTTCGTAAGTCAGATTCATTGTCATTGCCCCTTTCTTCGATGTCATAGTGGTTGTCGGTAATTTCTTCGTGTGTGCCTTCGCTTTCACGCTTTAAAGCATTGTAGTCTATTTCGGAAGTATTTGCAAGTTCTTTCTGTGATAAATTTTGCTCTGCCTCATGTACATGGCTCCGGTTGTATGCCCGGACGGTCCTTCCAATCTCTAGTAGTACCGGTTTCGCCAGTTCGTTTGCTGCATCACCAAGGATTGCAAGAGTATCCAGGGAATTAAATTCATGAATAAAATCAAAGGAAAGTGCAGACTCATACTCCACAATGTCAGCTCCACACGCTGATAATAAAGTAAAAGAAATACTATCTGCCAATGTTTCCCGGAAGCGGATGCCAATATTCTGTTCATCCAGTCCCTCCAGGAAACTTCCTTCTATCATGTATTGCAGATCCGGAAGTACTTCCTCATAATAGTCTTCCGCAATTCTCCTGGATATTTCTATCAATCTGTTTTCAAACGGCTTTGTTTCATCTGTCCCTCCATAAATCTGCTCCAGCTGTTTGATTACATCATTTTTATGTTCTTCATGCACTTCCCATCTTTCCGGGTAACGTCCAATGCGCCTTGCGGCATGAACGTCTGACACATCAAAGACATACTTTAACCGCTTTCTCGGAGCACGATCTTCATCAATCAGTGCAATTCCTTTGGCACCCTTATTTACCCAACAGTGCATGCGTTCGTTCCACACCTCAATGGGCGCACATGCTGTTGCATCAGGTCTTTGTGCATAAATTAAAATCTGTTCCCGGAATGGATATTTATACAGTCTGGCCGCTGTAGTCAGATACTGCATCCACGCATTACGATTTCTCACTATCTCTTTTGCAGTCTCCTGCGCCAAAATGGATATAAAATCATATTTTCTCATAACGTTCCTTTCTCGGATTTAAACAGCAGAAAAGCAGCCCCTGCGGACTGCTTTCCTTACTTTTGTTTTCCGTTATCTCTTATAATATGGCTTGCTTTTTCTTAACTGCCGTCGGTTCTTCCTTTCCCAAATCCGCTTTAATGACCTTATCTTTCTTTTCTGCCAATCGGTCTTTCAATGAATGCCGCTCTCCCTCTTCTTCTCTGTGTTCCCTGGCATTGGTACGTTCCTGTACCTTATCACTCCGTAATAATTCATGCTCCTTTGCGTCATACTCATAGACATGATCCGACAATACTTCGTGTGCCGCTACTTCTGTATTGTTTACTTCTTTTACCATCTGTTCCAACTCTTTTCTGTCACAGCCGGCATCCTTCGGCACGATCAACACCTCATGCACAGAGGATGGTAACACATAAAAGTCACCTATTTTATCTGCAATCTCCTGTCTTATGTCATCATTTAGTATGGCTGCCGCACCGTCCACCTTTGTGTCATTGGTCAACACATACATCATTTCCTTTGTCTCCGGCATCATGGATGCCGCCATATCACGGGCATCTTCTATGCTGATTCCTTCCTCACAGGCAATGTTCTGAGCCATCAGGTCAATTACAGTTTCACTGATTCCCCGGAACGAATACGGCTGAAGAATATCCATATTCCGGATTGCCTGTTCATGAATATCTTCTAAGGATACCCCAAATGCTTCCAGCAGGTTATCTGTTACGGTAATGGATGCCTGCTCATAATCCCTTTTATCCATAAGTATCTGGTATACCACTGCGAGATCTTCCATTTTCGTGTATGGCTTGTTCTTCAGATAATCCCTGTTTGCTTCCTCATTGATCAGCTTGCAGATAATTCTGTCCTTTACATTGTCATAATCCATGATTTTATCAATATCCATCTTCTGATCCACATAATGTTCCTGATAAATATCGGCAATCGCTGTCAGAATATCCTCCATTTCTGTTCCATCCTGCAGCTTTGCATAATATGGATTCAGATATATGGTGGGTGAAACATTCGATTCTTCTGTCCGGATGCTGAGTCCGTCCAGCCTGCAATCATTATTCTTGATAATCTCATGTACTGAAATTTCCGCATTACGGAATTTCTCCGGAAGATAATCCCTGATCTGTTCCTTTACCTGTTCCACAAAATCCTTGTAATCCATTATTCTTCCCCACTTTCTTTATTTTTGTTCTTTTTTACATCTGCCAAAATGTCTGCAATGGCTTTCTCATAACTTTTCAGGCGTTCCATTGATTTCTTTCTGTCTGTTTCTGTAATTTCTTTCTCTAACTGCTTCATCTTTTCCTCCATTTCTTTCAAAAAAGGCGCATGAGATATTTCTTCTCATACGCCTTATCGCTGTTTGTTTCATGTTATATCTTTGTGTGTTGATTTAATCAGGTATCAACATTCCTTATCATATAGATTATATGCCATATTCTCTGCGAAGATCTGCAAAAGCCTTTCATGCTGGAAATCAATACCTGTTTACTTATTTTTCTGTGGAAATTCCATCTTAAACTGATACTGCGAACCCTTGATTTCCTTTCCGTCTTTAGTATAAGAAAAATCTTCAATGCCCTCCGGGATCAGGTACGCATCATAGTTTCCTTTCTTCCCTTTTAACCCTTTGACCAGTGTCTTTTTCCCTGCCAGAAGACTCTTGATCTGGGTATCAGAAAGCGGTACGCCCAATGCCCTGCTTACATTCATGCCGCACTTCTTTTTACAGTAAGCACCAAACTTTCCTTTTACCACATCGCCGCCACACTTCGGACAGATTCCCAGTTTCTCAGCTGTATTACTTCTTACAAACATATTTTTCTGCTCGTCACTGACACTATGATAAGTTTTCACCAGTTCCCTTACCATGGTCTCTATTCCTTCCATGAATTGATCTGCAGATACTTTTCCTTGTGATACCAGTGTCAGTTCATTCTCCCAGTCTGCGGTCAGTTTCGGGGATTTCACGACATCCGGAAGTACGGTGATCAGCTTCATACCGTCCTCCGTCGGGATCATCTGTTTTTTCTCCCGTTTTACAAATCCGTCCTTTACCAGCTTTTCAATGATGTCCGCCCTGGTGGCAGGTGTCCCCAGTCCCTTACGCTCCACCTCATCACCCATATCCTCTGCTCCGGCTCTTTCCATGGCTGACAGCAGACTGTCCTCCGTGTAATGCTTTGGCGGCTGTGTGAAATGTTCCGATACTCTGGTATCTTCAACCGTTACCGTCATGCCCTCGGTAAGCTCCGGCAGTCTCTTTGCATCATCGGAATCGATTTTATCCTCTGTGGTCTTATATGCCTTTTTGAAAAGCTCCTCAAAATCCTTCCAGCCGTTTTTCCATATCTCTTTCCCGGAAACCTTGAAAACCATGCCATTACAGGTAAGTTCTGCTTTGGTGGAATTGTAAATATGCTTCTCTGCCGTGGCACAGAGCAGACGGTTGGCGCAAAGGGAAAGGATCTTCCTTTCACTCTCCGGTATCACCTTTAAATCCTGCTTTACGATCTCCGTGGTCGGGATAATGGCATGATGGTCTGTTACTTTTTTGCTGTTCAGAACCTTTTTCACATCCGGGTTGAATAGGATATTCTGCTCAAATAACAGGGAATTGAAAATCGCTTCGATCACATTTCCCACTGTCCCCTCCATGTCATCGGAAAGATACTGGCTGTCTGTTCTGGGATACGTTACCAGCTTTTTCTCATAAAGGCTCTGCGTATATTCCAATGTCTGCTTGGCAGTAAAGCCAAACAGACGGTTTGCATCCCTCTGGAGTGTGGTAAGGTCATAGAGCTTCGGCGGTGCCACCCACTTTTCTTCCTTTACCACGGAAGTGACAAGAGCCTGTCCGTTTGCACAGGCTTCTGCGATTTTTTCTGCTTCTGCCTTGTCACGGATATGCTCCGATACCGCATCCAGACCATTGCCAAGGATATGCGCCACATAGTAGGCTTCCTTTTTAAAATTCATAATCCTTGCTTCACGGTCTACCAGCATGGCAAGGGTGGGGGTCTGCACCCTCCCCACCTTCAACGCCTTGCCGCCATATAACACGGTAAAGAGCCTGGTGCCGTTGATTCCTACAAGCCAGTCTGCTTCCTGCCTGCACAGTGCGGATTCATACAGATGGTCATATTCCCTTCCCGGTCTGAGATTGGAAAATCCCTCCTTGATGGCACTTTCCTCCATGGAAGAAATCCATAAACGCTGCATCGGCTTGTCACAGCCTGCCATGTTATAGGTCAGGCGGAAGATCAGTTCCCCCTCACGCCCGGCATCGGTGGCACATACCACCGACTCCACACGGCTGTCATGCATCAGTTTTTTCAGTACATTATATTGTGCTCTGGTGTCACTTTTCACTTCATGCTGCCATGTATCCGGAATGATCGGAAGGCTTGCATAGGTCCATTTCTGCAAAGCTTCATCATAGCTTTCCGGCTGTGCCAGTTCGATCAGATGTCCCACACACCATGATACGATATAATCATTGCCCTCCATGTATCCGTCCTTACGTTCGGTTGCACCAAGCACACCTGCAATGCTCTGGGCCACGCTCGGCTTCTCTGCGATCACTAACTGCATCTGTTATTCCTCCCCATTCTCTGTATCTTCTTCCAATTTCATAGCCGGATCATCACTTTCCGGATCTTCACCCACAGGATTTAGAAATTCCTCATCCGGATCTGTTTCCTCTTCTTCCTCATCGTCATACTCTTCTTCGTAATCGTCCTCCAGCTCATCCTCATCATCGTCAATGAAGTTTTCCTTTTTCTTCTTTGCCTTTATAACATAAACCACGCCAATTACAGCAGCTGAAGCAATTCCCAGGATAAGATAGGCAAAGCCGGAACCCTCCTGCTTCTGTTCTGTAGTTTCCGGCTCACTTCCTTCCTCGGTACTCTCCCCGGTATTTTCTTCCACCGTCTCCGCATCCTGTTTCTTATTTCCCGTGGCATCGGTATTGTTATTGTCAAGAGCGGCATCCTTAACAGGGATTGCCGACTCCAGTGCGGCAGAGTTTTTCGGAAGTGTCTCACTGTTATCGGATGTGGTGTTCAGCAGGTCATTTTCGCTCACTTCTGTAAGGAAATATACCTTTTCCTCGTCACCATCCCTGTCGATCACAAGATAAAACACCTTTTCCGAAGCAGTCTGGATTGTATAAAACTCCTTGCCCTGCTCCGATGTACTGCTTTCACTGCTTTTCTCTGCACTGTCCGTGGTATCTCCCGTATCAGGAGATTGTTTCGTGGAGGAAGTGCCTGTTCCGGTTCCCGTCTCGGAAATGGTATTCCCATTGCTGTCTGTTCTGGTATGCTCCGTTACCTGTGCGGTTGCAGAACCAGGCTTAGTTGCAGATGCATCCACCGGAAGCTGCTGTGCCGGATCTTTTTCATTGCTGTCCTTCGTCTCCGGATCGGTGTAATAAGGATTGGCAGTTTTATAAATCTCCGATATATTTCCTGCATTGTCCATAGCGGAAACGGTAAAATACTGATACCCGGCATCAAACTGTTGCAGGCGGATATTCAATGCCCCATTCGTATGCTCCGTAAATTCATAGCCATTTACATAGATTGCCTTGATACCGGAATCCGTATCCTGTGCCTGAATGCTCAAAAGACCGTCGCTGACTGCGGCATTTAAGGTAGGCTTTGTGAAATCAAAGCACTTGATATAACGGTTTTTCTCATAGGTCTTTCTCTTCTGGTCAGTGACCCGCACATAAATGGTGCTGTTCTCGGAAATCTCCACATACATATCTTCTGTAATATCCGTCCAGCTTCCATTCTGCGCCACTTTTGCCTGCACCTTCTGGATCGTAAAGTTGCCGGACTTTACCGTATCTTCCACCGAAACAGATACCTTAGTGGTATCGTTATGCCATCCGGTCGGTGTGGCGATTGTGATTTTTACACTGGGATTTACATAGGCACATTCCTGGTAATCCCTGCTGCAGACTTTACAGTTCTTATCCACCTCATACTGGCTGCACTTTTCTTTACAGGTGCACGTATCTTCCGGATCGTTTTCCCCGGAACCGTCTTCTCCCGGTTTTTCCTCTTCCGGATCGGAATCCTCTCCGGTATTGTCCGGTTCTCTTTCTTCGGAACTGCCTTCTCCAGAACCACCTTCTATAAGACCGTCCTCTTCCTTATGGATTTCTTCTGTGTTTTCATCCTCTGCCTTTTTCTCCGGACTGCTCTCTTCCGTTTCCTCCTGTGCATGGACTTCTACTGCATGGCTTCCGTTTGCAAAATATGCACCAGCCGGCATGCAAAACAGGACAGCTGACAGCATAACGGTCAGTATGAACTTAACGGATAACTTCTTTTTCATTTCCTGCTTCCTCCCTGTGTTCCTGATTTCTTTTCTGTAATAACTGTCTGACCTCATCCTCACTGAGCTTATTCAGCACCTGTAAACGTTCCGATGAAATCTTATATTTCCGAATGATCTTCATGGCTTCGGCATCCTCCGCCATCTGTTTCTGCTCTGCAAGGTCTTTTTCTTTTGCCTGAAGCTGTGTGATCTGCTCCCTGACCTTTTTAAGCTGTGTATTGATTCTTTCTACGGACACTTCGTATCCTCCCTTCGTTAATTTAATCTTCCAAAACCGTAAAAATGACTCTGCCAGTAAGCACTATGAATGGATGTGTACTGGATGGGATCCCCACAGTGCACCATTGTCCCGTTTCCACAGTAAATGCCGACATGGGTGACCGGACGTCCTGCGTTGTAGGTTCCGGTAAAGAAGATGATATCCCCCGCTTTTGCATCGGATGCTGACACCGGTGCACACTGGTCATAAATCCCCTGTGCCGTGGTTCGTGGCAGGTCATGCACCCCGCTGTTGGAAAATACCCAGCAGACGAACGCTGAACAGTCAAAACTTGCTGGTGCTGTTCCTCCAAACGTGTATGGCATACCGAGGTATCTGTTTGCTTCTGTCATAAGTGCCTGTACGGTTGCATCATCATAGGATTCCGGCGGTATCACATTGCCGGTTCCTCCTCCGGTTGCGCCCGGTGTCTCCCCATAAATGGTCTGTTCTCCTGCTTCAAAATAAAATAACGGGTTATAATACTCCCCGTTATACAGACACTCGATATGAAGATGGCTTCCGGTACTGCTTCCCGTATTCCCGCTTTTTCCAATGGGATCACCCTTTGTTACACTCTGCCCTGCCGATACCGTTACGCTGTCCATGTGGGCATATTTTGTGGTATATCCCTTACTGTCTGTGATCACCACATAATTTCCGTAATAGGCATCGAAAGCTGCTTCCGTCACTGTCCCGTCATGCGCTGCATAGACATCGGTCCCTGTCGGCACGGCAATGTCCACGCCCCTGTGAATCTCCTCCGCTCCGGTGTTCGGATTTTTCCGGTATCCATAATAACTGCTGATATAGTAATACCAGTAGTAATCCACGGGTGTACCAAATACCTGTAGCCCGCCTTTTGTTTCCGTATAGGCGGCAAAGAGTTCACTCTGCTCACTGTCCATCCGCCCAGCAGTCATGCTTTCCAACGGGATCACCGTAAGTGTGGTACGAAGGATTTTAACCGTGTATTCTTCTTCCTCTTCGTACTCATATTCCTCCGTACTGGTAGTTCCATCCGCATTTGTTACGACTCTGGTTCCGGTCTTTGTAACGGTTCTCGTCCGTGTTTCCTCCATTTCCTCCGTAGTAAGGGAATACATGGCATCAAACAGTTCCTGTATTTCATGTTCCACATCCGCTGCGGTAAATTCTGTATGGACTGCCGAAAGGTAACTGATCAGCGTAAACGGATCATGCCCGATTGCACCGAGGTTATAATCATATTCGTCGTACCCCGGATGATCGGTTTCTATCGCATCAATCGTATTTTGCAGTTCCTTTTCTTTCTGCGTGAAAGATAATTCTGCCGCATCAATCTCTGCCGGCAGGCTCAAATAGGTCGTTGCCATAGTCGTTGTCACAGTTCCCGTAAAAATGGAGCCACAGCTTGATAATGCAGACATTATCATGACAAGCAAGAGTGCAAAGATCCCTATGGATATAATCAATGTTTTATTCTTTACAGCAATCTCCTGTAGCTTCTTTACAATCCCGGTTGCGGCATTAGCGGTCTTTGTAAATGCTTCCTTTGCAGTCTTTGCTGCTGCTCCTGCCCTCCTCGCTTTTGCATATTCCCGTTTAATACGCTGTTTCTGTAACTGCCTTTGCAACTGCTTTTTCGGACTGTTGCCTTTTAAATGTGGATTTTCACTCAGGAATTTCTCATACTCCAGTTTCATATCTGCTGTGACCTGCTTTTTCTGAAGCCTATCAAGCCTGTCCTTTTTACGCTGTGCCTTGCTTTTATGGTGGTACTTCATGTAATGGTACACATCTTCTGCCCGTTGTTCGGTCTTATGTGCGCCCTCCACCGCAGAATTGTCTTTTTCTGTTTCTGCAATCTTGCGATGCACAAAATACATATTTTCCGTTTGGAACTTATGAACCACAGTCTTTCCTAGTCCATCCGGCTTAAATGGCTTCTCAACATCTATCGGAATCACCACATACTTTGCTTTTCCGGTCTGTTCATCAAAGACACGTTTCATCTCATACTGCCGCTTTTTCGGAATCTTATCCTTTGCCTTCTGCAACTTCCGGCGATTCTTCTCTGATCGGTCGGCAGCCTTCTGTACCCTCTTATCCGAAAACCTTTCTGTCTGCCCCTGCGTAAAAGTATCATCCTTCGTCTGGAACTCTCCACTATCGGACTGCCCCGGTTTTTCTGACTTTGCACGCTCTCTGTGTGCGTGTTCTCTTTGCACACGTCTTTTGTGATATTTTCCTTTTTCCTCTGACCGTTGGTTGGTGTCCCTGACATGAACCTTATTTTCCATCGTGCTATCAGAAACCGTGTCAAAATCTTCTGATTGTTCCTCCTGCATGAAACTGTTTTCCTTTAAGAATGCCTTTTCCGCATCAGCTTCTGACTTCTGGACATTGTGACCAGAAGTTACATTTTTTGTATCATTCCCACGGTTTGCATCCCGTGGCAGATTGCTCACAGGCTTCTCATTGGCATGAAACTGACTTTCCGTAGAAAAGATGTTATCCTGCCTGTTTTCTGTATGATTTGCTCCAGTCACTTCCTTATCCATGGAAAATGTCTCTTTTTCAAATGCCTTTGCCGCCTGCTTCTTCTGTCTCTTTTCTGCCATTTACACTGCGTCCTCCTTCTGCACCGATTCCTCCGGCTTGGTATTCATAATTCTGTACGTCTTTGTGTCTGTCGGGTATTTATCCACGAACGGGATTACCACGTTATCAAACAGTATCAGACCACTTCCCGGCTCGGAATTGGTAACATAGGAAAGCTGTTTTTCTGACAGTCCCAGCTTATCCGCTAAGATTGCCTGATCTTTGGCATTCTGATTTAACAGATACACAAAATCGCTGTTACCCAAAATACCTTCAATCTCCTCAGAACGGAGAAAATCGCCCACGTTCTGCGTCAAACCTGTCGGAATACCACCCCATTTACGAAATCGCTTCCATATTTCCACAGAATAAATAGCAGTCTGCTTTTCCTTCAGAAGAAGGTGAAACTCATCACAGTAATAACGGGTAGCAATCTTCCGTTCCCGGTTTTGTGATACCCGGTTCCATACTGCATCCTGTACCACAAGCATTCCCAGCTCTTTCAACTGATTGCCTAAATCTCTGATGTCAAAGCACATGATACGGTTGCCGCTGTCCACATTGGTGCGATGGTTAAAATAATTCTGCGAACCATGCACATACAGTACAAGGCTGTTGGCGATCCGCTCCGCCTTCGGGTTCTTATGCTTCAGGAGAGCATTATATAAATCTTCCAGTATCGGCATATTTTCCGGCACCGGATTTTCAAAATACTTGTCATAAATATGACGGATACATTCGTCGATGATACCTTTCTCATCGTTCTCCAGACCGTCCTTGCCACCTGCGATTAGGTCACACAAAGTAATGATAAAATCGGATTTCAGCTTTAATGCTTCCTTATCCCCTTTATGGCTTAACTGGATGTCCATCGGGTTTAAGTAATCTTTGGAATTGGTGGCAAGTTTTACGACCTGTCCATGCAGTGCCGCCACCAGTGCAAAATACTCGCCCTCCGGATCGCAGATGATAATATCGTCCTTCGTGATAAGGAAGCAGCTTAAAATCTCACGCTTTGCGCTGAAACTCTTTCCGCTTCCCGGTGTTCCAAGTATGACTCCGTTTGGTGTACGAAGCCTTTTCCGGTCTGCCATGATCATGTTGTTGCTGAGTGCATTTAATCCGTAATAGATTGCCGGAGCAGGCATAAATAATTCCTGTGTGCAGAATGGTACTAAGATTGCGGTACTCTTTGTGGCAAGAGTACGTTCTATCCCCGTTTCATTACAGCCAATCGGTGCAGATGCCATAAGTCCCTGTTCCTGCAAATACTGTAAACAGCGCAGGTCACAGTTTGCCTGCTGTATGATGCCGGACACCCTCTGCATCAGGCTCTCCAGTTCCCTCCTTGTTCTTCCATAACAGGTAATAAGGAATGTCATGTTGATCATCTTCTGATTGCTCGTATTCA
>NZ_JBKVQF010000037.1:0-20030 GCF_046969025.1 Waltera sp. | reverse complement strand
AGAACACCAGCCTTCCAAGCTGGATACGTGGGTTCGATTCCCATCACCCGCTTTTAAAAACCCTTGATTTTTCAAGGGTTTTAATTTTCATGTTGCATCCATTCCAAAAAGGTACGTCGATTCTCTTTAGTATCCTTTTTATCAAACAAAAGTCTCCAGGCATTATATTTTTCATAATTAAAAACTTGTTCAAGGTGATTTATCGGTTTGCCCGGTAATCAGCGCTGGTGTTGGTGCACTGGGCTGATTTTTTATTTCAATTTTTTCTTTTGCTCTCTCTCTAATTGCTGAATACTTTTTTCCGGTGTAGGCAAATCTTCCGGCATTGTGCCACCAAGATCTTTAATGGTGTCACGCACCTTTTTACCAACCTCAAAGTGGGTTTTATTCGCTTCCTGTTTGCCTTGAATATTTTCACGGCGGAGTTTTGCTTCCGTCTGAGTAGCACGGAAGAGGTTGGCAGCTAATTCTTCATATCCCATGTAATCGAGTATGTCTTGTGATTTCTTTAAGCCTTTACGCTCCTTTATATCGCTAGCCTTTAAACCACCATATAGTCCCATATATCCGTAATTTTGAAATATAGCATAATCCAGGGTAGTTTCAACACCAGCATCCTTGGCAGCAGCTACTAACATTTTATTATGCTCTTTCATTTCCTGCCGGATGGCGATACGTTTTTGATCTTCGGAAAGATTTTCATAATTTTCAATTAGTTCTTGCTGTCTGGTTTTTACTGCAAAGTAGGTTTGTCCAAGTGCAATAACCTTTTTTCGAGGATCACCATTTTGCACAATAAGATAACAAGCATATCGTGAAAGTTGAATATCTCCGATATCCTTACTGGTGGCACCAGCATTTACGATTTTGTTGACGTCAACAAAATGGTCAGATACCGCGTTATTACTACCTCGGCAGGCTTCTTTTGCCTTTTCAATAACCTTGCAAAAGTTTCTCCACTCAGTATATTCCAGAGCGATTTGTAAATCTCTGGCATACCAAAATTCTTGCCCGTATTTATTTACATGACGAATAGATTCAAATAGTGACTCGGTATAATTATTTTTCTCTTCGTCAGAAAGAGCTTTCGAGAGCACGCGTTCGTGCAAAGCATTTAACTGTTTTTCAAATTCTTGTTCGTTCATTACAATTCTCCTTTGTATGTAAAAAGAGCCCTGGAATACAATTCCAAGACTCTTTCGCGACCGGACACCAGTCATTCGCTAATTAGTGGAATAATACCATTATGTGCAAGCCTTGTCAAGTTATTCCTAAAATTTATATTTTTGAAAAATTGCACCGGTGCAACAACATCAGAGTTTCTCGAATACCATAGTAGCCTGGATCCGGTCTCCGCCGCCGAAGCCGGTACTATTGGCAGAAGCGGTGGTAATAGTGTGGTGCAGGCGGTATCCCTTTGCAGCCTGGGCGTTGATCACATCCTCGAGCTCCTTCAGATTCTTGGATGCAGTTCCGATAAGTTTCTCCTTAAGTGTCACTTGTAATACTACATACTGATTCATAGTGATTCCCATTTCTTTTGTGCGCCCCGATCTCGATCATCTCTTTTACAAACTGAATGTCCTCCGGCTTCACTTTCCGTGAGGCATCGAAGAGGACCTTGTATTCCGGATTCTCGAAGAGAAACTGAGCCATGTCACGGGCTTCTGGATTGAGATAATAGCTATCCGGAATAATTTCAGTAGATTCTTTTTTTCCAATAAGGTAATTCATGTCGACATTGAGTAAATCACCCATGAGGTGTTTCCTTCCAATTAAATTAGTAGAGCTGCACTACAATAATTGTAGAAAACATATGTTCCCGTGTCAAGAAAAAAAGCAGCATTTTTTGACCTGGAACAATTACATAAAACCCAAAATTAGGTTTGACTTTCAAGAGATCTTGTCTAAGCAGAATGATGCTTTGTTGATAAGTACGTGAAAGAGGTGTGTGCGGATGACCAATTATAACAAGGTGCCCCGGGAGACTGAATAAAATAGTGAATACCTCCGATATACATGATAGAACAGGTAGACCCGGAAACAGGAACGGAGGCGCTTATGCAGGTCGGTGGAGTCGGAAGCGGACATGACACATATTCTCATCATGTAACATCATGTCTTCATGAACATGGGGCAAATACGGATACGGGCAGTATGGGGGCTAAGTCCGGAGCCGCGCAGACGGCGCAGATGGCTACAGAAGCCTTGCAGGAGAATTCTAAGGGAAACCTGTTGTCCTGGGTACAGAATATTGGGAATAGTGGAAAACAGCTCTTACAGAAGATCTGGGGAGACAGCAAAGAATCCAATGACGCGATAAGTTCACAGAAGGATGGCAGCGGTAATCATATCGCGGGTCAGGAGACGCTTGTTACGGGAAATTCTGTGGGCGTGAAGACTACGTTGAACAGGGCGGCGGTGGAGACGGCGGCTACCCATACGTATTTCCGGCCTGTGGAAGCAAAGGATGCCATGCCGGCGAATCCTTTTCAGAAAGTGCGTTATCAGGTACAGAAGGTAGCCAGAAAACTGATGGACCGGCTGCCGGGACGATTCCTGGGATCCCATAGCGGAGATTTCCTGCAGACAAAGCAACAGCATACTAAAGAGGATCTGCGGAAGAGAAGCCAGTACAAAGAGGACGATCAGGAGATCGAATGCATTCTTACGGATGAAAGCTACCTGACAGATTCCTATAATCGAAAGGGAGAATACAGCCATCTTACTACGGATAAATAGGATGTGGTGGAATTTTTCGAAAAATTTCAAAAATTTTCTTGACAGTTTGGCATTCATCATGTAATATAGTCTTTGCTGTGAGACACACAGCAGACATTCATCAGATTGCGGATGAATGTCAACACAATTAATTTCATACCTTCAAGATACAGGTTTTGACCTGTACATTATGCGCGAGTGGCTCAGCGGTGGAGCACCTCCTTGCCAAGGAGGGGGTCGCGGGTTCGATCCCCGTCTCGCGCTCTCATGAAAAAAAGAACGATACCAAATCGGTATCGTTCTTTTTTTCGAGCCCTGCCAGGGCTCGAAAGTTCGATGTCTACGCTCCGCTCCGGTCCGCATGGAAAATTTCAGAAGCAAAAGGGAATACGTATTTGTTCCGGTTTGTATAGGAGCTTCATTTTGTATGCGCATGACCGCGGGACCAGACTTTACTTGGCTGTGCCTTATAGGTGGGGCGGCGGAACAGGAGGCTTCGGAGAGCCGGGCCGTTAAAAGGAAAGAGGGGCCAGAAGTAGCTGAAGCCTGCGAAGGTCGGGGTAGTCAAAATAGAGACTGTCACCAGTGTCAGACCGATAAGGAATCCCGGCAATCCCCAGAGCCCTGTTGTGACGACCAAAAGAATACGGTAGATCCGCAGAGCATCAGCAAATTCGATACTGGAGAGGGACAGATTCGCCAGCATGGTGACGGCAGCATAGAAGAGGACTTCCGTGGAGGCCCAGTTAAGACTGACAGCAATGTCACCGATTAATAGTCCGCCGACAATGGACAGAGCACCGGAGACGCGGCTGGAGCTGAGTGCCGCTGAATACTTGAAAAGATCCAGCAGGAACTCCACCGCCAGCACATAGAAAAAAAGGCGGAAGGGTGACAGATCGCTGACGGGTGTGAGCTGCAGCGAGGCAGTAATCTCGGGATAGTAGGCGGAGAGAAGTAAAAATACCGGAAGGAGTAGGAGACTGACCGGAATGCACAGGAAGCGTATCATGCGGAAGTAGGTTCCGGTCAGAGGATTGTTGTAATAGTCCTCCGGACTCTGGGTAAATTGGAAGATCGTACCGGGAAGCAGCAGAACGGCAGGGGAGTTGTCCACGATGAGCAGAATATGCCCTTCGCACAGATAGCTGCAGGCCACATCGGGCCGTTCCGTCAGCTGGATACTGGGCAGAGGATTCCACCAGCGTTTTTTGATCAGGAGTTCTTCCAGACTTTTGCTGCCCATGGTCAGGGAAGTGATCTGTAATTGGGAAAGCTTTTTCTTTAAGGTATCTAATAATTCCTCATTGACCTGATCCGCCAGATAGGCGATAGCTACATCCGTGCGGCTTTCTGCACCCAGAGAACAGATAGAGAATGTCAGTTTCGGAGAACGCACCCTCCGGCGGATCAGATTGGTATTGAACAACAACGTCTCCACAAAACCGTCCCGGGCACCACGGGTGATCCGTTCGGTGTCAGGTTCGGAAATGCTGCGGACAGGATAGGTACGGACATCGATGATCACGGCCTGCGCAAAACCTTCTACCAGAAGGACAGAGGGGCCACTGAGAATGTTTTGCAGAATCGTATCTATAGAGGAAGTCAGTGACACCTGGGCATACCCCAGTTTGCTCTGCACATAGCGAGGGAGATCCCGGATTTCGGAATCCAGTGTATAGAGGGGGTCCTGCAAGTCGGAAAAAATTTGTTGAAGGATCTCCGTCTTACAAAAACCATTGACACCGATCCAGTAAGCCGGCGTATTTCCCAGCTTCAGGTCACGGGTGATCAGGTCAAAACTGTCATCCAGTGGCAGCAGAGCGTGGAAAAGTGCTGTATTTTTGGATAGATTTGTGGATAAGGAGCGTTGTACCATAGTGGGGAATCCTTTCTGATCACTTGCATAGACTGCCAAACAGGTATATGGTATTATTATTCAGATAGATTCCCCAGGTTTTTCGGAACTATACGGATCAGTGGTATAATTGACACAACCCCAGCAGGATCAACAATAAACCTGAGACGGGATCCGTATATTCCCCGATCTGCTGCAGGAAAGCAGACCTGCCCAGACGGCTTCCGAAAGCCAGAAATCCGAAGGAGCAGAAAAAGGTGGACACCGATGCCGGAAGGAAAGGAAGTCCCGTAATACTGGCGGAGAAACCGATGCCGATATTGTTCATGGAAAGGGCACAGCCCAGCGCCAGTATCTGCGACAGGGATAATTCCCGGTGCCCGACAAATTTTTTCTTTTTCTGGCACAGATTATTATCCGGGGAAAAATTGCAGCACCATCTGGAAAGCAGCCATTTTCCCACGTAGTAAAGACCGAAAAGGATCAGTACACTGCTTCCGATCCGGGTACCGATGCCGATGGGAAACAAGGGTAACAACAGGTTGCCAAGACCTATAGAGATCACAGTCCCGATCAGGGTGACTGTGCTGATCAGCAGATTATGTCTGGCAGGCAGAGGGACTTTCTGGAGGCCCAGAGCCATACCTACCAGAAGGGCATCCAGACTGGCTGAGATGCCGAAGAGCAGAGGGGGCAGAATAGACATAACATGCTCCGTAGAAAATATTCTTAATTTTACTATATTCCCCTGAAATTATTTTGTGAGGTTGTGGGGCAAAGGAACAAATGAGTATGGAAGTAAAGAGAAAACTGAGTGAATTCCTAAAAAGAGAGACGGTTCTGACCGTAGCGATCCTGCTGGCAATAGTGTCCGCGGTGATGATTCCGCCGGACAGAGAATATGCAGGATATATTGATTTCCGCACACTTTCGATCCTTTTCTGCCTGATGACGGTGATGGCAGGCTTGCAGAAACTGGGTGTTTTCCGTAATATTGCAAAAACGCTGTTGCGACATACACAGAATACCATACAGTTGGCAGAGGTATTGGTACTATTGTGTTTCATTTTCAGTATGATCATCACCAATGATGTGTCATTGATCACGTTTGTACCGTTTACCTTCATTGTGCTGCGGCTGACAGGCGAAGAAGCTGTGAAAAAACTGGCAGTACCTGTGATCGTTCTGCAGACGATAGCTGCCAATCTGGGAAGTATGCTGACGCCGATCGGAAATCCGCAGAATCTGTATTTATATGGGAAAACACAGATGTCCGCTGGAACATTTATACTTTTGATGCTGCCTTATTCTCTGGTGTCACTGCTTTTACTGATGATCTGTGTGGTAATTGTGGCAAAACGAAGCGGAATCGAAGTCCGGGGAGCAGAAGTTTTGCTGACAGAAGATGAGAAGCTGGAACAAAAGAAATATTTACTTCCGGCATATTTGCTGTTATTTGTGTTGTGTCTGCTGACTGTGGCTCATATGATTCCTTATCCGGTGACATTGGGAACTGTGGCATTGGCGGTTCTCCTTTTAGATCGTGGTACTCTTATAAAAGTGGATTATTCGCTTTTGCTGACGTTTGTGGGCTTCTTTATTTTTATAGGAAATATGGGAAGAATGCCTGCTTTCTGTGATTTCCTGCAGAAGATCATCGGAGGTAGAGAAGTGATGACAGCCGTGATTGCCAGTCAGGTGATCAGTAATGTTCCGGCGGCCCTGCTGTTATCCGGATTTACGGAAAATATAACGGCATTGATCATCGGTACGAATCTGGGAGGGTTGGGGACGCTGATCGCATCCATGGCCAGTCTGATCTCTTATAAACAGGTGGCCAGACAGATTCCGGGAGAGAAAAAGAAGTATTTTGGATGGTTTACCATAGCAAATATCGTTTTTTTAATGATATTGGTATTGGAAAACTGTCTGCTGTAACTATAGAAAGCAGTCTGTCTGCCGGGAAAGGCAGAAAAGATGGCAATAACTAAAAAATAATCTGGGAGGTATTCGTCATGACAGAAGATATGACAATCATTGCAGAAGAGGCTTATCTGGCGGCCAAGGAGATCTTGGAAAAGGCGAGGCTGGAGCAGGAAGAGCTGTTTGTGGTAGGCTGTTCTACCAGTGAGGTGGGAGGTGCTACTATCGGTACCTATTCCAGCCCGGAGCTGGCGGAGATGGTCTTCGGCGGTATTTACCAGGCCACGCAGGAAGCCGGGGTATATCTGGCTGCGCAGTGTTGTGAGCATCTGAACCGTGCACTGATTCTGGAAAAAGAGGCTGCGGTAAAATATGGTTATCCCATGGTAAATGTGGTACCTCAGCCTAAGGCAGGCGGATCTTTTGCGACGGCGGCGTATAAAGCCTTCGAGCATCCGGTGGCTGTGGAACATATTCAGGCGGCAGCAGGAATGGATATCGGGGATACGCTGATCGGAATGCATCTGAGAGATGTGGCAGTACCGGTGCGCCTCCGGTCCGGACAGATCGGAGACGCCCATGTGGTATGCGCCCGCACCAGACCGAAATTCATTGGTGGCGGCAGAGCGGTTTATGACGAAGAATTATTGTAAAGAAATGATATGTGGCTATTTCTGTGGCATTCCGCGGAAGTAGTCACGGATCCAGCGTCCGGATTCATTGAAATCATCGTCGGTCCAGTCGGAAAGTGCCGTGCTGGAAGCCTTGAAGACGCTGCTGCTTTCGTCTTTGTTGGCGAGATTCCAGCAGCAGAAGCTGATCTGATATTTGTTCAGCAGATCCAGCCACTTGGTCGTGGAATCAAAATCGTTGGCACCATTGCCGGAGGCATCGCACATGCCAAATTCGCTGACAAATACCGGAAGCCCGTTCTGAACACAGGTCTCTAAGCGGTTCCGCAGGTCGTCTTTATGGGTGCCTGCGTAGAAATGCAGCGTATACATTACATTGCTGTCATCCAGCGGAGAAGCGGCAGCCTTGTCGATCTCCTGACTCCAGGTTGGTGTTCCCACGAGAATTACGGCATCCGGCTTCTGCGCCCGGATCACCGGGATGACTTCTTCTGCGTAAGACTTGATGCTGTCCCAGGAAGTACCGCCGTTGGGTTCATTGCAGATCTCATAGAGCACATTGTCGTTGTCGGCAAAAACTTCCGCCATTTCCCGGAAAAAGGCGATTGCCTCATCTTTGTTCTGGTTCGGATCACAGTCACTTAAAATATGCCAGTCCACGATCACATACATTCCCAGCTCCGTAGCGTAGGATACGCCATCTTTTACCAGCTGTTTCAGCTGTTCTTTATCACCGCCGGCACAATAACCGCCGTATTCCGCTGTATACATGGCGAGGCGGATACAGTTAGTATTCCAGTCGTCCCGCAGGGTACGGAAGGAATCATAATTGATATACTGGGGGAACCAGGCAATACCGTGGGTGGACATACCGTAGAGCTGAACGGTGTTGCCGTTTTCGTCTGTCAGCTTACCGTTTTCTACATGGAGAGCGCCATGCTGCCCATAGGGCGTGGAGGCATCCACGGAGAGTGCTTCGGAAGATGGGGGTTCAGTTTCCACAGGCTGGGCTTCGACTGTTTCGGGGACGGATGTCTGTTCGGGAGCGGTTGTGCTTTCGGAGATGGTCTCGGTGATGGCAGCGGAAGGTGCCTCAGAGGAGGTCGCTGCGGTTTCATTGGCTGCATCCTGTTTGCCACAGCCGGCGAGAGCACAGGTGCCTAAGGCTGCCAGTACGGCACAGCTGAGTGTTTTTCTGAAAATAGACATAATAACCTCTTTTCCTATTTGTTTGAGAATAAACGAATGAAAATACAAACAATGGGTTACCTTTTAAAACTAAAAACAAGCACTTACAACAAATATTATAATTGTGTCTGTGTAGCTTGGCAAGAAATGATTGCCCCCGAATAGGAGCTGTGATACAGTTAATGGGAACAGATTATAGAAATGGAGGAAATCCATGCTTCCACAGGTGTTTTTAGAGAGAATGCAGGGACTTTTGGGATCGGAATACGAGGAGTTCCTGGTAAGTTTTGACCATGAAAAATATCAGGCACTGCGTCTGAATCCCCTAAAACTGCGGACGGAGTCCGGACGGACAGATGACAGTACTGTCATAGAAGAAAAAATACAGCAGACCTTTCGTTTGCATCCGGTTCCCTGGGCGGACAACGGCTATTACTACACAAAAGAGGACCAGCCGGGAAAACATCCCTGGCATGAAGCGGGACTTTATTATATTCAGGAACCCAGTGCCATGGCACCTGTGACACTACTGTCACCACAGCCCGGAGAGCGGATCCTCGATCTATGTGCTGCTCCCGGAGGGAAAAGTACCCAGATCGCATCAGCGATGGAGGGAGAAGGACTGCTTGTCACGAATGAGATCCACCCGGCGAGGGCGAAAATACTCTCGGAGAACGTGGAGCGCATGGGCATCCGCAACGCCTGTGTATTGAATGAGACGCCGGAGCACCTGGCGGATATTTTCGAGGAATATTTTGACCGGATCCTGGTGGATGCACCCTGCTCCGGAGAGGGAATGTTCCGGAAGAATGAAGTGGCCTGTGAGGAATGGAGCCCGGAGAATGTACAGCTCTGTGCGGACAGACAGGACGGCATTCTGGAATGTGCCGCCCGGATGCTGGTACCCGGCGGCAGACTGGTATATTCTACCTGCACCTTTGCTTCTGCGGAAAACGAAGGCAGCATCAGCCGTTTTCTGGCAAAGCATGAGGAATTCGAGATCGTTCCCATTGATAAAAAAGCACTGGGGATCCCGGAGGGCTGTGACGGCATTCCGGGTTGCGTGGAGAATCCCGCGCCGGGAATCGAAGGTACCTTGCGCCTGTGGCCTCATAAGCTGAAGGGAGAAGGTCATTACGCCGCGGTATTGCAGAAGAAGGGAAAGCTTCCGGAGGGGTATCAGCCGGTGTGCGCAACGGGAACAGAAAAAGGAATCCCCGCAAAGAACCTTGCGAAGGACTGGGCGGAATATTTTGCTTTTGCAAAAGAGACTTTTTCGGAGAAGCTGATGGGGGAAGCGGGATTGTGTACGGCGGGAGAAGGATTTCTGGCGTTCGGTGATAATCTGTACCGTATGCCGGAGAGAATGCCAGGGGTCAAGGGGCTGAAAGTGCTGCGTCCGGGACTGCACCTGGGAACCTTGAAAAAGAATCGTTTCGAACCGGCTCATGCGCTGGCACTGGCGCTGTGCCCGAAGGATGTGAAGCATGTATGGAATCTGTCCGTGGAGGAAGCGGCTGCTTATCTGAAGGGACAGACTTTTTCCGCGGAAGGCGAGAAGGGCTGGTATCTGATCTGCGTGGACGGCATCAGCCTGGGCTGGGGAAAACTGGCCGGAGGCATCATGAAGAACCATTATCCCAAGGGGCTGCGGAAGGGATAACGGATCACGACAATAAGGACAGTTTATATGAGAACAGAAATATTATACGAAGACAAGATCATCATGGTCATCCGCAAACCGGCAGGACTGGCGGTACAGTCCGCCGGGATCGGACAACCGGATGTGGTCAGCGAGTTGAAATCCCATCTTGCAAAGCTTCCCGACACAGGGAGGCTGGGACCGGGAAAAGGAGAGCCATATCTGGGCATAGTCCACAGACTGGATCAGCCGGTGGAGGGTGTGCTGGTATTCGCCAAAGAGAAAAAGTCGGCAGCAGTTCTGACGAAACAATTGTCGGCGGGCACATTGAATAAACAGTATTATGCAGTACTCTGTGGATATCCTGCTGTTGCAGAAGGGGAGCTTGTGGATTATCTACGGAAAGAGGGCAGCGTGGCAGTGGCAGTCACCGGCAGAGAGAAGAATTTTCCAGACGCAAAGATAGCAAAACTGCATTATAGCATTTTGGAGAAAATTAATCAGCCTATGCCGCTGGCACTGGCAGATGTCTGCATTGAGACCGGACGGTTCCACCAGATCCGCGTGCAGTTTGCCCATGCGGGATGGCCGTTGTTGGGAGATACCAAATACGGGAACACTACAGTCGCCGGAACGGCGGGGAGTCCGGCATATCGCGGCGTGGCACTTTGCGCATATTCTCTGGATTTTACCCATCCCGGCAACGGCAAAAAGATGTCATTCCGGGTGAAACCGCAGAATCCTGCATTTGAAAAATTTACAAAAATTCCTTCGGAGGATATTTTCGAAGGATAAAAAAGCCTGTCCGGCACACACTAATCCCAAAAAGGAAGTGTGCGGCATGGATTGGGGAGAATTTGGCAAAAACATAATAGGAAAAAAGATGATAGTACTGCTTCTGGTAACGGGGGCAGTCTATTTTTTTCTGCAATATCTGACACCTCTGTCGGCACCGGTACTGTTGGCCATGCTGTTTGTCACAATTTTTGGGCCAATGATGAAGCGGATGAATCAGCGTCTGCATTTTCCCAGACCCCTCAGTGCCATAGTGCTTCTCATCGTGGCAACAGTGTTGCTGGTGGGGTTACTCTGGATTCTGGTGTCCTGGATGCTAGGCAGCCTGCCGGTATGGATCGGCAATCTGGAACTGCGGGAGCAGGAGTGGCTGGAAGCCGTCCGGGGGCTGTGTCGCAGCGTGGGAGAGATTATTGGTGTGGACACTGCGTATCTGGAAAATACGGTCAGTGGCAGACTACAGGAGGGGCTGGATTCACTGGAAGAAAATATTCTGCCGGGAATGCTTTCCCAGTCTATGCAGTATGTGCAGTGGTTCGCGGAACTGGGAGGATTTCTGGTGACGTTTTTGATCGCTTCGGTGCTGCTGGCGAAAGACTATGACGGTATTATGAACCGTCTGCTGGATCAGGAGGCCTGTCATGTACTTCTGGAGGTGATCTGCGGGATCGTCCGTTATATTGCCACTTTTGTAAAGGCCCAGGGGATCATTATGACCACGATTGCCATGACAGCCGCGGCAACATTGGGAATCGCCGGAATAAAACATGGTATTTTGTGGGGGATCCTGGCGGGGATTTTAGATGCGCTGCCTTTTATCGGAACGGGAGTGGTACTGGTTCCGCTGGGCATGTTTCAGATCCTGGATGGCAACTGGGGCCGGGCACTGGTCTGTGGTGTATTGTATGTGGTCTGCATTTTTCTGCGGGAGGTCATGGAGCCTCGTCTCATCGGCAGGAAAATAGGGGTATCCCCCATAGCAGTGCTGGTGTCACTGTATGCGGGAATCCGGCTGTTCGGTGTCTGGGGGATCATTAAGGGACCCCTGGGATTTGTGCTCATTTATGAGACTTATCACAGTCTCGCCCGGATGTTTGACCGCCAGAGGGAGCAGGAACAACAGGAATGAGAAAAGATTGACGAAAGAAGTGTCGAAAGCTATCATAAAAGTATTAGACAAAGGAAGCTTAGGAGAGACGGATCTATGGCAAAAAAAACAAAAGGGAAAAATTCTGTGGAATCGGTGGCAGAAACGCTATGCAATTTCAGCCGGTTCCTGTGTGATATCGTGATCAGCGTGTATCTGTTTGTGATATTGGCTGTACTGCCGTTGTACAACAGGGGCTATGCCCAGATCGGAACAGACAAGGAGAATTTTTTTATTAAGACTATGACTTATGCGGGGAAATGTCTGCTTCCGGTATTTGTGTTGTGGCTGATCCTTCGCCTCATTGTGGCAAAGCAGAAACAGGAGCTTCCGGAATTTCGGACTATTCCGAAAAGAATCTGGCAGGCTTTGAACACCACGGATAAATTCGCTGCTCTATACGGGATTGCCGTGGTAATGTCCTATTTGTTTACCCGGTATCGGGAGGAGGCACTGTGGGGGACGGCATCCTGGCGGATGGGGATGTGGACCCAGCTGGGAGCGGTCATTGTATATTTTATGATCTCACGGATGTGGCAGAGAAACGACTGGATCGTGATCCTGACATTGCCGGTGTCGACCATTGTTTTTTTCCTCGGATATATGAATAAATTCGGGCTGTGCCTTGTAGATAAGGAGATCATCAATTCCTCCTTTATTTCTACCGTGGGAAATATTAACTGGTATTGCGGTTATCTGGTGACGGTGCTGTTCGGTGGAGTTTATCTGTTATGGTGGATGGGATCGGAGATCACTTGGAAGAGAGCGCTGCTGATGGGGTATGTGACGATCGGTTTTGCTTCTCTGGTAACCCAGGGCAGCAGCAGTGGTGTTGTAACTTTAGCCGTAATGCTGTTTGTATTGTTTGGCATGTCTGTGAAAGATGGCGGAAAAATGGAATGCCTCTGGCAGGAAATGACATTGTTATCGGTGTCATGTCTGATCACATATATTCTGCGGAGCTGCAATGTGCTTTCGCAGGAACTGCCGATGGAAAAAGTGACGGATATCCTGACGTTTTCCGCAATGAGTGTGATTATGACGATCGTGTCAGTAGTGGTGCTGTGGCTGGTACATACCAGCAATAACAGAAATCATTACCGTGGGAAACTTTTTTGGGGCATCTATCGGATATTGTGCGTAGCACTGCCGGTTGTGAGCGTGGCATTATTAGCGTTTATCCTGGCGAATACGCTGTTGGGCGGAAAACTGACGTCCTTTCTGACGGAGACAGCAGGTGACGGGGGTAGCAACTGGCTGGTGTTCAGCGCGGCCTGGGGCAGCAACAGGGGAGCCACCTGGTCGACGGGAGCCAGATGCTTCTGGGAAGCAGATCTGTTACATAAGATTTTCGGCGTAGGGCCGGATTGCATGTATGCGTTTCTGTCGAATGAGGCCAGCCCGGAGTTGCAAAATATGGTGTATGATTTCTTCTATGGAAACCGCCTCACTAATGCACATAATGAATGGCTGACGATCCTGGTGGATATAGGAGTGCTGGGGCTGGTCAGTTATGCGGGAATGATGATCTCAGTAATCCGTAATTTCCTGCATGCCGGGAAAAAGTCGATGCTGGTGGGAGCCTGCGGGTTCTGTGTGCTGGCCTATACGGTGAACAATATGTTCAGCTTCCAGCAGGTGATGAATATTTCGACGGTGTTTGTGATTATGGGGATTGGAGAGAATTTGCGGCGTTCAGCCCGTGATTGAACTAGTGAAAGTTGAATTTGCGGTCTCCGCTCCGCTTCGGTCGGTCTAGGCCGAGGTCCCCCGGACCTCGTGGGTCTCCGCTCCGCTTCGGTCGGTCCAGGCCGAGGTCCCCCGGACCTCGTGGGTCTCCGCTCCGCTTCGGTCGGCTCAAAGCCGAGGTCCCCCGGACCTCGTGGACCCTCTGCACCCGAACGGTGTGTCCGAACCAGTTAGAGGTCGTAAGTTTGAATAGTTGCAAGAACAAAAATACTCCCTCACACATGTGTGAGGGAGTATTTTTAGTCGTCGCGACAAGATTCGAACTTGCGACCTCTGCGTCCCGAACGCAGCGCTCTACCAAACTGAGCCACGCGACGATGTGAACATTAATTGCGTCAACATTAAAATAATAAATAAAAACCCATTGATTGTCAAGCAAAAAACGAATATGATAGAAGAAAAAGTTGCAAAAACGATAAAATCACGAAATCAAGAGAGGAAATTCTATGTATAATACAATCGTTACATTGAAAAAAGGAGAGGGCAGAACTCTGAAAGCCGGGGGGATGTGGGTCTTTGACAATGAGATCGCATCCATTATGGGAGATTTTGAGAATGGTGATATTATAGCTATCCATGATTTTGACGGCTACTTCATGGGATATGGCTATATTAATACCAACTCCAAGATCACGATCCGTCTGCTGGCGCGCAGGAAGGATACGGTGATCGATGAGGCATTTTTTGAGCAGAGGGTACGGGATGCCTGGAATTACCGCAAGGAGACTATTGATACCTCCAGCTGTCGTCTGATCTTCGGAGAGGCGGATTTCCTGCCGGGTATTGTCATTGATAAATTCTCGGATGTACTGGTAGTGGAATCTCTGGCATTGGGAATCGATAAGTGGAAGCTTGTGATCATTGATGCTTTGAAGAAAGTATTGGCGGAGGATGGCATTGTGATCCGCGGTGTCTACGAGCGGAGCGATGCCAAGGTACGCTTACAGGAGGGTATGGAGCGTTATAAAGGCTTCATCGGCGAACCGTTTGACACGAAAGTAGAGATCGTGGAGAACGGTGTGCATTACATGGTGGATGTAGAGGACGGACAGAAGACCGGATTTTTCCTGGATCAGAAGAATAACCGTGCCGCCATTCATCGTTTCTGTAAGGATAAAAAGGTGCTGGACTGCTTCACCCATACCGGCTCCTTTGCTTTGAACGCGGGAATCGCCGGAGCGAAGAGTGTTCTGGGTGTGGATGCTTCCCAGCTGGCTGTGGATCAGGCAACAGAAAATGCGAAGCTGAACGGACTGGAAAATACGGTAAGCTTCCGATGTGCAGATGTCTTCGAGTTATTGCCGGAGCTGGAAGCGCAGGGCGAGAAATATGATGTGGTGATCCTGGATCCGCCCGCTTTTACCAAGTCCCGCAATTCCATCAAAAATGCTGTAAAAGGATATCGTGAGATCAATCTTAGGGGCTTAAAGCTGGTGAAGGACGGCGGATTCCTGGTAACTTGTTCCTGCTCCCATTTCATGGATCCCGAGCTTTTTGCCAAAACAATCCGGGAAGCTTCTCATGGTGCGCATAAGCGTCTCCGCCAGGTAGAATTCAAGACACAGGGTCCGGATCATCCGATCCTGTGGGCAGCGGACGAGAGTTATTACCTCAAGTTCTACATTTTTCAGGTGGTGGATGAAAAGTAAGTGGCTGAAAGTGACGGAAATTTTTGATTTAAACAAATCTGAAGTTGTGGAGGTAATTATCAATGAGAAATATTTACGATAATAGTGAATTTTTTGCCGCATATGCGGAAATGGGAAGAAGCAAAGATGGTCTGAAAGCTGCTGGAGAGTGGCATCAGTTGCAACCGTTATTCCCTAAATTACAGGGAAAAAAAGTTTTGGATTTAGGATGTGGTTACGGTTGGCATTGCAAATATGCCGCACAAATGGGAGCTACTGAAATTCTTGGTATTGATAGTAGTCAAAAAATGATTGCAAAAGCAGTAGCTGATAACTCTGATGACAAAATCAAGTATAAAGTTTGCGGTGTTGAAGAATACATTTATCCTGAAAATACTTATGACCTAGTTGTTTCTAACCTGGTACTGCACTATATCGAAAATTTAGCTAATGTTTATCAAAAGGTGTATTGCACATTAAAAGTAGGTGGGTATTTCCTATTCAATATTGAACATCCGACTTTCACCGCAGGTGTTAATGAGGATTGGATTTATGATGAAAATGGGAAACCTAAATATTGGCCAATCGACAATTACTATTACACAGGCGAAAGAGAAACCAATTTTCTTGGTCAACGAGTAATTAAACAGCACCACACATTAACGCAGATATTGAATCCACTTATAAAATGTGGTTTTCAAATTGAGGCTATTGAGGAAGCAATGCCTCCGGCAGATATGATGGGTATGCCGGGAATGTGTAATGAAATGCGTAGACCTATGATGTTGTTGGTTAAGGTTAAAAAGGTTTAATAAACAACTTCAAGTTTGTATATGAGATTTACAGATAGTGAAAAATAGTGTAAAAATAGTGAAATAATAATGGAAAAAAGCTTTCCTTTTGAATATAATAATATTGAAAAGGAGGGCTTTTTTCATGATTAAGGTAACTTTAACGAACGAAATATTAAAGTATATTACGGAAATCGAGCAAAACCGATATAAAGTATCTTCCATCAAGCTGTCCCAAACCGTTATGAATAAGCTGCGTAAGAACTCAAAGAAAAAAAGTACTTATGCTTCAAATAAGATAGAAGGCAATCCTTTATCGGAAAAACAGGTCGATGAGGTGATTGAGAATGATGAAAGAAAGCATTATTTGAAACCGGAGCAGGAAGTCCGAAATTACTTTCTTGCATTGAATTTTCTGGAAAAAAAGATAACTAAAAAAGAGACATTCTCTAAAAAACTTATTTTGGACGTACAGAAATTGGTAGAAAAAGGGGCATCCAAGGAAAAAATCGGATTTAGAGGACCTATGCCACCGGGAGTGTTATTTGCCGTATATGACTCTAAGACAGGAAGACCGGATTATATTCCCCCGGAATATTGTGATATTCCGAATCTGCTGGACGAATTGGTAACGTATGTAAATACGACCGACGATCATCCACTAATCGTAGCTGCAGTGGTACATTACCAATTAGTAACTATACATCCTTTTGAAGACGGCAATGGCAGAACCGCAAGATTACTTTCCGGCTACATTATGGATTTAAACGGATACGGATTTAACGGAATCGGATCGTTGGAAGAATATTTTGCCTATGATATCGATGAATATTATGAATCCATCCAGATGGGACTTCCTGCATTATATTATTCCGGAAGAGATAATCCGCCCCATCCGGAAATCTGGATCAACTATTTTCTGAGGATGGTAAAGCTATACTCTGGAAAGGTTTGTGATCTGCAGATGGCTTCCAATGAGGAAGATGTTGCTGCAAGTTTATCGTTCCTGAAAGGAAAGGAAAAGGAACTTTTGAGACTTTTGATCATGGATTATAAAGGGGAATTTACACCGATTGAAGTCAGCAGGAAACTGTCCGTCACGAACAAAACAATTATTAACAGATTAGCTGTTTTGGTGAAAAATGGTTTTGTAGTTCCCATACTGGTCAACCAGAGGATCCGATCCTATGAATTAAGCAAATTTACCAGAGACAATGAAGAAGAAATCATGAAAGCTATTCTTTGAAACTGATGTTGCTTAAATAGAAATAGAGATCTGTTTGTTCCTCATTTGTCATATGATAAGATGGGATAAATAAATCGGTATTTGTGGAGGGTGAAGTTATGGGATTACTTGATAGGTTAAAACTGAATAAAACCAAAGATTTCTTTGAATGGTTAGATTTGATTTTGAAGAATGAATTGAATAGTGAAATAAAAGCAATTAACTTTAATTTATATGAAGATACAGATAATAAATGGTCTGTTGAATTGGTCGGCACATTTTCATTCGATAAGGATAATGATGATTGGACTTGTGATGAAGTCTTTACTACAAGAGATCAACCTTTCGTGATAGAGTGTGAAAGTGATTGGGAATTAGTGGAAACTTTTTTTATTAGTTTAGTGAATGAATACCTTTCTTCTGGAAAATATGCTGGAAAATTAAAAGAATATCAAGCAATAGGCATTGGATTTTTTGACGGAGATTTACAGATTTTATATGCAAGATAATGTCTGTTTGTAAGCAATAAAAATTCCATTTGTATATGAGATTAACAGATAATGAAAAATAGTGTAAACTAGTGAAATAATAATGGAATCCCAAAATAATAATGAAACCCGGATCTAAAGCGTTAAATTTCTGGGCCTAAATAAAAGATACTATACGGGAGGTGTTATTTATGAAAATTGTAATAATCAATGGCAGTGCCAGAAAAGGAAATGTTTTAACGGCGATTGATGCGTTTCAGAAGGGAGCAGCTGCAGGGAATGATATAGAAATCATTCAACCGGATCAGTTACATATAGCTCCGTGCAAAGGATGTGGTGCTTGTCAATGCTATAAAGGCTGTGTAGATAAGGATGACACAAATGCCACAATCGATCAGATCGTATCGGCAGATATGATAGTATTTGCCACACCGGTATATTGGTGGGGAATGTCTGCCCAGTTAAAGCAGGTTATAGATAAATGTTATTGCCGCGGAATGCAGTTGAAAGGGAAAAAGACAGGACTGATCGTTGTAGGAGGTTCTCCCGTAGATAATATACAGTATGAACTGATCAGAAAGCAGTTTGATTGTATGGCAGATTATTTGTCGTGGGATATGCTTTTTCAAAAATCATATTATGCAACGGCAAGGGATGATCTGCAGAAAAATATGGAAGCGCTGGAAGAATTGGAGAATATAGGAAGTTGTTAAGTTAATCGTGCCATAAGGGGGCAAAATGAATTACTTATTAGAAATCGTTATTTTTAATGTCGTCATTTTTACAATTAGCGGCATCATTATGGCAAAGAAGGGGAAGCTTGGCATGATACAGGAATACCCAAAGGCGATACAGGACCGATGCAGAGAGCTTGGATTGATTCAGGAAAGCTCCGCGAAACTTACAAAGAAAGCAACGATAGGAAAACTGGGACTTTTTATCGGATACATATTTTTGCAGACGGTATTGGCGTACTATATCGGCGGTGCACGCACGTTCTTTGAAGGATGGTTTCACGGATATATTATGTGGGTAGCTGAGATCTGGTTTGATGCGTTGGTAGTGGATTGTCTGTGGTTTTGCCATAGTAAGAAGATGATAATTCCGGGAACTGAGGATTTGGTGGATGCTTACCATGATTATTGGCATCATATTAAATATGCAGTGATAGGAATGTTCAGCCAGGCGGTGATTGCTTTGCCGGTAGGACTTTTGGTGATGTGGCAATGATTATTCAGACAGGGATGAGAACAGATATTCCGGCATTTTATTCGGAATGGCTGATGAACAGAATACAGGAAGGCTTTGTGTTAGTGAGGAATCCCTATAATCCTACACAGGTAACAAAGTACAGTCTCTCGCCTGAGGTTGTGGATCTGATTGCATTTTGCACGAAGAATCCGGCGCCAATGCTTCCTTTTATGGAGCAATTAACACCGTATGGGCAGTACTGGTTTGTCACGATCACGCCATATGGACGAGACATTGAGCCAAATGTTCCGGATACGGGAACGGTAATGGATCACTTTAAAATATTATCGGATATCGTAGGCGTGGACAGCATCGGTTGGCGATATGATCCAATCCTGGTAGATGCCACGCATACGGTAGAATGGCATATATCTGAGTTTGAAAAAATGGCGGCGGTACTGCATGGGTATACCGAAACCTGTGTAATCAGCTTTATAGATATTTATAAAAAAGTGGAACGGAATTTCCCGGAAGCGAAAGCGGTAAGCCGTCGGGATAGAATTACAATCGGTAAGGCATTGATAGAGATTGCTGCAAAATACGGAATGACGGTAAGACCTTGTGCTGAGGGTAATGATCTGGCCGCGTATGGTGCGGATTGCTCCGGATGTATGACGGTGGCTACTTTTGAAAAGGCACTTCATAACAGATTAGAGATTCCGAAGAGAAAGATCAATCAAAGGAACGGTGCCTGCGCCTGCGTGCTTGGCGTGGACATAGGCGCATATGATACATGTGGACATTTATGCAAATATTGTTATGCCAATGCAGATGTAAACTTAGTGAAAGAAAACAGGAAAAAACATAATCCCAAATCTCCGTTTCTGATCGGTGAAAGTATGTCGGGAGATGTTATACATGAAGCGGAGCAGAAGAACTGGATTGACAGACAGCTTCGGTTTGATTTTTTCTAATTAGAAGGTATCACAGAAATCAACAAATTGATACGTGAACAATCGGCGTCAGGACAGAGAAAAAAACAGCTTACCATC
>NZ_JBKVQF010000036.1:0-22261 GCF_046969025.1 Waltera sp. | reverse complement strand
AACATGGATTACGCCCCGCTTGTCGGAAACTTCCGGGGCTCAACAGAGAAAAAACGTAAATTACAGGGCATTTCGTAACGTAGGCTATAATAAATGCCGCGATGCCCACCGCGGAAGGATGTTCCTTTTGCAGTGGAAGTTCGTGGATTTGAAACTACCATCTGCAATGAACCACGTTATTCATAAGATTGTCAGCATAAAACGCTGCCAATCTTATTTCATGTCGCGGCGTTTGCCACATCTCGGCATAAGTAAAGACAGCGAATTGTGCACGATCGCCCATCGCTGTCTTCACTATGCCTATGCGCGGCTCATTGCTCGCATAACTCTCTAGTTAAAACTCTACTTCTCAAACTTATCATGCAGATACTCCGAGAGCTTGGTATTTTCGCTGTAGTCCACAGGACAGTCGATGATGCAGGGGACCTTCTGCTGAAAGGCATCCTCCAGGATCGGCAGCAGGTCTTCCGCCTTCTCCATGCGGTAGCCTTTGGCATGCATGCTTTCCGCATATTTCACAAAATCGGGATTCTGGAAATCCACAAAGCAGTTGTGTCCGAAGTGATCCATCTGCTTCCATTTGATCAGACCATAGCTGGCATCGGAGAAGATCAGAGTCACAATGGGTGTCCCCTCTCTGAGGGCTGTCTCATACTCCTGGCTATTCATCATGAATCCGCCGTCTCCGGAGATCGCCAGTACCTTTTTCTCCGGGTAGATCAACTTGGCTGCCACAGCCCCCGGCACTGCGATGCCCATGGTGGCAAAACCGTTGGAGATGATGCAGGTATTGGGTTCGTAACAGTTGTACTCTCTGGCAATCCACATTTTATGAGCGCCCACATCCGAGATCACGATGTCATCCGCACCCATAAATTTACGGACATCGTACAGTATTTTCTGTGGCTTCATGGGAAAAGAGGTGTCATCCGCATAGCTTTCATATTCCGCCACCATTTCTTCCCGCAGTTTGAGAAATTCTTCCGGCTCCTCTTTTGCGTCACTGCGGTACAGGATCTGCTGTAAAGAATAGGAAATGTCTCCGACAACTTCCACCTCCGGCTGGTACAGCATGTTGATATGCGCCGGCCTCTGGTCGATATGAATAATCTTATGTTTCCCCTCTCCGTTCCATTTGCCGGGAGCGAATTCCACAATATCATAACCGACGGCGATCACCAGATCTGCCATATCCAGCACCTTGTTCTGGTAATCCTTCTGGGGGATGCCTATGGTCCAGAGGGAATATTTGTTGTTATAAGGAATGATGCCTTTGGCCATCATGGTATTGACCACCGGGATCTTCAGGACATCTGCGAAGCTGGTAAGAGCCTCCCCGGCGTGATTGCGCACCGCACTGTGTCCCACCAGAATCACCGGGTGCTTTGCCTTGAAGATCATGGCCGCCGCCTGATCGATACTGGAAAAGGATGCGTACTCCTTATCCCTTTCCGGCTTTTTCAAAGGCTGTGCGGCAATACCGGAGCTGACCGGAAGCTTCGCCACGTTCGTGGGAAGATCCACATGACAGGCTCCCGGCTTCTCACTCTCCGCATATTTAAAAGCGATCCTGACGATTTCATTGACGGAATTGGGGTTCACGATCTGTTTGCTCCGCTTGGTGATTGGTGCAAACAGCTCTACCAGATCCAGATACTGATGAGAAGTCAAATGCATCCGCTCCGTTCCCACCTGTCCGGTAATGGCAATCAGCGGTGCACCGTCGGAATTAGCATCTGCCGTGCCTGTGATCAGGTTCGTGGCACCGGGGCCCAACGTTGAGAAACACACACCTGCTTTTCCCGTCAGTCTTCCGTACATATCAGCCATGAATGCCGCTCCCTGTTCATGCCGCACCACGATCACCCGGATGTCCGATTTTTCCAGTGCATTCATCATATCCAGATTTTCCTCCCCCGGAATCCCGAAGACATATTTCACGCCCTCGTTTTCCAGACATTTTACTAACACCTCTGCAACTGTATTTTGCTTCTTTTCCTGCTCACTCATAGGTTTCACCTCGTAATTTCCTGACTTTTTCTACAAAATAAAAGAGACAACGCTTTCCGTTTCCACGGACTTCGTTGTCTCTTTATTTGCTCATGTTAGCACACTCACAGATGATAGTCAATTATACTTTTTCTATCCAATATAAATTTTTCCCACAACAAATCCAAAGACATTCCGCACTCCGGGGCCTGCGAAAAAGATCTGCCAGCACAGCGCCATGGGGAAGTTCTGGACGGTCTTCTGCAGCCACAGGGCGATGATCTGGTTGCCGGGGTGCATGAAGAGGCAGGTGGCGATAAAGCTCATCACCGGGCACATCAGGCATACGATCATGGAAGAGATCGCTAAAGTAATGAAAACGGGCTTATCCTCCGGGGATACCATGCGGAATGCCAGCTTCCGGGACAGCTTTTCCACTGCGAAATACTCCAGAATGCAGGCAATGGGCCACATAATGGGAATCTCGTGGAACGCTAACAGGAAGATCTCGTTGGTCATTCCTCCCTTGTCCAGTGCGATGTTGTAGCAGACCATAGCGTATACCATAACGAATGCCATGATCAGGGTAAAAATAATGTTCTGTAATCTTGTTTTCGGCATAATTGGATGCCCTCCTTTTCTAAAAATGGGCGCAAAAAGACACATGTGTGTTGTTCGTTAATCAGTGAGCAGTGCGCACATGTGTCGTTTCCAATTCTTACCTAAAGTCTCTATGCTATTTTCGCAACGGTGAGATTTTATCACATAGGTTTCGGAAAAGTCAATATGAAATAATGTATTTTTTCTTCCGCGGCTTCCTTCTGCTGTTCCCGGGATCTTACGCCATTTTCCCTGCCGCTCTATCTTAGATACAGATGGGAGAAAAAATGTTGCAAGGTTTTTAAAAAAGAAAAACGCAAACGGGACTGTCCTTTCGAACAGTCCCTGAAGAGAAAAAGAGAAACCAAAATAGTTTTGGGTAAAAGCAAATTAATTCTGAACGTTGAATGCGCCCATGCCGGGATATACGGCTGCTGCACCCAGTTCTTCTTCGATACGGAGCAGCTGGTTGTATTTCGCCACACGCTCGGTTCTGCTGGGAGCACCGGTCTTGATCTGACAGGTGTTCAGTGCCACTGCCAGGTCTGCAATGGTGGTATCCTCGGTCTCACCGGAACGGTGGGAGGAAATAGCGGTATAACCGGCCTTGTGTGCCATCTTGATGGCCTCCAGAGTCTCGGATACGGATCCGATCTGGTTCAGCTTGATCAGAATGGAGTTACCACAGCCAAGGGAGATTCCCTTTGCCAGTCTCTCGGTATTGGTTACGAAGAGGTCGTCGCCGACTAACTGTACCTTGTCGCCCAGTTCTGCGGTCAGCTTCTTCCAGCCTTCCCAGTCTTCCTCATCCAGTGCATCTTCTATAGAAATGATGGGGTATTTCTCCACCAGTTTCTTCCAATGTGCGATCAGTTCTTCGGAGGTAAATACGGTGCCTGCCTTAGGCAGCTTGTACTCGCCCACCTTGCCGGTCTTCCACTCGCTGGAAGCAGCATCCATAGCGATCTTGAAATCCTTGCCGGGCTCATAACCGGCTTTCTTTACAGCCTCTAAGATGGTCTCGATAGCTTCTTCGTCAGACTTCAATGCCGGTGCAAAACCACCCTCATCACCTACGGAAGTAGCCAGTCCTCTGTCCTTTAAAATAGAAGCCAGTGCGTGGAATACTTCAGCGCACCATCTTAAGCATTCCTTGAAGGAAGGCGCACCTACGGGCATGATCATGAATTCCTGTACATCCAGGCCGGAGGACAGTGCATGACAGCCGCCGTTGATAATGTTCATCATGGGAACCGGAAGTCTGTTGCCGGAGATACCGCCCAGGAAACGATACAGGGGAATATCCAGGGAGATTGCTGCTGCTCTCGCGCTGGCAATGGATACTGCCAGGATCGCATTGGCTCCCAGTCTGGACTTATCCTTGGTTCCGTCTGCATCGATCATTGCCTTATCAATGGCATAAATATCGGATGCATCCATTCCCTGCAGAGTCTCATTGATTACAGTATTGATATTTTCTACAGCCTTCTGAACACCCTTGCCCAGATATCTGCTCTTATCGCCGTCTCTCAGTTCCAGTGCCTCGAACTCACCGGTAGATGCTCCACTGGGAGCCATGCCGCGTCCGATGGTACCGTCTACCAGAGTTACCTCTGCTTCTACGGTAGGATTGCCTCTGGAATCCAGAATCTCTCGTCCAATGACTTTTTCAATCTCTAAATAGTTCATCTTGTTCTTCTCCTTTATCCTCTATTCTAAACTTTTTATTCCCAAACCTTCTCTTTCGTGAATCCCCCATCCCTGTGTATAAGGGCTGAAAAACTCCTCCCGGAAGATGGCCTCCCGGCAGTCCGCGGATTCAGCAGCTCCGTTTTCTCTGAGGAGTTTCACATGATTCACTCATTAGTTAGTTGTACCTAACTCTTGGATTATTATATCCGGCTTTCTTCAAAATAGCAATAGGTGTTAATGAGAGGATTTCTCAATGGATATTTTCCTGCATAATTTGTACTTTTTAGTTAAAATTAATTCTAGGAGCATTTTTTCATTATTTTCCTCGATTTCTAAATTCATATTCCTTTAAAACTAAAATATAGTAAAATAGAATTTATCAAATCTTAAAAGAAAACATTTAAATAGGCTGCATCTGCGGCAGAATGCGAGGCATTATGAGGAGTTTCGGTGAAATTCTGGCATCCCTGCGGGAAGAACGGGGCATTTATCAGAAAGAACTGGCTGCCATACTGAAAGTATCCGTTGGCACCATTTCGAATTACGAGAACAATATTCACTTCCCGGATCAGGAAGCTTTAATACAATTAGCGGAATATTTCGATGTAACCATCGATTATCTGTTGGGTCGGACTCCTTATCGTTACAATCCGGAAGTTCTGAGACAGGAATGTGTCCCCGGCACCACCGTATCCGATGTGGTAGAGGTGATACAGCATTTTAATCCGAAAAACATGGCTTCTCTGCTGGATTTTGTGGATCTGCTGCAATTAAGAGAAAAAGCAGAATCTTCCTCGCGGGAAGACTCTGCCAATGATTGATCGATAAATTCTATTGTCTTTTTATCTGGTGGACAGGAACTGTTGCTCCCGGATGGCTGCCTGGTCATCCGGGTAATTTTGTAAATAAGCATTCATCAGTACTTCTGCCTGCTGATAATCTTCCAGATACTCATAAGCTACAATTTCATTAAAGCACAAGGTCTGCATCAGGCTGTTTCCTTCGATCTGTTTTCCCGCCTGAAATGCCGCCAGAGCATTCTGATACTCCTTTTTTGCCATTTCACACAGACCCAGTTCATTGTAGATTTCTGCATTCGGCCCCTGCTTGGAGAGATAATTGTTGTACACACTGGACGCATAGTTATAATCTCCGGTAGCCGCATAGGCTCTTCCCAGATAGAGATAGCTGTCCGCGCCTCCCTTATCCCGGGCTTCATCCAGCGCCAGATAAGCTTTCTGGTATTCTCCCAGATAATAATAGATCCGTCCGCTGTCATAAGCATCCAGTTGTTTGGCTGTGTCCAGTACATTTTGCAGATATTCCTGACCGACCTCACGGTAGCCGTGCGCTGCCAGGGCTTCATAGATTTCTATTAACCGGTCATAATTTTTCGGATCCATGGAGATTGCCTGATCAAAATCCGCTTTGGCACTCTCATAATCTCCCAGCTCCAGTTCTGCAGAACCTCTGAGAAAATAAGCGTCCTTTTCCTCCGGCTTCAATCCCAGAATGGCATCATATACCTTTTTGGCTTCCGCAGGCTGTCCGTTCTTGGTGTATGCCGCCGCCAGATAGTAATTCATATCATAGTCCACGTTCTGAACCCAGCCGTCACTGAGTTCCAGGGCCTGTGTAAAATATTCTACGGCCTGATCATACTCTGTCAGCCCCATGCTGGCGATTCCCCGGCCTCTTGCGATCAGACGGCTGTCCTCTTTCTGTGCTTCCGCTTCGTCAAAGGCATTCAATGCCCCCTGATAATCCAGAGTTTCCACCAACTGCATTCCTTCGGTGATCTTCGTGGTATCACTTCCGCAGCCTGTCAGCATGCCTGTCATCAGACAGCAGACTCCTGCTGCCACTATTTTCCTGTGTATTTTTCCCATGCTTTCCTCCACGGCCGTATCTGTATTACCGGTTCCTATTTGTCTAACTGAGAAGTACAATGAGGGCATCTTGTGGCATCGATAGCGATCTCGCTCTTACAGAACGGGCATTTTTTCGTCGTGGGCGCTGCCGGTGCTTCCTCTTTGTGATGCAGGGTGTCTCCCAGCTTATTGATGAATTTTACCAGACAGAAGATCACAAATGCTGTGATCAGGAAGTTGATAACTGCCGTGATAAAATTACCGTACATCAATACCGGTGCCGTATCGCCGCTTCCCAGCTTTACATATAAATTCGAAAAATCCGTGCCTCCGAAGATGGCCAGAATCGGTGTCATGATATCTTGATTCAGAGAAGTAACGATAGCGGTGAATGCTCCGCCGACGATCACGCCGACTGCCATATCCATTACATTTCCCCTCAAAATAAACTTTTTAAATTCCTGAATGAATCCGCTTTTCTTGCTCATTTTTCTCTTCTTTCCTCTTATGGTATGATGGTCGAACCGCACTGTTCCACATTCGAACCGCGCCATTCGCAAAGTCGCGCTGCCGCGCTTTCCGTCACTTCGTGACTACCTTTGCTCATGAATCGGCGCTTAACTCATGGACATATTCGTTCGCAAAATCATGCAAGCATAATTTTGTCTCTCGTATATGTCCATGGTCGAACTGTTTTGTTTCATAATAGCATACACCCCTTGAAACCTCAATAGGAAATGGGGTATACTCTTTTAGGAATGTAATAGAAACGAAACTGTATTTTTCCCGAAAGGATCAGGTCATGCAGCGGATCAATGAAGACATCAAAACCGGCAATTTCAAACAGATCTACCTGCTCTACGGAGAGGAACGTTATCTGAAGAACCAGTACACGGCCCGTCTGCGTAAGGCATTGTGTCAGGACGGCGACGAGATGAACACCCATTTCTATCAGGGGAGGGATTTCTCCTTGGGACAGGTCATCGATCTGGCAGAGACGCTGCCTTTTCTGGCAGAACGCCGGGTCATGTTTTTCAAAGACACCGGGCTCTTCAAATCCGGCGGGGAAAAGCTGGCAGAATATCTGGCAAGCCCTAATGACACCACTTTTTTTGTGTTCACGGAAAGCGAAGTGGATAAACGGAGTAAACTGTATAAAACCGTGCAATCCAAGGGTTATGTGGCAGAATTCACGGTACAGGATGAGAATTCCCTGAAACGCTGGATTGCCGGTATCCTGGGCCGGGAAGGGAAAAAAATCTCCGAGAATACCGCACAACTGCTGCTCTCCAAAACCGGCACGGACATGGAAAATATCCAGATGGAACTGGAAAAGCTGATCTGCTACTGTCTGGACCGGGATGTAGTCACCGCAGAGGATGTGGAAGCGGTCTGCACCACTCGCATCACCAACCACATCTTCGATATGGTCAATGCCATTGCGGAAAAGCAGCCGCAGAAAGCCTTGCAGCTCTATTACGATCTGCTGGCACTGAAGGAGCCGCCCATGCGCGTACTGTTTCTGATTGCCAGGCAGTGTAACCTGCTGCTCCAGACCAAGGAATTAAAAAGCAGAGGCCACGACAACAAGACCATTGCTTCCAAGATTGGTGTACCGCCCTTTGCCGCCGGAAAATATGTGGCACAGGCGTCCCATTTCAAGACTTCCATGCTGAAAAATGCGGTAAAGCAGTGCGTGGAGACTGAGGAAGCCGTGAAATCCGGACGGATGAACGATATGATGAGTGTAGAGATACTGATTTTGTCGGTATTGCCCTCGTAAGCTTACGAAATGCATTAAATGAGTTCTGCTCACGATATAGAAAAGTCCATGGACAGTTTTCCTGCTCATGGACTTTTTATTTGCATTACTTTTATTACCATGTTACATATTCAGATTCAAAGTAATGGTCTTCTGCAATGATACCTGTGACGCCTTGAACTTTTTTGGATATACATCTTTGTATCTGTAAATACTCAGGATAATTCCCACCAGTGCGTAGCACAGTAAAATATTATTTCTGCCAACAGATAAGAACGGCAGGAAGGTCGATGTCAGCGGGATCCATCCCAACATTCCCGCAAAGTTCAGAGAAATATTTAATAAAATGATCATTCCGCATCCGAATCCCATCACCATGCCTAGTTCATTTTTCTGTCGGGCCGCAGCTCCGAACAGAAACACTACCAGTGCTGCTAGGATTGCGGCTACAAAGATTCCGGCCAGCAGTCCGTAACTGTTCAGAATATAAGAGAAAATGTAATCCTGATTGAATTCCGGCAAACCTCCCACCACATCTTTTCCACTGTTGCCCCAAAGTAAAATATTTTCATTAAATTTATGAAGCGTGGCCGTCATGTAATTGGCATCTCCGGAATGGGATAAATAGGAACGGATCCTGGCTTCCTGATACGTTTCCAGCATATGAAATGCGTACTTTACAGTCAGTAAGATAGCAGGTACTGCTGCGAAAAACAGCCACACACCGATAATCGTCTTTTTCACAGGCAGTTGAAACCACCCCTTCCAGACAGCCACCGTAAGTTCTATCAGCATACTGACCATCATGATGACAGCCACACCGAGGCTGGGGATTCGGGATGTAATAAATACCGGAAGGATCAGCCACAGGATCGCCCTGCACAGTGCGGATACACCACCGTCCCTGTATTTATATAGGATAGCGCCGTAAATCGGCACATAGAACATCATCAGGGAAGTAACCGCCACCCGGAGCCTTCCAAATCCGATCCAGTTGCCGATTCCGTTGACATCCAGACCACCGAAGCCTGCCACCCGCAGCCCTCCCAGAATCAGAATAGCTCCTCCGATGAACCTGGAGTACTTTGCAATTACGGTATAATCCAGGAAGTAGATCACACACATGAGGAGGAATCCAATAACAACGGCTGAGCCAAACCCCTCCGTAGTATAGCGGTACACTTCCTGTCTCCATGTTTCCAGCTCCTGATAACCGGGTTGTCTGAGAATGGATTGCTGTATCAGAATGCCCAGCAAGCTTAAAATTCCTACGATCACAAGTAACTTCCATGCAATCTTAGGCTTGTGGATCCTGTCCAGCGAGATCCCCACTTCTACCGGATCTCCCATGTCCGTAACCGCATTTTTCTCTGCTTCCTCATAGCTCATTCCATCGGAAAGATTGTCCTCAATCTGGCATTCTATATGGTCTCTTATCTCCTCGGCGATATAGGGTCTGGCTTTTTTACAACGGATCTGTGACAACAGTTTTTCCAAATATGTTTCCATCCTTATACCCCCATTGCCAGAACGCTGGTCACAGCAGACTGATATTCCATCCACTCCGCTTTTTTGGTTTCCAGTAATTTTCTGCCCTCTTTCGTAATACTGTAATACTTCCTCGTCTTGCCTGCATATTCCTGCTCATATACCGTAAGCAGGCCCTTCGCTTCCAGCCCATGCAACAGCGGATACAGCGTACCTGCTTTTAACTCGAACACGTTACAGGATTTTTTCCGCAGTGTATCGATCATCTCGTATCCGTACATATCCTTCTCCGCCAGTAATCTGAGCAGGAGCATCGTCATACTTCCCGACATCAGTGATTTGTCCACAGCCATTTTTTGTCCTCCTTATATAGATAGCCGATATATATCGTTGTCTATAATATATATCGGCTATCTATATATGTCAATATTTATTTTTCAAATCGATCACTAATCCATCTCAACTTCATCTACGATTTTGTATTTGTTATCCGTATCTTCTTTTCTTATAATAAACAGCACATCCGTAGTCATCTCGTTCTGTCTAACAGCGTTCCCCGAATCATCAAATCATTATTTGCTGTATTTTTCTACATTTTCAATGCTTTCCGATACCGTTGCATTCTCCGGCTCCCATTCACGGATCTGGCAGCTGGCAACCATCTGCGAGATAATCTTTTTATATTTTTTATAATCCTTTTGTGACATAGAGATGGTAATATTATAGAATCCCTGACCGGTGAAATCCCCTTTAAAAACATAGGATTCGCTTATCCATTCACCGCTTGTTTCGATTCCATGAAGCGCCGTAAGTTCCTCATTCACTTCCACGGTCTCCAGATCATTTTCATCCCCTGCATAATAAGGAGAAAAACTGTTACAAAAATAGATACTGCTCTCCTGGCTATCATCCGTATAAATCCGGATTCCCTCGTCGGGACTGGCTTCCTCTGTCTCGGTCGCAGGCCACCCTTCCTGAAGCTTCGCTGTCCATTCTACAGGTCTGTCTATGCTTAAGGTAAACCCTGCTGTCTCATTTGTGTATTCGCAGCGGATCATCTCCTGCTTTCCACAACCGGTCATTGCCCATAATGCTGCTAAAATCATCAGACCCTCAATCCATTTTTTACCCATAAGCACCTCCGTCATTCTACTCTGCTGTTGCTATCTCTACACCCTGGGCAATATCTTCCCCCCAGGATTTTTCCTCCCTGCAATAGCGGAACTCCTTCGCATTCAGGTCAATTGCTCCTAATTCTTCCTGTCCCGCAATATATAAGTCATCCCTAATGCGGTAACCCCTCGGTCCCCATAAGTAACCTCCTAATATTCCGGTCAGAATAAATACCATAAAATAGAGTCCCGGAACACCTGCGACAAAAGCATAAAACGCTATCTGGAAGCTCCAGATGGGGATTAACAGATTGAGCGCTGCCACACAGGCAACGCCAAAAGCAACATATTCCGCACCTTTTGCTTTGTCCCGTCTGGTCCTTGTCGCCAACAGGAATCCCCATGCCGTATAGAGCAGCATACGTACCACCGTCCGGACTCCGCTCATTTCGTCAAAAGAAGTTTTGTAATCCTCCTTTAGTGCCACCAGGACAATCAGGATCACAACAGACAAAATAATTTTGTAGTAATTTGAAAAAATCTTCTTCATAGCTGCTCCTTTCATTCTACATTCAGGAAAGTATATCCTCCCATATCCGTATCCTTCCACGCCAGGGCGTCTTCCTTGTTCCTGTAATATACAGTCTTGACAACATTGGTACCCAGTTCTTCCCGGTCCACCGTTTCTCTCACTTCACGCAAATGCTCATTAAGTCTCTCTGCCGTTACTTCCCCTTTTACCACATACGAAATTTCATATACATTCCCCCAGTCAGGATCATCGATGTATCTTGTGCCTATCTGCTGATAAGTAGGTTCTCTATGCTTTATCATATATCCCAACAGCAGTCCTCCGACGATCACCAGTATTCCCACCAGGACAGCAGTTTTTACGATCCGGCTGTTCTTTTTCTTCGGGGGCTCTCCGTCCGTTTCCTCTGTCTCTCCTTTCTGCGGTTCTGGATTCTGCAATTCATCACAGGATATGTCTTTGCTCCTCAATTGTACTTGCTAATGACATAATTATACAATTGAGCAATTGGAAAATCAATTGAGCGAACGGCAACCTTCCTCTTTGTTAATCATAACGAAGAATTTTTCGCTATTTGTTACAAATTTCAAAAAAAGCGTGCAGATCTCTCCACACGCTTTTCGTTCATCGTCTTATTTATTCAAAAATTATTTCCACATTCCCGTCGCAAAGCACATCAATGCCGCCCAGGTATATAACGGGTAAAAAAATCCCTGGTCATCCACGCCGTCTTTTAAGATTTTCTGTGCTTCTTCTTTGGTCAGCAGCAGAAAACCATCAAAACATTCCGTTCCAACGGCTCCTTCCTGACTTACCTTCGGCATCTCTTCACGGTTCAATATGATCTGCACCAGTGCATTGCTCTCATCCGTCATACCGGGGGTACTGAATACCAGCGGATTCACCAGACGGATGCTGTCGCTCTCTTCCAGTGTGATGCCGGTCTCTTCCCGAAGCTCCCGGGCTGCCGCATGGAATACGGGATTTTCTTCCGTTGCATCCTCCGGGTCTAAAAGTCCTGCCGGAACGCTCAGCAGAAAATGTCCTGCCGGGTAACGATACTCACGGCTTAAGCAAAGTCTCGGTTCTTGTCCTCTGATCTTCAGGATCACAACGCAGCTGACTGCATCTGGCAGCATCTGTCTGAATTCTTCGTCGCTCTTTACCGCTGCCAGATTATCTTTGGCTCTTCTGGTAGCATCAAAATAATGTTTTCCCGGCTCATATTGCAGATCAAATACCTTGATAAATCTGCTGTCGTAGACGGTCTCTACCTGTTCCTTTTTTATGATCGGTCTGTTCTCCATAGTCATTTTCCTCTTTCTGTTCTTCTGTTCCGCACGTTGCACACTATCTGTCGTTCGCTTCTGTTGTGCGGCTGTCATTTTGCAATTTTTCCGCTTCCCCGGCCGCTCTTTCCAGTCTGCAAAGTACCTGTTCGTAACGTCGTCCCGCTTTTTTCCAGTGGATCAGCTTATGCCATCCTTCCACGTAATCCGGCCTGCGGTTCTGATACTGTAAATAATAGGCATGCTCCCACACATCTATGGGAAATATGGAGGTATACAATTTCAGATCCGGGACATCCTGATTCGCTGTAGTAAGGACCATCAGAGTACCGTCCTGGTCACTCACAAGCCATGCCCATCCGGAGCCAAATACCCCCGTGGCTGCCTGTGACATCTGTTCTTTCCATTGTCTCACCGATCCAAAATCCCGGACCAGCGCCTCCTCCAGAGCTCCACAGGGCTCCTGTCCTGCCGGGCTTCGCATACTGTCAAAATACAGCTGATGATTATATACACCGCCACCGTTATTGTGAATGCTTTTCCGGGCTTCCTCCGGCAGGGACGCAAGTATATTATCCTCCGAAGTGAGCAGTTCCGTCAAGGACATCTGCTGTAACTGCGGATAATCGGCAAGGGTGGCATTCAGCTTATCCACATAGGTCTGATAATGCCTGTCGTGATGAAAATGAAGTGTTTCCTCATCTAATACCGGAAGCAGGGCATCATATTCGTAGGGAAGAGGCTGCGCAACAAAAGGATAATGTTCTTCTAACATGAGACTCCAATCCGCCTGCGGGATACAGGCTTACGATCATACAATATTTACCATACGCCTAGTATATGCTGTCCCCACGGATTTTATTTTCAAATTTGTGCTTTTACAGCCGACCGCTCCTATGCTCTCTTTCTCTGCACGGCCGGATAGATCTCTCTGGCAACTTCCAGACTTTGTCCGGATCTGACTTTCTGCACATCCGCTGTCTCCTGGGCTAACAGCCATCCGCAGACTTCCTCTGCCAGTGGCTCTCCCTGTTCTCTCAGCCAGAAGCTGACATTCGCCAGCATCTGTAAATGATTCAGGATCGTATTACGGCAAAGTCTTCGGTCCGTAATGCGGGTCTTCCAGGGCTCCCCCTCTACGTACAGTTGTGCCGCCTCCCGCAGATAGGCCCGGATCAATGCGGTCTGTTCATGATTGCTCTTCTGCAGTTCCTCACTGATCTTCTTGGTCTCCCAATACAGTTCTTCGCTGCATCGGCCAGCGGGAACGATCCCTTCCATGTATTTTTGTATAAAATGCAGGCTTTCATTTACCTGTCTGCAATATTCTCTGATCAGTTCTTCTCTTTTTGACATAATAAAAAACCGCCCTTAAATTAAAATTTAAGGGCGGAACATTCTTCCGCGGTACCACCTTAATTCGCCCATCTCTCACGGGATCAGGCCTCTGCAACTACGGACAAACAAACGCTCATCGATAGTCAGGTACGATAACGGGTACTCTCGTTGCAGCCTGTCCGCATCTGCCGGATATCCTGTCCGAATACGAAGTCGGTGCAAAGCTCCGAGACCATGTTCAAAGAAGCCTTCCATATCCCTTCCCACCTGCCGGGACTCTCTGCGACGTATCTCTTCTCCTACTCTTCTCTTCACAGCCTTTATGTCTTTAACTGTTTGTATTTTATTCCTTTCGCGGACATTTGTCAACACTTTGTTTTTGTCACAAACACAAACAGTGGAGCAACTTTCGCGACTCCACTGTTCTTATCCATTTTATATCTTACAGTTGTGCAATATCCACCAGCGTCAGTTCCTTACAATCGTTCATATGCTCCATGCTGGTCACGAGAGCATTGGCGGTGTCCATTGCAGTGATGCAGTAGATACCGGTCTCGATAGCGGTACGGCGGATCAGGAAACCGTCTCTGGTCTTGTCGCGGCCCTGGGTCGGGGTATCGATGACAAGGTCGATCTTGTGTCCCAGGATCAGGTCCATAACGGTCGGGGATTCCTGAGAGATCTTGTTGACCTTTCTTGCCTTCACACCTGCTTCATTCAGAGCAGCTGCGGTACTTCTGGTAGCATAAATGGTGTATCCCAGCTTTTCGAAGCGTCTTCCGACTTCAATGGCTTCACCCTTATCCGCATCCTTCACGGTGATGATCATGTTCTTGTACTTGGGCAGTTCTACACCTGCTCCCAAGAATGCCTTGTACAGAGCCTCATTGAAGGTCTTGGCGATACCCAGACACTCACCGGTAGACTTCATCTCCGGTCCTAAGCTGATCTCGGCACCGCGGATCTTCTCGAAGGAGAACACGGGCATCTTGATGGCAAAATACTCTGCCTCAGGCTGTAAGCCGGGCTCGTAGCCAAGCTCACGGATGGTCTTGCCGATGATCACTTCGGTAGCCAGATCCACGATAGGAATACCGGTTACCTTGCTGATATAAGGTACGGTACGGGAAGAGCGGGGGTTAACCTCAATGACATATACTTCATCACCGATGGCAATGAACTGGATATTGATCAGTCCCTTGACATGCAGTGCCTTTGCCAGTCTTCTGGTGTACTCTGCGATCTTCTCTTTTACTACTTTATCAATAGTCGGAGCCGGATATACGGAGATACTGTCTCCGGAGTGGATACCGGTTCTCTCGATATGCTCCATGATACCGGGGATCAGGATATCGGTACCGTCGCATACGGCATCGACCTCGATCTCCTTACCCTGTAAATACTTATCTACCAGGATCGGGTGATCCTGTGCGATACGGTTGATGATCTCCATGAATTCTTCGATCTCTTCATCGGAGATAGCGATCTGCATGCCCTGTCCGCCCAATACATAGGAAGGACGCACCAGTACGGGATAGCCCAGTCTGTTAGCAACCGCCTTAGCTTCCTCTGCGGTGTATACAGTACCGCCGGCTGCACGGGGAATCCCGGTCTCTTCCAGAATCTTGTCGAACAGTTCTCTGTCCTCAGCGGCATCTACATCCTCCGCCTTGGTACCTAAGATAGGCACGCCCATCTTCATCAGGCTCTCAGTCAGCTTGATAGCGGTCTGTCCGCCGAACTGTACCACAGCACCATCGGGATGCTCAATATTTACGATAGATTCCACATCTTCCGGAGTCAAAGGCTCGAAATACAGCTTGTCCGCAATATCGAAGTCGGTACTTACGGTCTCCGGGTTATTATTGATGATAATGGTCTCATAGCCTGCCTTGGAGAATGCCCAGGTAGCATGTACAGAACAATAGTCGAACTCGATACCCTGTCCGATACGGATAGGACCGGAACCCAGTACCAGGACTTTCTTGCGTCCGGTGGTCTCCTTGGCTTCGCACTCGCCGCCGAATACGGAATAGTAATAAGGAGTGGAAGCTGCGAACTCTGCAGCACAGGTGTCTACCATCTTGTAGACAGCCTTAATGCCGTTGTCATAACGCATCTTCTTGATCTCTTCCTCGGTCTTGCCGGTCAGTCTTGCGATCACGTTATCCGGGAACTCGATTCTCTTGGCTTCCTTCAACAGATCAACCGTCAGCGGCTGTGTCTCCAGCGCATGCTCCATCTCGGTCAGAATGGCAATCTTGTCGATGAACCACAGGTCGATCTTGGTAATGTCGTGGATCTGCTCGTAGCTGATGCCCTTACGGATAGCTTCCGCAATGACATAAATACGCTGGTCATCCACGATCTTCAGACGCTCTAACAGTTCCTCCACAGACAAAGCGCTGAAATCATAGCTGCGCAGGCAGTCCACATGCTGCTCCAGGGAACGGATAGCCTTCATCAGTGCTCCCTCGAAGTTATTGCAGATACTCATAACCTCACCGGTTGCTTTCATCTGGGTGGTCAGAGTACGTTTTGCAGTGATAAATTTATCGAAAGGCAGTCTGGGGATCTTCACGACACAGTAATCCAGTGTCGGCTCGAAGCTGGCATAGGTCTTGTGGGTAATGGCATTTTTGATCTCATCCAGAGTAAAGCCAAGTGCGATCTTCGCTGCTACCTTTGCGATAGGATAACCGGTCGCCTTACTTGCCAGTGCGGAAGAACGGCTGACACGGGGATTTACCTCGATAACACAATATTCAAAGCTGGTGGGATGCAGTGCAAACTGTACGTTACATCCACCGGTGATCTGCAGTTCGTTGATGATCTTCAGTGCGGAAGTACGTAACATCTGGTACTCTTTATCGCTCAGGGTCTGGGAAGGAGCTACTACGATACTGTCTCCGGTATGCACGCCGACAGGATCGATGTTCTCCATGTTACATACAGTGATGCAGTTGCCTGCGCTGTCACGCATTACTTCGTACTCGATCTCTTTCCAGCCCGCGATACAACGCTCTACCAGTACCTGTCCTACACGGGACAGACGTAAACCGTTCTCCAGGATTTCTTCCAGTTCTACCTGATTGTGGGCGATACCGCCACCGGAACCTCCCAGGGTATAAGCGGGACGCAGTACAACCGGATAGCCGATGGTGTTGGTGAATTCCACACCGTCTTCCACGTTCTCTACGACCTTGGATGCTGCACAGGGCTCACCGATGCGCTCCATCAGATCCTTGAACTCCTGACGTCCTTCGGCGTTACGAATGGTAGCTGCGGTAGTACCTAACAGCTTTACATTATGAGCTGCCAGGAAACCCGACTCCTCCAGCTCCATGCCGAGGTTCAGACCAGCCTGTCCTCCCAGGGTGGGGAGAATGCTGTCGGGTTTTTCCTTTTTAATGATCTGCTCCAGAACCTTTACGTTCAGAGGCTCAATATATACCTTATCTGCGATATCTTTATCGGTCATGATGGTCGCAGGATTGGAGTTCACCAGGATTACCTCTACTCCCTCTTCCTTCAGGGAACGGCAGGCCTGGGTACCTGCATAGTCGAATTCCGCTGCCTGTCCGATGACAATAGGACCGGAGCCGATTACCATTACTCGTTTTACATTAGGATTCTTGGGCATCTTAGTTCTCTCCTCTCATCATATGAATGAACCGGTCAAACAGGTAACCGGAGTCCTGGGGTCCCGGACATGCTTCCGGATGGAACTGTACGGTGAAAATGTTCTTGCCGGTGTAGGACAGACCCTCGTTGGTACCGTCGTTGACATTGATGAATGCGGGAACCGCTACGGACGGATCCAGCTTATCGGTATCTACCACATAGCCGTGGTTCTGAGAGGAAATATATACTCTTCCGGTCATCAGATCCTTTACCGGATGGTTGCCTCCTCTGTGTCCGTATTTCATTTTATGGGTATCTGCGCCGGTAGCCAGAGCCATCAGCTGATGTCCCAGACAGATTGCGAAAATAGGGATCTCGGTATCGTATAACTTTTTGATCTCGGCGATCACACCGGTACACTCCTTGGGGTCTCCCGGTCCGTTACTTAACATGATACCGTCGGGATTATCATCAATGATCTCCTGTGCGGGAGTTCCTGCGGGGTATACGGTCACCTCACAGCCTCTTTCTGCCAGGGATCTGGCGATATTTCTCTTGGCTCCCAGGTCTAACAGAGCTACCTTCAGTCCCTGTCCGGACAGCTCCGTTACCAGTGCGGGCTTAGGCTCTCTGACACCTTTTTCATAAGCTTCTTTATCAAAACGCGCTGCACCGGAGAGAGGTCCGTTCTGTGCCAGCTCCGTGGTGGGCGCTACCACATATTTTTCCCTGCAGGTCACCTTTTCCACGACCTTGCCTGTGGTATACTCCTTCAGCTTCGGAAGTACTTCGTTCAGGTCATAGGCTTCGTTGGTGGTGATCATGCCGTTCATGGTACCCTTCTCACGCAGGATCTTGGTCAGCGCACGGGTATCGATGCCGGCGATACCGGGCACGCCGTTCTCCTCTAAGTATTCCTGTATTGTGCAGTCACAGCGGAAGTTGCTGGGAATACGTGAAAGCTCTCTGACGATGAATCCATCCGGCCAGGGTTTCTCCGACTCGCAGTCATCCCTGCATATGCCATAGTTACCGATCAGGGGGTAAGTCATGCATACAGCCTGTCCTGCATAGGACGGATCCGTCAGGACCTCCAGATATCCGGCCATGGATGTGTTAAATACGATTTCACTGATGATCTCTTTGTCTGCACCGATGTGCGTTCCTTCGAACACCGTTCCATCTTCCAAAATCAAAAATGCCTTCATTCTTTCCTCACATTCTGCCGCTTTTTGCGACGTTTGTATTTCCAGTGTGTTTCTCTACTGCTTAATCGATTCATTATATCATAAAAAGAAATGCGTCGCAATAGACCCTGTCTGCGTAAAAACCTACAAAAAACAATTACGCAATCCCAATACTCCTTGGAGAATCTGACAAAGCTGTGTAAAAGCTTACATTTTCCATTGCTTTTTCCACCGGGTCTGATATAGAATAGATATATATTTTCTATTTTTCAATTATCACAAAACGCTGTTTTCCTACAGCAGATTGGACAGGCATCTATGGATCGTATCAGCAATGCACAAATGAATTCCCTTGGCACACGTAAAATATATTATGAAGATGTACATCAGACGGATTTTACCGCCGTGGTGACCGAATGTGTTCCTGCCAAAGAAGAAGGATATTATCTGATCGTTCTGGATGCTTCCGCATTTTTCCCGGAAGAGGGCGGCCAGTCCGCCGATAAAGGCACCTTAAACGGTCAGGAAGTACTGGATGTCAGCATTAAGCAGGGCATCCTGTATCATAAAATGACCTGTGAGCTTCCCACAGGCACTGAAGTCACCGGTCATGTGGACTGGAACCGCCGGTTTGATTTCATGCAGCAGCACTCCGGTGAGCATATGATCTCCGGCTTACTGCACTCTCATTTCGGACTGGAAAACGTAGGCTTCCATTTAAGCGACAGAGAAGTGACACTGGATATGAACGGAGAATTCTCTCTGGAGCAGCTGCGTCTCATCGAACAGGAGGCCAACGCTTATGTCTGGAAAAATCTTCCGGTCAACATCAGCTGGCCCTCCTCCGAAGAACTGTTAAGCTTAAACTACCGCAGCAAGCTGGCTCTCACGGAAAATGTACGTATCGTCGAGATCCCCGGCGTGGATCTGTGTGCCTGCTGTGCTCCGCATGTAGATACCACCGGACAGATCGGTCTCATCAAAGTTGTAAATGTGCAGAGCCACAGAGGCGGTGTCCGCATCAATATTCTCTGCGGAAACCGTGCTCTGGCAGATTATACTGAAAAACAGGATTCTGTCTGGGCAATTTCTTCTCTGCTCTCAGCGAAACAGCCGGAAGTAGCAGGTGCTGTTGCCCGCGCCAAAGAGGATGCAAGGCTGCAAAAAGAGCGCGCCAATGCCCTGCAGGCAGAGCTACTGAACGTACAGATGGACGCACTTCCCTCCCCGGAAAAAGTACGCCACGTGCTTCTCTTCGTCGGTGAACTGGATGCCATCGCCCTACGAAACGCTGTGAATACCCTGACCGGAAAATATTCCGGTTACTGTGGTATCTTTGCCGGAGATGATACAAACGGTTATCGATTTATTGTAGGCAGTGCTTCCTGTAACTGTCAGGAACTGGCAGACCGCATGCGCCGGGAACTTTCTGCAAAAGGTGGCGGATCCGCTCCCATGATCCAGGGGAATGTTGCTGTCACGGCAGATACCCTGCAGACAATGTGGGTGTCGCTGTAATGACCATACTTTCTGCCTATATATGCATTTCGGCACATGAATTCCGTATTCAAAATTTCCACATGGAAAACCCCCGGCATGACCATCTGTCATACTCCGGGGGTCTGTTTGTATATTTTATATATTTTTCGTTTCGGGAAATCTGATTATTTCTCTTCTGTTGCTGCATTCTTCTTCAGTGCTACGCTGACTGCCTTCGCAACGCCACCACCTACTACACAGCTCATAGGCATCTCCAGTGCTCCGTTGATACCACAGAATGCTACGGCGAACATAAACAGATTCGCTCCGGTTGCATTCATGCTCTGCAGATACTCGGTATGACCGAAGCAGATCATCAGAGTAGACATGAAGAACAGGGTGTTCATAAATGCTCCCAGCAGACCGGTCACGAAGTAAGTTACGGTCTTCGTCTTGTCAATCTTCCACAGTGCCTTGAAGATCACGCCGGACAGCCATCCCATCAGAGTTCTGGTAGGGATGCATACCAGGAAAGTGAAAAACGGATTCATTGCTACCAAAGCTGCTCCAAAAGGGTCTCCTGCAAAACACTGGTAAAAGCTAGTAAGTCCAAATACCAGTCCCAGTACGGCTCCGCCTGCGGGTCCTAAGATCATTGCACCGATTACTACGGGAATGGTCATCAGGGAGATTGCTAACGGTCCGATGCGCAGATACCCAAGCGGGGTAAACGCCAGAATCAGCATGATCGCGATGAGTACGGCCAATTGTACCATCTCAAGTGTCTTGTTTTTTTTCATATGAAATTTCCTTTCCGCGCTTTTTGCGCCTTTGCTACTATTCCTCCATCTGGCGTCCTTTGGACTGCCGGAGGATATAATTACAAGTCATTCAAGAAAATAACATAAATGTATACAAAACACAAGTACATTTTTTAATACAATCAACGTACGGTGCGATACCACTTCAACGCCGATGTATAGGCTTCATATACTGTATTCATATCAATATTCTTTAATAGCATCAGGCGGGATACCTCCGCCCAGTTGGCTGTCTCATACTGCAGCATAAAATCGTACACCGGTGCCAGTACGCCGATGCGGTAGATCAGTGCATTGCTGATCTCGCCAGCCACATGGACCACCTTCAAAGCCTCTGCCATGGGTTTCTCGAGGATCACATCCAGCACGGAGAACAATCCCATCAGGAACAATTCATCCTTCTGCGCCTTCAGGCCAAACGCTTCCGCCAGATTCTCGGCAAATTTCGCACGAAGCAGAGAAAGTCTGGTAACCTCATTCGGCTTATCCGCATACAAAGCATTGGCTACTGCCGTGTTGATCCACTTTTTCAGTTCCCGCTGTCCCAGCATGGCAGCCGCATGACGGATAGATGTAATCTCCGAATTTACAGCCAGTGGCTGAACCATTTTCAGCAGATCGATCGTAAGTGCGGTATCACGGCTGATGATATCCGCCGCTGTCGTGAGTTCAAAATCCGGGCTGTTCACAATATTCAGCAGGTCAATATAGTTACCCTTCAAGGGTGCCACATCCGTCTGTCCCTTCGTAATGGGAACTCGATAGAACTTACCCTCATAGAAACGATATCCGCCGGTCTCCTTCAGTCTCTCGAAGTCCTCCATGGTATCAATATTACCGGCACACAGACTGATATTCGGGAATAATTTTCCGAAATAAATCTTGGCTTTGTCAATGGCGATTTTACGATTATTCAGAAGAACATAATCCATCAGCTTCAGGACTTCTCTGTAATTTTCAAAATCACTGACCGCAAGCTTGCGAATGGCAAGTTTATAGCCTTGCTGTTTCAATTCCTTCAGACGATTGACATACATTTCAATCGGCGGAATGGTATTATCGATCAAAAGTACGATTTTTTCATGAGGTGCATCGCACTGCTCCGGAATATCCGCAAAAATCGAGATATTGCTGATCGGTACGAAGATTTCTTTTCCCTGAGACAAGGTATCAATACCCATTTTCTGGATCAGTTCCAGACCCGTGATCTGGGATGCCCCGTCGAACTGTGCGGTTCCAAGCAACAGAGGATTCAACAGGAAATTCTCCCTCTGGGTAAAAAAGGAGTAGGCACAAACGGCCATATTTTCATCAAAAAGCGGTACTAATGTAAGCAGCATATTTTTACCTCCCAATCTATCTATATTATACCGATTCCGACAAGACTTTACAAGTGGTACTATCAGCACAGAGATGTAAATAGAGAGTTAGTAAAGAAATGCTATCAAATCCCCGTAGCCCTTGGCAGGGTATAAGA
>NZ_JBKVQF010000035.1:22137-22278 GCF_046969025.1 Waltera sp. | reverse complement strand
CCGAGGAACCTACGCCTACGCCGGTAGTAACCGAGGAACCTACGCCTACGCCGGTGGTAACCGAGGAACCTACGCCTACACCGGTAGTAACCGAGGAACCTACGCCTACGCCGGTAGTAACCGAGGAACCTACGCCTACAC
>NZ_JBKVQF010000035.1:0-22037 GCF_046969025.1 Waltera sp. | reverse complement strand
CGGTAGTAACCGAGGAACCTACGCCGACACCGGTAGTAACCGAAGAACCTACGCCGACACCGGTAGTAACCGAGGAACCTACGCCGACACCGGTAGTAACCGAAGAACCTACGCCTACGCCGGTGGTAACCGAGGAGCCTACGCCGACACCGGTAGTAACCGAGGAACCTACGCCTACGCCGGCAGTAACCGAGGAACCTACACCAACAGCAACACCAACCGCAACACCTGACACCCCGGATGAACCAGATACTCCGGATGATACACCAGATGATCCCGGTACCCCGGCAGAACCCGGCACACCGGCCGGTGGAATCCCGGATACCCCGCAGGTACTTGGTGCAAGACGCCGCAGAATGGTGACCATCGAGGATGAGACAGTTCCCTTGGCGGACAGAGCAGTCCTCGGAGCATCCAGACGACCGCAGACCAGCGATGACTCCGATGTCTGGAATCTGGGCTTTGCCTTTTCCCTGACGAGTCTGGGAGCATGGCTTGTTCTTAAGCGAAAAGAACATTAAACAGGAACGGAACGACAGCCGATCTTAGCTGTAAAAGTATAAAAGGATCAGAATCTTGAAAACTTTTTCAAAATCTGGTCCTTTTTTCCATTTGGCGCAGTCTTACTTATTAGGAGAGTAAAAGGAAGTAATAAAAGCAGAAATACTGGTTTTGAGGGGAAACAGAAATGAAGTTAAAAAACGTAATACAGACCAAACTGGCAAAAACTCTGGTAGCGGCACTGATGATCGGCAGCATCTCCAACACCGGATTTACGGTACAGGCGGAAGAAGCAACGCAGAATGAGCAGAACGATGTTGTTGAAATGACAAGTGTAAGCGGAAACGACAGCGTTGTTGCTGTAAAAAAGAAAACCTATCCCACCATCAATACGGTGATCCTTGCCGGAGGCACCATGGCAAAATGGCTGGGAGGACAGGAAGCCAGCCCCAACGTATGGCCCAATAATTACAAGCCGGCAAACGGAGATTTTTCATTGTTTGCAGGTCATAAGATGACTTTGGATGATGCTGAAACCTTTAAATATCTTTCTGTGGATAATACAGGGGTAGATGCCGAAGGAAAGTTAACCGGAAGTAACGGAGCAAACTGGCAGTGCGTTGGATTCGTAGCATTAGATGTAAATAAATATTCTGACTGCAAGCCCGCAGATTTGTTACACTATGTTTATTACGGTGGAGACAGCGAAGGCACTTCCTATTATAATGAAAACTGCGGAAAAACCCTTGAGGATGTAAAACAGTATGTGAATGACAACAACGGTGTCTTGTATGGTGAAAATGTAACGGAAAGTTTTATGGATCAGTTGCTCACCACCGGTTGGTCCTTCAGTGGAGTCACCATTGCCACGGTATGGTATGTGACCACACCCACAGAGACCTGGATCAATTATGACGGATACGATTACAGGATTCCCGGGGTATCCGCAGTAGATTATTATGAATATCCCACGGGAACGGTAACTTTTGAACAGAATGAGAACGGCGCAGTGTTCCATTATATTTCCGAAGGTATTACCATTACTACATCACCGGAACTGGAACAGCACTGGGAAAGCGGCACCGGCAGGGTGACCTATGATGCAACGATCACCATTACGATCCACAGCAATGCCCCGGACAAGGTAAGAATCAATCTGTCCGATGCCATCGGTTATCTGAACGGTACCGTGGCAGGAGGAAATGCGGCAGAGCCCGGAGATACCCTGTACTACAACATAAAGCTGGTAAATGAGAGCAATAAGGAGTATCAGTATGATCCTGCAAAGGCCACGATCGGTACGATCCCGGCGGCGCCTAAGGCAGGAGAGAAAGTAACGGTTCTGTCCAGTGGTTTTGAAGGTTATGAGATCGGTGAAGTGGGAGCGTTCTGTACATTGCCCCGCCGTATTTTAAATGCTCCGTTACGGGATCTCGGAATCACCGCAGGCAAGGTTACGGATGCGATTGTCGGAGAGGCTCTTTTGAAAAAAGGATATGGCAGCGAAGAAATGAAGCCGGAAGAGGTTACGCAGAGCTGCCTGGCACAGTATTACTTAGACTGGTTCAACAATACTTCCAGAGAAGAAGGAAATAAGGTCTACAGCTTTTCAGAACTTACGGCAGAGGAACTGGCAATCCTGACCAACGGAACCGCCGATACCACAGTAGCGGAGAGCTGTTCTGCAGTAGCAGATGCTTTATATTACACGACATATCATAATGTATATACTTTTGACGGTGAAGGTCTGTATGACCGGATGCTGAAAAACGGACAGGAAGGTTCCTATGCAGATACTCTGGTATCCGACCTGTTAAAGGACGGAGAAGTGAAGATCACCACTAACCTTAACGGTGTGTTGGCCAACAACGGCTATCAGATGACCAGATACGGCTTCGGAATGCAGTTTGAATTGTCCAGAGAGCCGGAGGTTACTCCGCCCGTGACTACCAGCCCGGAACCTACTCCCAGTGCTACTCCGGAGCCTACGCCGACAGGCACACCGGATACCACACCCACGACGCCGACCACTACTCCGACCGCACCCCCGGATACTCCGGACGATTCGGATGATTCCGATACCCCGGATACTCCCGGTACACCGTCTGAGCCGGCAACCCCGGTAACACCTCAGGTGCTTGGTGTAAGACGTCAGCGGGTTGTAAGCATTACCGATGATCCTACACCATTGGCGGACAGAGCAGTCCTGGGAGCTTCCAGAAGACCCAGGACCGGCGATGATTCCAATACATGGAATCTGGGCTTTGCCCTTTCCTTGACAGGGCTGGGAGCATGGCTTATTATTAAGAAGAAGCAATCATAACGAATAAACATATATTTACTATAAACAATCAAGGAAAGAAGAGGTAGAACAAATGAAAAAAAGATGGATGAGTCTTGTTCTGACAGTCATCATGGTGCTGAGCCTTGCAGGCTGCGGCAAGAGTACAGAATTATCCTCTGTAAGCCGTGATCCTGCCACGGATGACGGAACTGTCTGGTTCGATGAAGAGGCAGTGGCACTGGCGGGTTCTGTGAGAAAAGCCGGTATGAGTGAAGCTGAGCTGGCCCGTGCAGATGAACTTCGTGCCATGGCTATCGATGCGTTGGATATTGTAAACGCGAAGAGAGCAGAGAACGGCCTGGCAGCACTGAACTGGAGCAACGGTCTGGAGTCCTGCGCTATGGTAAGAGCAACCGAAGCAGCTTCCAAGTTCTCCCATACCAGACCCAACGGTAAGGACTGGTACACAGTGAACAGTGAACTGATGTGGGGCGAGAATCTGGCGAAGGGCTATGATTCCGCACAGAGTGTAGTAGATGCCTGGATGGCTTCTCCTACACACGCAGCGAATATCCTGGCAGGCGATTTTACCACCTGCAGCATTGCGGTCTATGAGACCAATGGCAAGTTGTATTTTGCCCAGGAGTTCGGCTATTAACAGGGTATTTCTTATCATGAGGGGATAGAGAGATAAATGACAGGAGAGAGTTGATATTCTTAACGGAATATTAACTCTCTTTTTGGGCTTCAAAAGATAGAAAATTTTTCTGAATCATGGTAAAATAAAATCGACATATAAAATTGAGTATCTCTGCAGAAGATCACCGCCCCAAAATGAAGGAAATGCATGGGATATCCGGGCGCTGCCGGACAAGTGGTCACTTCACAGAGTACAGGAAAATAAAGCATATAATAAAAATGCAGCGCAGAAATGAGGACATATGAGTACAAAAGCATCACAGAAGGGCACAAAGGGGCAGACACCCGGCATGACGACGATCCGGGAACGTCTGCAGAAGGCAATCAGCAGGCTGGTAGTGTTCTCAATTATTCCGTTGGTCATCCTTACCGTGATCCTGAATCTGTCCAGTACCATGAGAACACTGGAAGACGATATGCTGGTGGTGGCAGAGATCTCTGCAGACCGTATCAAAGAGGAACTACGGGTGACAACAACGATCGTATCCGAACTCGGATGCAGCTATCAGCTGTCTTCTCCGGTATTTACCCAGGAGCAGAAGCAGCAGTATATCAACCAGCGTGTGGAAGCTTATGGAATGGTCAGAGGCAAGCTGATCGGCGCCAACGGTATCTGTGCTTATGACGGAACCGATTATAGTGATCGTGATTATTTTAAGAGATCCATGCAGGGAGAGGTCGTGGTATCGGATCCCGTGATTGCAAAGACAGACGGTAAGCTCAGCGTTATCATTTCCGCACCCGTATATGCAGACGGAGATAAGAATGGTGATATTGTCGGCGTGGTATTCGTTGTGCCGGATCCGGAGTTCTTAAATGATATTGCTGCGGCAGTCTCTGTCAGTAAGAATTCCGAGTGCTATCTGTTGGGAGAAACAGGTATCACCATTGCTCACTGTGATTCTGCGATTGCCCAGGAGCAGAAGAGCAACATTGAACTGTCTCAGACGGACAGATCTTTGCGGGGAATTGCAAAGGTAGAGCAGAAGATGATGACCGGAGCAACCGGATATGGCACTTATATGAAAGGCGGAACCCTCACAATACAGGCTTATGCACCAATAGAAGGAACCAATGGATGGAGCGTGGCAGTAAATGCACCACTGACAGATTTCCTTGGTTCTACCGTTGTATGTATTGTCATTGGTGTAGCAATAGGTGCTGCAGCTTTATGTTTCAGTGTGCGCAGGGCAAAAAAGATCGGTCAGGCGATCGGTGAACCGGTGGCAAAGTGTACCGAGAGATTACGTCTGTTGGCTGAGGGCGATCTGCATACTCCGGCACCAGTGATCCGGACACAGGATGAGACACAGATCCTGGCAGAGGCTACCGCCGCATTATCCGGTAACCTGCAGAAAGTGATTGGCGATGCGGATTATCTGTTGGGAGAGATGTCACAGGGCAATTTTGCACTGACTACAGGTTGCGCAGAAGCCTATGTGGGAGACTTTCAGGGACTGTTGGAATCTATCCGTAAGCTGAACCATAAGCTCAGTGAGACACTTAATGAGATCAAGACGGCAGTGGGACAGGTATCTCTGGGGGCAAACCAGATGGCAGATGCTGCCCAGGGACTTGCGGAAGGTGCTACCGACCAGGCCGGTTCCGTAGAGGAACTGCAGGCTACCATCACGAATGTAACCGAGATCGTGGAGAAGAATGCCAAGGCACTGGGAGGTTCTTACCAGAAGGCTATGGATTACCAGCAGCAGGCGAAGGACAGCGGAGAGGAAATGAAGGGTCTGACAGATGCCATGCAGCGTATCAACGATACTTCCAGGCAGATCAGCGATATTATTGGTGAGATTGAGGATATCGCATCCCAGACGAATCTGTTGTCCCTGAATGCTGCTATTGAAGCAGCCAGAGCCGGAGAAGCCGGAAGAGGCTTTGCAGTGGTTGCGGATCAGATCCGTAAGTTGGCAGATGACAGTGCACAGTCTGCGGTACATACCAGAGAACTGATCGAGACCTCCCTGCAGGAGATTGAGCATGGCAATCAGATCACGGACAAGACGGCTGAAGCATTGCAGAAGGTCGTGGAGGGCATCGAGGATCTGGCCAACGAGTCCAAGAAAGCTATGGAAGAATCCAAGGCGCAGGCAGATGCCATGATGCAGATCGAGCAGGGCATTGAACAGATCTCCACAGTGGTACAGAACAACTCTGCGACTGCGGAAGAAACCTCTGCCACCAGTGAAGAGCTGTCCGCACAGGCTACTAACATGAACGAGCTGACCGCAGCATTCCAGTTAAGGAACGAAAAGTAATGTAATGATCTGTGGGAATGAATTGTGGATCTGTGTCATACAATGCTTAATAGAAACAAGCATTGGAGGCTACCGTGTTCGAGAAGCAGAATATACAGGAAACCGTAAGTAAATTGAATAGTGACGCAGTGAAGGGCCTTACCGATGGTGAGGCCTTTCGTCGTTTGCAGCAAAATGGCAGAAATGAAATGAAAGCTGCCAGAAAAAAGACAAAAATACAGCTTTTTCTGGAGCAGTTGAAAGATCCGTTGATCTACATATTATTGATCGCTGCGGTGGTATCCGTTCTCCTGGGGGAAGTCAGTGATGCCGTGATCATCGGCACTGTGGTAGTGGTCAATGCCCTGGTGGGCATGCTGCAGGAGGGAAAAGCCCGAAAGGCACTGGAAGCGTTGAAAAAGCTGACCAGTCCACAGACCATTGTGATCAGGGAAGGTATCCGTCAGGAGATTCCGGCGGCGGAACTGGTGACGGGCGATCTGGTAGACCTGGAGGCAGGGGCACAGGTACCTGCGGATATACGGCTGACCAGAAGCTCCAATCTGCAGGTAGAGGAATCCGCCCTGACCGGAGAATCGGTACCTGTGGAAAAAGATGCGCTGTTTCTGGCAGACTGCAGACACGAGATTCCATTGGCTGAACGGGTCAATATGGTATATATGTCTACTGTGGTGACCCATGGCCACGGAGAAGGAATCGTGACAGCTACGGGCATGGCCACGGAGATCGGCAGGATCGCCTCCATGATCACAGATGCGGAAGAGGAAATGACACCGTTACAGAAACGTCTGGGGGATATGGGAAAGCTTCTGAGTATTTTATCGCTGGGAGTATGTGCGGCATTGTTTCTGCTGGCGGTATTTCAACACAGAAATATTCCGGAAATGCTGCTGGTGGCGATTTCCCTGGCGGTGGCTGCGGTGCCGGAAGGTCTGCCGGCAGTGGTGACGATCTGTCTGGCATTGTCAGTGACCAGAATGGTCAAAGTACATACGATCATCCGCAGACTGCCTTCCGTTGAGACTCTGGGAGCGGTCAGCGTGGTCTGCTCGGATAAGACCGGCACACTGACCCAGAACCGGCTCACGGTGGAAAAATGCTGGTGGTATGATGTGCTGGAGGATGCTGCCGGCAGCAATGGCAGGGGAGAATCCCGATGCGTACAGGAGATGCTCCGGGGAATGCTGTTGTGCAACGATGCTTCCCTGCAGGGAGAGCAACGGATCGGAGATCCAACGGAACTGGCGCTCTTAGACTTCGGAGAGAAGATGGGGATGCATAGAGAACGTCTGGAGAAGCAGTACCCCCGCTATGATGAAAAGCCTTTCGATTCGGACCGGAAGATGATGACGACCTATCACAGAATCCCGAAAAACGGAGGGCATAAGGGAAGCATTGCCTATACGAAGGGGGCACCGGATGTGATCGTACAGCACTGCACTCATATTTTACAGGACGGAAGAAGTGTGCCAATGACAGCCGGACAGAGAAAAAGGATCAGTGAGGTTGTAGAACTCATGAATTCCCTGGCGCTTCGGACACTGGCGGCAGCACAGAGCGGAAACACTCCCGGGTGTGGGGAAGAAGGTATGACATTCCTGGGAATCGTGGGGATGCGTGATCCTGCCAGACCGGAGGCGGAGGAAGCGGTGGAGATTTTCCGCCGTGCAGGTGTATCTACAGTAATGATCACCGGGGATCATGTGGATACCGCCTATGCCATTGCCAGACAGCTGGGGATTGCAGGGCATCGCAGTCAGTGTATTACAGGGGAAGAACTGAATCATCTGGATGATGCTTCTTTTGCCAGGAGGATCAGGAATATCAGGGTTTATGCCAGAGTGACTCCGGCCCAGAAGGTACGGATCGTGAAGGGGCTGCAGCAGAATGGGGAGATTGTGGCCATGACAGGGGATGGTGTGAACGATGCTCCTTCTCTGAAAGCAGCAGATATCGGTGTAGCCATGGGAACCGGCGTGGATGTGGCTAAACAGGCGGCGGACATGATATTGACGGATGATAATTTTGCAACGATTGAAAAGGCAATCGAGGAAGGCAGAGGCGTCTATGAAAACATCCGCAAGTCGGTGATATTTTTACTGTCCTCCAATCTCGGGGAACTGATGACCATGTTCGCAGCAGTGGCTCTGGGGCTGGCTTCCCCTCTAAAATCCAGTCATATACTGTGGATCAATCTGATCACGGATTCCCTTCCGGCGTTGGCACTGGGAGTGGATAAAAATGACGGAAAAAGCCTGATGCGCTGTCCTCCAAGAAAAGCAGCGGAGAGTCTGTTCGCCCGGGGCGGAATGGCCTGTACCTTACTCTATGGAGCGCTGATCACCGGTATCGGTCTGGCGGCATTTCTGGTATTGCCCTGTGGGATCCTGGCAGGCAGGGGAGAATTGTCCTGGAATCTGTCTGACTGGGTGGAGGGACTTCGTGAATTACTGTCCCGGGAAAAAATACTTGCCCGATCCCAGACCTATGCTTTTACAGTACTGGGAATGTGCCAGCTGTATCATGCAGTGGGAATGCGGGATATGCAGAAGTCCGTATTTGCCATGAGACCCTGGGATAATCCGCTGATGGTGTTGGCCTGTGTTATTGGATTTGCGCTGCAGTTTGCGGTAACGGAAGTACCGTTTCTCATCGGAGCGTTCGGAACCTCCCATCTGTCCGGACAGGAATGGCTGCTATTGAATGTACTGGCAGCATTTCCACTGCTGGCTCATGAGCTGGTAGTGATGTTACGGAAGTGAGTACGCTTATCCGGGCTTACCGACGATTCAGAACGATAATTCGCCCTATAACTTCAGGCAGATATTCCTGCGTATGCAAGCATCTGCCGAATACCCTGCCTGAAGCTACATGGCTCTGAATAGTCGTAATATTCAGAACCCCATTCGCAAAATCGCATCTCCGATGCTTTCCTTTTGCTCATGTGGTTACTTCGCCACATAAATATAGCCAGAGGATCTTACGAATGCAAGCATTCGACGTTCCTCCGGTTATATTTACGTGGCTCTGAATATTTACAAAAAGTTAACATTTTCCTTGTATGGAGTTTATAGTCAATAGTTACAATAAAATTGACAAATAACTTTCATGGGAGGGCAATGTGATGAAAATTATCAGAAAAACAGCGATTGTTATGCTTCTCTGCCTCTATTTTCTGACATATGGTGTATTGCCGCAGGTACAGGCCGCAGGTAAAGACGCTCCTGTGATCGTGGTAGCGCATCGGGCGGGGGCAAAAGTAGCTCCGGAGAACACGGTGGCGGCCCTGGAACAGGCCATCCGGGATGGCGCGCCTATTGCAGAGATTGATGTGCAGCAGTTGTCGGACGGAACCCTGATCGTTATGCATGACAGTAATTTTAAACGGACCACAGGAGAGGATATCTGCGTATGGGATGCGGAGGCAGATGCTCTCAAAACCCTGGAAGTGGGCAGCGGTTTTTCGGCAGCATACCGGGGAGAACAGATCCCGACACTGGAAGAAATGCTTGCCTGTGCCAGAGGCAGGATCACTCTGATGATCGAACTGAAATATACCGGACAGGAGGATGCACTGGAGGAAAGCGTGCTGACTCTGCTGCAGGATTATGATATGGTGGATGAGTGTATTATAGGTTCCATGAACAAGGGAATCCTGCAGAAAATGAAGGAGCTGGAACCGGGGATTTCAACAGTTTTTATTGCCCATGATCTGGAAGAAGAGGATTATGAGCTGGACTATGCCGACAGCTATAGTATCGAGGGGAGAAATCTTACAGTGGATATGGTAGATGCCATTCATTACTACGGAAAGTCGGTATACGGGTGGACAGCCAATACTTCCGGTGTCATGCTTCGGATCGTAAACTGTGGGGCGGACGGTGTGATCACGGATGATGTGAGATTATTACAGACATTTTTGAGAGAACAGGCTTGCCGTAAAGCGTTTGCAAGTGTATACTGATTAATTATAATGAGGGGAAGAATACGGAAGCAGGTTGGCGTATATGAGTAAAATATGGGAATTTTTCGAGAATCTGGGTGAATATGTATATGTGGCAGATGCAGAGACTCATGAATTGATATATATGAACAAGAAGACTCTGAAGAGCTATGGATTTCAAAGTCTTGAAGAGATCATTGGGTTAAAGTGTTATGAGATATTGCAGGGAAATTCTCTGCCCTGTGGCATGTGTAATAATGAACAGTTAAAGCCGGGTTTTTTTAAGGAATGGGAATATTACAATCCGCTGCTGCGAAGAGAACTTCATATCAAGGACACACTGGTAGAAGATGACGGGAGAAAATACCGTATGGAAATCGCCATAGATTGTGGCAATCTGAATGGGAGAGGGCACAAATCCGAAGATTACCGTAATATGGAGGCTGCGTTGAATGAAGCCATCCGTGTGGCACAGCGGCAGGAGAGCATGGATCAGACATTGCAGGTGCTGCTGGAATTCGTCGGAAAGAATCTGGAAGCGGAACGGGCCTATATTTTTGAAAAGGATGACCACGATCATGACCACAATACATACGAATGGGTAGCCAAGGGAGTCGCACCGGAAAAGGATACCCTTCAGGATCTACCGCCGGAGATCTGTGCGGAATGGTATCGGAAGTTTGATGAGAATCAGAGTATTGTCACAGAGAATCTGGAAGAAATGAAAGATGTGGATCCGCAGATGTATGAAGTTCTGGTAAGACAGAATATTCATTCCCTGGTGGTGGTTCCGCTTTATGATGATGGGAAAGTAATCGGCTTCTACGGAGTAGACAATCCTTCGACCAGATATTTTGAATTTGTGTCGGAGATGCTGCAGATCATGGGACACTTTATCGTATCGTCCCTGAAGCAGAGAAATCTGGTACGGGAGCTGGAAGTGATGAGCTATTCGGATCCGCTGACGACATTGGGGAACCGTTATGCTATGGAGAGGTACATTGAGCAGGTGGACCATACCGAGCCCATCGGCGTGGTATACTGTGATATTACAGGATTAAAACGGATCAATGACAGTGAAGGACATTCCGCCGGAGACCGCCTGATCCGCAGGTGCTGTGACTGCCTGAAACGTGTATTTGAGGGAAATGGAATGTTCCGTATCGGCGGAGATGAACTGGTGGTTCTGTGCACTGGAATTTCTGAAAAGGAATTCTATCAAAAGGTGGAGGAATTAAAAACAGAGCTGGCAGCTCATGATGTCTCCATGGCAGTAGGAGCAGCGGTGAACACTCTGGAAGCCGTGGGAAAGGATCATTTACTGACGGAGTCCGAGAGACGGATGTATCAGGACAAGGCAGAATACTATCGCAGTACAGGGCTGGACCGCAGAAAGATCTGAGAATGGAAATCTCCAAAGCTATTTTGAAAGTTTATATGTTGAGAATTTCTATCAGGCAGTTCCCTTGACGGGAACTGCTTTTTTCTATATTATTTATATAGGTTAGCTACAACTAACTCAATGACTTTTGGATGGCAGGAGGTGAAGCGCTGATTGAGTCAGGAAACGTGGGAGATCCTGTGTGAAATGGAAGCAGACGATGTGGAACTACAGTTGGCTTTGCAGTGTGCACCGCTGATCACGGGACTTAAGATTTCCAATCTGCTGACGATTTCCCCGGAAGGCTTTACACAGGTGGGAAGGATCGTTGAAGGCAGTGTGCTTTCCCTGTATCCCTTGTTGGAGACAGAGGAGAAAATGGTAATACTGTTGTATCGGGAAGACCGGCTGGAAAAGTATCTGAAAATGCCGCAGGTAAAGAAACTGCTGCGGGAGGCAGGGTACGAATCCGATCGACTGGAGGATATTTTGCCGGTATTTTGCGATCGTTATGAAACCTATACAGAGAGAGGGAAGCCGTTCCCCCACGAACTGGGATTGCTGTTAGGATATCCCCCGGAGGATGTGGAAGGATTTATCAGACATCAGGGGAAGAACAGCCTCTGCACCGGTTATTGGAAAGTATATGCGGATAAAGAAGGAAAACAGAGACTTTTTGAAAAATATGAATATGCCAGGGAAAATTTGATCCAGCTGTTGCATTATGGATTAAAGATGACAGAAATCATAGATATCTGCGGATGTACCGCAGCATAGAAACAGGCACGGAAAGGTGCGGAAGGGAAGGAAAAATAAATGGATAAGATTTATGTAGTATTCTGGACACAGGGTGGTAACACCCAGGCTATGGCAGAGGCCATCGGAGAGGGTATCCGGGAAGCCGGGAAGGAAGCGGAGGTAGTATTTGTGACCGGCGCCAACCTTGACGAACTAAAGGCTGCTCCCAAGTTTGCACTGGGCTGTCCCGCGATGGGAGCGGAAGTCCTGGAGGAATCCGAGATGGAGCCTTTTGTATGTGATGTGGAAGGCTTTGCTTCCGGCAAAAAGATCGCACTGTTCGGTTCCTATGGCTGGGGAGACGGTGAGTGGATGAGAGACTGGACCACCCGTATGGAAGCAGCAGGAGCTACTGTGTTGAACGGTGAGGGCCTGATCTGCCATGAGACACCGGACGGGGATGGCCTGTCAGAGTGTAGAGAACTTGGCAAACAGCTGGCAAACGCATAAGGTATCTGAAAGCAAATAAGACAACATAACAAAAAGATTCATTCCCCGGGTGGAGAGTGAATCTTTTTGCTATATGTATGTGCTATGCTTTTTTGCTGCCACATAAATAATAGCGTTCCTGTGCCACGGTCTCGGGAACCGGAATATTACCGTTTTGCAGCTTTCGGGTCAGAACATCCAGATGATGTAAGCCTTGGGCTACCTTGATCTTACGGCGATCCAGAAGATCGGCATACAACGGGTTCTGAGCCAGTGTATTGCAAATATCCTCAGGGAACGGGCAGTAGGTGAACATGATCTGACGGGCTACTTTGTTCAGTCTCGGGGAACCGGCACCTTCGAAGAGCACCCAGATCATATAATCCCTTACGAACATTTCCTTGAAACTGTTCTTGGCACGCTGCAGGCTGGATTTTACCTTTTCCTTGGCCTCTGTACTCAGATCATGGTTCTTGCGGTAGAACTGGATATAATCGAAATATTCACTGGTCAGGGAACTGATGGAGACATCGTTCCAGCGGTTACCCTGGACTCTCTTGCACAGCTCCCAGCGGAATTCACCGGTCAGGTGGGTGAAAGTCGTCTTCAGATCCTCCAGATGGAAAATGGAGAAGACCATACGACCGGGGCTGTTACGGCGCTTGCCCTCAATTTCCTGCCACATGACACCGCGGATACCGACGTTGGGCATCAGGATGATGTCCGGCAGATATTCCAGATGAATTGTCTCCTTACCCATGACATCTATGTGCTCCATATCCAGACTTTCTCTATAGAATGCCGTGTAATCTACCCGGCGGATCTCCTCGAGAATCTGGGAGACACGGGAAACGGTGACATAGGAGCTTTCCAGATCCTTCAGCACATCATCTGCGCAGAACAGCGGACAGAAAGTAGTGATCCGTCCGAAGGTGATCTTGTTGACCTGAGGGAACATATTCCGGAGCTCGTAATTGACCTTGGCCATGGGATTGTTCTCCAATGCCTTGAGCTCTGCATCCGTAATATTGCCACCGACCTTTTGTTTGTGAATATAATCGGAATAATCCTGGTCAAATTCGTTCCGGCTGGGAGATTTCTTCCCGCGGAAGATGGCCATCAGCCAGTCATAAAAGGTATAGACACCGATATCGCTGTGATCCGACATGGCTTCTGCCATGCGGTACAGGGTGACTGCATTTTTCAGACCGGCCAGCTCCTCATCCACATAACCGAAATACAGAAACATTTTGACCGGCATGGGAATGTTCGGCTGTTCCAGCGTCTGGGTGAACAGGAGGGAGTAGAGCAGATAAAATTCTTCGGTCAGCTGTCTGCGTAAAAGAGCGACATCCTGATCCTGGGAAGCCCGGTCGGACAGCAGCTTGTAAGCGTGGACATGCTGACGGAAGCTGGTCACGGTATCCAGATCCGAACCGGCGTAATCCAGAATAGTGTTCAGCGATCCGGCAAGCTTGCCAAGGATCTCGGAATCTCCGGAAGAACCTGCCTCAGCGGAATCATTGGATTCCATGAGATTCAGGCTGCTCTGGAAGGTCTGGGATCTGGAGGCAAACAGTTCCTGATCGATGAAGGACAGATCGCCGGCCTTAGAAAGCATACGGTGAATGCGGTCGTAGACCGCCTTGCTGTCTTCATTATCCTGTCCCAGTTTATAGAACAAAGAAGTATAAAAATCAAAAAGATCGTTGCCGGATTCCCGGAAATAGAAGGAACCGACCTGCTGCAGATAGTGGAACTGTTCCTCCAGGCTCTGGTAAGTACGGCGGAAGTCCAGACTTCCCTTACGCAGCATACCAATGGACAGATCCGACTCCTGTACCAGGATCCGGTAATTGTCCGAAGCCAGGATCCTGCTTAAGCCCATGTAATAGCCGTTCAGCCAGATGTCCGGTGAATCATCCCCAAGAAAAGCATTCAGCTCATCGAAATGTTCCAAGGATCTCGCCTGCAGACGGTAACGGCTACACAGTGTATTGTAGGTGGCAATATCATCTGTCAGAGTACGATACAGCTCACTGCAGTTCAATTCCGAAATGGAACTGCGGTTCAGCAGAATATTGATCTGACGGAAACAGGACAGACAGAACAGACGTGCTACGTCCGGGTGCTTCTGTAGAATATCATTCAGGGAATCCAGACTGGTCAGGGGATACGTCAGGATCGTTGTATCCTCCAACGTGGTATAGCCCAGCAGATGGATCTCGGAGCAGATCTCACAGATACTGATCACGTCTCCCTTTCCCAGAGTATAAGAGCCGCCGGGATATGATACATCTACTTTACCGTTGGTAATCAGATGCAATGCAGTCATGGGCTGCCCATAGCTATATATAGTTTTCCCCTTCTCCAATACGATTCCAGCCATTCCAATACCTCGTCTTATCATACAAATATTTAATACACATTATACACCATAATACCAACAATTTTCTACTGTACTTTTGATAGAAATGTGATAAAATAAAACTACATATGTGTCACTTTTACATTGACAGACGAAAAAAGCGATGTTTTCGGTAGAAAACGGTACATGGAAAGGTATATTGGGGTTATGGAACAGAGCAGTGAATACAGAGAGCAGTTGCTGGAATCATATAAGCAGGCAGTGAGGCCGTTACTTCCCTACCTGCCCTGGCTGGAGCAGAGCGCCGGCAAGAGAGCCAGCTCTATCTACAGCGGACAGGATATCGGAGTGAATTCCGTGTCTTTTCCGGTATATGACGGGACTCTCCTGAATTTCGTCAGGGAAGCGACGAAAAGTCCCCTGATGGATCGCAACTATGCCTATGTATACACAAGACACCGGATCCGCACTCATCAGGAGGAGCGGGATATTATTCAGAAAGCAGGATGGAAGGAATGGGATATCCTCAGAGGAATCCTGTCAAAATATGTCTTAGGCGGCAGAACAAAGGGAAATCTGTGGAGCGAGGCGGTATCGGAGCAGATCTTTTATCTGGTACTGAAACAGATGCAGGAGATCATTGAATTCTGGGATAAGACACCGGCGAACGGAAAGCTTTGAGTGGGGAAAGGCAGGATAGATCCATGGGAGAAAAATCAGTACAGAAAAAGCGATATATCGTAGAGAAAGCAAGAGAAGTATTTGTGGAGAAGGGCTTCAAAAAAGTAACGATGAAGGATATTGTAGAGGCCTGCGACATCAGCCGTGGCGGACTCTATTTATATTTTGAGAATACCAGTCAGATCTTCATGGAAGTGCTGCGCATGGAGAGTGAGGAGGCGGATGACGTATTTTCCGACAGTATTACGGAGGATGCTACCGCAGCGGATATCCTGCTTCTGTTTTTAAAGGAGCAGAAGAAAGAGCTTCTGCGCAAGAAGAATACACTGACGCAGGCTACCTATGAATTCTATTTTGAAAACGAACTGCCCAAGAGAGACAATATTTTAAAAAAGCAGTTTGATTCCGCAGTGAAGATCATTGAAAAACTGATCGAGGCAGGTGTGGATAACGGAGAGTTTATCTGCGAGGACTGTGAGGGAACTGCGAGAAATATTATGTTTGTGCTGGAAGGACTGAAGATTTCGGCCCAGACCATCGGCGTGACGGCGGAAGCGGTGGATCGTGAGATCCTGTATCTGTTGCGCGGATTGGGTGTAGAAGATTAATAAGACAACGGGTGATGATGCTTCAGGGAAAGTTTCCTGAAGCATTTTCTGTGTAGAAAAGCTGCAAAGAGATAAAGAGAGGGAAAAGGTAAGTATGACAGAAACGATCATCAGCATGGAACTTCCGGCGGGAGGACATCTGGCAATCCGCAGGAACCGGATCCGTCCGGAGGGAGAAGAACGGAATTTATCCAGAATCAGTCTGGTGTCCGGCATCCACGGGGATGAACTGGAGGGACAGTACATCTGTTATGAGACGGCGCGAAGAGTAAAAGAGCATCCGGAGTATTTGAAAGGAATCGTAGATATCTATCCGGCATTGAATCCGCTGGGAATCGACATGGCCAGCCGGACGGTGCCGAGACTGGATATGGATATGAACCGTATGTTTCCGGGAGACGCATCGGGGGATATGATGGAGCGGATCACGGCAACTGTGGTGGATTCCCTGATCGGATCCGATATTTGTATCGATCTGCACGCCAGTGATATTTTTGTGCGTGAGATCCCACAGGTACGACTCAGTGAAGATTTTGCGGAGGCACTGCTTCCCTATGCGAAAATGACCAATGCCGACATGATCTGGATGAATGCCACTGCCACGGTGCATGAATCGACGCTGGCCCATTCCATGAATCTGCTGGGAGTTCCCACACTGGTGCTGGAGATGGGACAGGGGCATGACATCCACAGATCCTTCGGTAATCAGATCGTGGACGGTATTTTCCACATCATGAGTGAAATGGGGATCTGGACAGGCCCTGAGCCAAAGGTGCAGGAGCCTGCGATATCCAGTGACGGTGAGGTGGAGTTTATCCGCAGCAAGTCAGACGGTGTGTTCCTGCCGCTGATCGAGCACAACCACTATGTGAAAAAAGGAGATCTGATCGGGGAAGTGGTGGATCCATTTGAAGGGACGGTGAAGCAGCAGATCCGTACCGCAAAAGGAGGGCTGTTGTTTACCCTGAGAGCTTATCCGGTGGTCTATGAAGGAGATCTGCTGGCGCGGATCCTGACGGAGTGAAAAGATTATGTTTGAGAGAGATATTTATACCATACATTCGACCTACAGAGAAGATATGCGCATCAAGGGCTTTCAGTTCGGCAAGGGCGAGAAGTCTGCCTGCATCGTTGGCGCAGCCAGAGGCAATGAGATCCAGCAGATGTATATCTGTTCCCAACTGGTGAAGACACTGCGGGAACTGGAAAACAACGGCTGTATCAGTGCCGGCAAACAGATTCTGGTGATTCCTACCATCAATGCCTATTCCGTGAATATCAGCCGCCGCTTTTTCGGTGTCAAGGAAGCGGATATCAATCGGAGTTTTCCGGGAAATGATTACGGGGAGCCGGCGGACCGTCTGACCAATGCGTTGCTTACGGAGATCCGGGACTACGTTTATGGGATCCAGTTTACGTCCTTTTACAGACCGGGAGAATTCGTGCCCCATGTGCGTATGATGGAGACAGGCTATCAGAATACGTCGTTGGCGAATCTGTTCGGACTTCCTTATGTGGTGGTGCGCAAGCCGGTACCCATTGATACCAAGACACTGAATTATAACTGGCAGGATGAGATGACGGCCGCCTTTTCGGTATACACGAATCAGAATACCCAGATCGATGAGGTGAGTGCAAGACAGGCGGTGGCAGCGGTCTTACGTTTCCTGAAACGTATGGGGCTGATCCGGTACGAGAGTCATTCCGGCTATATCAGTCATGTTATATATGAAAAGGATCTGAGTGATGTACCTGCGAACCGGGCGGGAATTTTCCGGGGAAAAGTACATGCGGGAGACGATGTGCGCTATGGAAATGAGATGGCAGAAATTATAGACCCTTACGATGGAACGGTGAGGGAGAAGATTCTGGCCCCCACGGACGGCATCGTATTTTTCGCCCACACGGAGGCCCTGATCTGCGAGAAGGACATCGCTTACCGGCTGATCCACAGACTGCATGAATGACGAACCGTTCAAAAAGGCAGGTAAAATCTATCTAAATTTGTTGTTTTCTGCTATTGTGGGAAAATATAGTATGTTGTATGATACTATTCAGAACCATGTAAATATAATCATATGTACGTCAAAGGCTCGCATTGTAAGGGCATCTGATGATATTTATATGGTGAGATAACCACATGAGCAAAAAGTAAGCATCGCAAGATGTGGTTTTGCGAATGGGGTTCTGAATAGTGTCGCATAGTATAAAATTTCGGAGGAGAGACATGAGCAACGTAAGACGTATCTATGTAGAGAAAAAGGAACCTTATGCCGTCAAGGCAAAAGAGCTGCACGACGAACTGAAAAATTATCTGGGTATCGATGTGGCAAAGGTTCGTGAGTTTATCCGCTATGATGTGGAGAATATTTCGGATGAGGTGTTTGCAAGAGCCTGCAAGACTGTATTTTCCGAGCCTCCCGTAGATGATCTGTATGAAGAGACCATCGAGATTCCTGCGGATGCAAAAGTATTTTCCGTAGAGTTCCTTCCCGGACAGTTCGATCAGAGAGCGGATTCCGCAGTGCAGTGTGTGAAGTTCTTAAAAGAGGACGAAGAACCTGTGATCCGTACCGCTGTGACTTATATGATCGAAGGACAGGTGTCCGACGAAGAATTTTCCAAGATCAAATCTTACTGTATCAACCCTGTAGATTCCAGAGAGACCGGCATGGAGAAGCCGGATACTCTGATCACGGTGTATGATGATCCCGCTGATGTTGCTGTTTTTGACGGCTTCAGAGATATGGACGAGAGCAGTTTAAAAGCTCTGTATGAATCTCTGGGACTTGCCATGACCTTCAAAGATTTCCTGCATATCCAGAAATATTTCCATGATGATGAGAAGAGAGATCCTTCTATGACGGAGATCCGTGTACTGGATACCTATTGGTCCGATCACTGCCGTCACACCACTTTTTCCACCGAGCTGACCGATGTGGAATTCGGTGAGGGTTATTATCGTTCTCCCTTAGAGACCACTTACCAGAGCTATCTGGATACCAGAGAAGAGATCTTCAAAGGCAGAGAGGACAAGTTCGTCTGCCTGATGGATCTGGCACTGATGGCCATGAGAAAGCTGAAAAAAGACGGCAAACTGGATGACATGGAAGAATCCGATGAGATCAATGCCTGCTCCGTAGTGGTTCCTGTGGAGATGGATTACGGCGACCATAGAGAGACCGAGGAGTGGCTGGTATTTTTCAAAAACGAGACCCACAACCATCCTACAGAGATCGAGCCTTTCGGTGGTGCTGCCACCTGTCTGGGCGGTGCCATCCGTGATCCCCTGTCCGGCCGTGGCTATGTATATCAGGCAATGCGTGTCACCGGTGCTGCGGATCCTACCGTTCCTGTATCCGAGACTTTGCACGGCAAGCTCTCCCAGAAGAAGCTGGTAAGAGGCGCAGCCAGTGGCTATTCCTCTTATGGTAACCAGATTGGTCTGGCTACCGGCTTTGTAAAAGAGATCTATCATCCTTCTTATGTGGCAAAGCGTATGGAGATCGGTGCCGTTATGGGCGCAGCTCCCCGCAGGAATGTTATCCGTGAGACCTCTGATCCCGGCGATATCATCATCCTGTTAGGCGGACGTACTGGACGTGACGGCTGCGGCGGTGCGACCGGATCCTCCAAGGTACATACCGATACTTCCATCGAGACCTGTGGTGCTGAGGTACAGAAGGGTAATGCACCGACCGAGCGTAAGATCCAGAGACTGTTCCGTCGTGAGGAAGTCAGCCGTCTGATCAAAAAATGTAACGACTTTGGTGCCGGCGGTGTCTCCGTTGCCATCGGTGAGCTGGCAGACGGTCTGACCGTAGATCTGGACAAGGTACCCAAGAAATATGCCGGACTGGATGGCACGGAACTGGCAATCTCCGAGTCTCAGGAGCGTATGGCAGTGGTAGTAGATCCTAAGGATGTAGATACTTTTCTGGGCTATGCAAAGGAAGAGAACCTGGAGGCTGTTCCCGTAGCAGTTGTTACTGAGGAACCCAGACTTGTACTGAACTGGAGAGGCAAGCCCATCGTGGATCTGAAGAGAGCTTTCCTGGATACCAACGGTGCCCATCAGGAGACCAAAGTAAAAGTAGATATTCCTTCCGAAGAAGAGAATTATTTTGATAAATGGGCTGTTCCCGCTGTAGGTGAGAAACTGGAAGAGGGCGATGTGAAGGGTGCCTGGGTGGCACTGTTAAATGACCTCAATGTATGTTCCCAGAAGGGTCTGGTAGAGATGTTCGACTCCTCCATTGGTGCCGGCAGTGTATTGATGCCCTACGGTGGAAAATATCAGCTGACTGAGACCCAGACCATGGTAGCCAAACTGCCTGTACTGGAAGGTAAGACCGATACCGTGACCATGATGAGTTACGGCTTCGATCCGTATCTGTCCTCCTGGAGTCCTTACCACGGAGCTGTCTACGCAGTGACAGAGTCCATGGCGAAAATCGTGGCTTCCGGCGGTGATTTCAGCAAGATCCGCTTTACCTTCCAGGAGTACTTCCGCAGAATGACCAGCGATCCTGAGCGATGGAGCCAGCCTTTCGCAGCACTGTTAGGCGCCTACGATGCACAGATCGGGTTCGGGCTGCCCTCCATCGGTGGTAAGGACAGTATGTCCGGTACTTTCAATGATATTGATGTACCTCCCACACTGGTATCTTTTGCAGTGGACGTGGCAAAATATGGCGATATTATTACTCCGGAACTGAAGACCCCCGGCAATAAGCTGGTACGTTTTTCTATTAATAAAGACGATTTCGACATTCCGATGTATGAGAATGTGGCAGAATTATATGGCAAGATCCACGAACTGACCGAAAATGGTACGATCGTATCCGCTTATGCTCTGGATTCCAAGGGTGTGGCAGCAGCTGTAGCAAAGATGGCCTTCGGTAACAAGCTGGGTGTGAAGATCGACGATGAGGTAACCACAGACGACCTGTTTGACAACGGACTGGGCGATATTCTGGCAGAGATCCCCGCAGACAAGATGGCTGCACTGGAAGAGAAGGAACTGGATTACACCGTGATCGGTATCGTGACCGAGGAGCCTGTATTCGTATATGGTGATGTGAAGATCACCATGGAAGAGGCACTTGTTTCCTGGACTTCCAAGCTGGAGAAGGTATTCCCCACCAAGGCAGTGAAGGGTACTGAGGCAGTGGCAAGCAATGTTTACAAGGCAGACAGTATTTATGTATGTAAGCACAAGATCGCAAAGCCTACCGTATTCATTCCGGTATTCCCCGGAACCAACTGTGAATACGACAGCACCAAGGCATTTGAACGTGCCGGAGCCCATGTGGAGACAAGAGTGTTCCGTAACATGACCGCAGAGGATATCCGCGAATCCGTAGAGGAATTCGAGAAGTCCATTGCACAGGCACAGATCATCATGTTCCCCGGCGGCTTTTCCGCAGGTGATGAGCCTGACGGCAGCGCGAAGTTTTTTGCAACAGCATTCCAGAATGAGAAGCTGAAGGAAGCGGTCATGAAGCTGTTAAATGAGAGAGACGGACTGGCACTGGGTATCTGTAACGGATTTCAGGCTCTGATCAAGCTGGGACTGGTTCCTTACGGCGAAATCACCGGTCAGAAGGAGGATTCACCTACCCTGACCTTCAATACCATCAACCGTCATATCTCCAAGATGGTATACACCAAAGTCGTATCCAACAAGTCTCCCTGGTTACAGGGCGCTACACTGGGTGCTACCTACTGCAATCCCGCATCCCACGGAGAGGGCCGTTTCGTAGCACCGAAAGAGTGGATCGACAAGCTCTTTGCTAACGGACAGGTCGCTACTCAGTACGCTGATCAGAACGGTAATGTATCCATGGATGAGGAATACAATGTCAACGGTTCCTACTGTGCGATCGAGGGTATCACATCCCCCGATGGCAGATGCCTCGGTAAGATGGCACACTCCGAGAGAAGAGATACCGCTGTGGCCATGAACATCTATGGCGAGCAGGATATGAAGATCTTTGAATCCGGGGTACAGTACTTTAAGTAAATTGAGAGTTAGTGAAATACATTGGCAAAATCCACGAACTCCCGGAGCAT
>NZ_JBKVQF010000034.1:0-30839 GCF_046969025.1 Waltera sp. | reverse complement strand
ATGCCGGACAGAATCTGATTCCAAAAGAAAGGGGAGGGCTTGCCGGAGATTCGAAATGGATCATGGAGGATTCTCTTCGTGTGTGGCTTCGGCAGTTACTGGCATAAAAATGAGGGCTGCAAAGCAGCCCTCAGAATTTACGGATTATTCTTCGGATTTTTGTTCGGAACCGGTTTCCTCCAGAGGTTCCGGAAGCCGGATGTAAATCCGTTCGATTCTGTTTTTTTCCATCCGGTCAATACGGAGAAGAATATTATTATCTGTTAAAATAATTTCATTTTTTTCCGGCAGATGATCGAGAAGACCAAGACAATATCCTCCTATGGTGTCATAATCATCCGAAGTAAAGTGTAGGGAAAGCGCTTCACTGACATCGTTGAGATTGGCGGAACCAAGTACATAGAATTCGCGGTCACTGATCCGGGTGATATCGTCTTCTTCATCGGCATCATATTCATCACGGATTTCCCCTACAATTTCTTCCAACAGGTCTTCTAAAGTAATGAGTCCTGCGGTTACTCCGTATTCGTCCAGCACAATCGCAAGAGAAATGGAGGATTTACGCATTTCCAGAAACAGATCTGCAGTATTTTTGTGCTCATATGTAAAATATGGCTCCCGCAGAAGGTTTCGTACGGAAAATTCCGGGGTATCATTCTGTAACAGGAAGTCTTTCATGTTGATGATTCCGATTACATTGTCGGTCGAGTCTTCATAAACAGGAAGGCGTGTAAACATATCCTGACGGAAGATATCAAGTACTTCCTGATAGGTGGCATCTGCCTGAACAAAAGTCATGTCAATTCGCGGAACCATGATCTCCTTGGCTTCTGCATCACCGAAATCAAAGAGATTATGAATCATATCCCGTTCTTCATGTTCGATGACACCATTTTCCTGACTTACGTCAACAATGGTGCGGAGCTCTTCTTCTGTCATCTTTTTCTGTGCATCTTTGATATTGACATGCAGCAGAAACATCAGTCCGAGAGAGAGCTTGTTGATGATAAAAATAACAGGAGTAAGTATTTTCATCAGAAATCCAATCGGAGCAGCCGCTGTCAAAGACATAGAATCGGCTTTGATGGTTGCCATGGTTTTTGGTGTTACTTCACCAAAGATCAGTATTAAAAACGTAAGAATACCTGTGGCAATTCCCGCACCCGTGTTTCCAAAAAGATGGATGGCAAGGGATGTTGAAATGGAAGATGCCGAAAGATTTACAATATTGTTTCCGATCAGAATGGCAGATAACATTTTTCCCGGATTTCCGGTTACATGCAATACCCGTGCAGCGCGTTTATCGCCATTGTCTGCAAGGGTACGCATACGAATCTGGTTTACGGTTGTAAGAGCTGTCTCTGACGACGAAAAAAACGCTGACAGACACAGCAGGATAATTATTGCAATTAATTGACCTGTCTCACTGGGGCCCAATAAAATTCACCTCAAATTATATTTATTATGATTTATTTATTGTCATCGGTACTGTAGTTTGGAGCTTCTTTTGTAATATGAATATCGTGTGGATGGCTCTCACGTAAGGAAGCAGCGGAAATCTTGACAAATTTACCTCTTTCCTTGAGATCCTCAATGGTAGGACATCCGCAGTAACCCATACCGGAACGGATACCACCGATCAGCTGGAAGACGGTATCTTCAAGTGTTCCCTTGTAAGCGACACGACCTTCTACGCCTTCCGGAACAAGTTTCTTTGCACCTTCCTGGAAGTAACGGTCTTTGCTTCCGTTTTCCATGGCAGCGATGGAACCCATACCACGGTATACTTTGTATTTTCTTCCCTGGAAGAGCTCAAATGTACCAGGTGCTTCGTCACATCCTGCAAACATGGAACCCATCATACATACGTTTGCACCGGCTGCGATAGCCTTTGTCATATCGCCGGAGTATTTGATACCACCATCGGCGATGACAGGGATGCCGCTCTGTTTTGCAACTTCATAGCAGTCCATGATTGCGGAGATCTGTGGAACACCGATACCGGCAACGATACGTGTGGTACAGATAGAACCAGGTCCGATACCAACTTTAACTGCATCAGCTCCGGCATCAATCAGTGCCTGTGCAGCAGCACCGGTTGCAATGTTTCCGGCGATAACCTGCAGATCCGGGTATTTTGCCTTGATCTTCTTTACGGCTTCCAGAATGTTTTTGGAATGACCGTGTGCGGAATCGACAACGATGACATCGACATGGGCAGCAACCAGGGCATCGACACGCTCCATCATGTTTCCGGTGATACCGACACCGGCACCGCAGAGAAGACGTCCCTGATCATCCTTTGCAGAAAGCGGATACTTGATCTGTTTTTCAATATCTTTGATGGTGATCAGACCTTTTAAGTTGAAATCCTTGTCAACAATCGGAAGTTTTTCTTTTCTGGCTTTTGCAAGAATCTTTTTGGCTTCTTCTAAGGTAATTCCTTCCGGAGCGGTGATCAGACCTTCGGAGGTCATAGATTCACTGATTTTCTTTGTGAAATCGGTTTCGAACTTTAAGTCACGGTTCGTGATGATGCCGACCAGACGACCGTTCTCTGTGATCGGAACACCGGAGATACGGAACTTTGCCATCAGGTTGTCAGCATCCTGTAATGTATTGTCTGGAGATAAGAAAAATGGGTCTGTGATAACACCGTTTTCTGAACGCTTTACCTTATCGACCTCATCTGCCTGTGCTTCAATGGACATGTTTTTATGAATGATTCCGATACCACCCTGTCTTGCCATTGCAATCGCCATTTTTGACTCCGTAACGGTATCCATGGCTGCACTCATCATAGGAATGTTCAGTACGATCTTCTTTGTCAGATGTGTCTTCAGATCGATCAGGTTTGGGGTAACCTCAGAATACTGAGGAACCAGAAGAACGTCATCAAATGTAATTCCTTCGCCGATAATAGTTCCCATTTTCTAAAATCCTCGCTTTCTTCTATTATATGTAGTTTGTATGTAATTTTGTGTAACGTCTGTTATCGTCCAAAACACCTATTATGTACAATAACAATTTTAATGATGATAGCAAAATAATGGATTGCTGTCAAGTAAAAATTATGTTATGATAGCGGAGAAACAGCATAAACAGTGAAGATATACAACAATAAGGGCAAGGGGGCCTCAGCAGGGTCTTTCTATGCCCATTTTTTGAAAAGAGGACAAAATCGGATGGAATTCAGACCATGTATTGATATTCACAACGGAAAGGTAAAACAGATTGTCGGAAGCAGTCTGCGGGATGCCGGAGATCAGGCAAGTGAAAATTTTGTCTCCGGGCAGGATGCACCGTTTTATGCACGGATGTATCAGAGCCGGGGAATTCGCGGCGGACATATCATTTTACTGAATGCAAAAGACAGCCCTTATTATGAAAAAACCAAAAATCAGGCGCTGGCGGCTCTGCGTGCCTATCCGGGGGGATTGCAGGTCGGCGGAGGAATTACCGATGCCAATGCGTCCGAATTTCTGGAAGCTGGCGCATCTGCAGTGATTGTGACTTCGTTTGTTTTCCGGGACGGACGGATTGACTATGATTGTCTGAACCGGCTGGAACAGGCCGTGGGAAAGGAACATCTGGTACTTGATCTGTCGTGCAGATACCGGGCAGATGCAGAAGAACCGGGCTATTATATTGTAACCGACCGGTGGCAGAAATTTACCACCGAGCGTGTGACGAATGAACTTCTGGAAAAACTGAGTTCCTGGTGCAGCGAGTTTCTGGTGCATGCTGTGGATGTGGAAGGAAAATCCGGTGGAATTGAAAAACCCCTGGCACAGTTTCTGGGAGACTGGGGAAAAATTCCGATCACCTATGCCGGAGGCGTTCACAGTTTTAAAGATCTGGAAGAACTTTCAAGGCTTGGAAGAAACCGGCTGAACGTCACCATTGGAAGTGCGCTGGATCTGTTTGGCGGTCCGATGTCTTATGAACAGGTATTAACATATATCAGCAAATGTAACGCAGAAAAGGAGAAAAGTATATGAGCAGATATACCAAGGAAGATATTTTCAGAATTGTGGAAGAAGAGGATGTGGAATTCATCCGTCTGCAGTTTACGGATATTTTCGGAACATTAAAGAATGTAGCAATTACATCCAGTCAGCTTGAGAAAGCATTGAATAACAAGTGTATGTTTGACGGTTCTTCCATTGAGGGATTTGTACGGATTGAGGAGTCAGACATGTATCTGTATCCGGATCTGGACACATTTACCATTTTCCCATGGCGCCCGCAGCAGGGAAAAGTAGCACGTATTATCTGTGATATTTACTGTGCAGACAAAACACCGTTTACGGGGGACTCCCGTTATATCTTAAAACGTCAGATTGAGGAAGCAAAAAACCTTGGATATACATTTAATGTGGGACCGGAGTGCGAGTTTTTCCTGTTCCATCAGGATGAGAATGGCCAGCCGACAACACTTTCCCACGAAAAAGCCGGATATTTTGATCTCGGTCCGGTAGACCTGGGAGAAAATGCCAGACGTGATATGGTGCTGACACTTGAAGATATGGGGTATGAGATCGAAGCTTCCCACCATGAGGTAGCACCCGCACAGCATGAGATTGACTTTAAGTATGATGAGGCACTGCAGACGGCAGATAATATCATGACATTCAAATTGGCGGTTAAGACAATTGCAAAGCGGCACGGTCTGTTTGCAAGCTTTATGCCGAAGCCGAAATACGGGATTAATGGTTCCGGAATGCATATCAATATGTCCCTGTCCAAAGACGGACATAATATTTTCCGCGATCCGGATGGAAAAATGGGCCTGAGTAAAGAAGCCTATTATTTTATTGGCGGTATCATGAAGCACATGAAAGGTGTGACTCTTATCATGAATCCGCTGGTAAATTCCTATAAGCGGCTGGTACCTGGATATGAGGCACCATGTTATATTGCATGGTCTGCGACAAACCGCAGCCCGCTCATCCGTATTCCTGCTTCCCGGGGAGAGGAAACCCGTGTGGAACTGCGCAGCCCGGACCCGGCAGCCAATCCGTATCTGGCCCTTGCGGTATGTCTTGCAGCCGGAATTGACGGTATCAGAAATAAAATTGAGCCACCGGAAGAAGTGCCGGAAAATGTCTATGAACTGAAGGAGGAAGAAAAAGCAAGCAGAGGAATCGAGTCGCTTCCGGCCGATCTTCATGCGGCCATCTGTGAATTGCAGAAAGATGCCTTTATAAAAGAAGTGCTTGGAGAACATATCAGCAGCAAACTGATCGAGGCAAAAGAGGCAGAATGGATGCAGTACCGTACACAGGTAACCGGCTGGGAGATCGAAGAGTATCTGTATAAGATTTAACGGGAGATCGGATCGTGAGTAACATTGTAATTGCCTTTTCGAAACCGGAAGTGGCAGCGGGCATAAAAAAAATATTGACACAGAGCGGGTATTCCGTGCAGGCAGTCTGTACTACCGGTGCGCAGGCACTGGCAAGCGTAAACAATCTGGAGTGTGGAATACTGATCTGCGGATGCCGGTTTATGGATATGATGTATATGGAAATTCACGATTATCTGCCACCGGAGTTTCAGATGCTTCTGATCGCTTCTCCGTCTTCCATTCAGGAGAGAGAGGTAAGCAATCTGGTCTGTCTTTCCATGCCGATGAAAGTGCATGAACTGTTGCAGACAATTGAAATGATGGAGGGAGATATCCAGAGGCGCAGAAGGAGAATGCGGCAGCAGCCGAAACACCGTTCGCAGGAGGATCAGCAGATCATTCGCAAGGCAAAGGAACTCCTTATGGCACGAAACTCTTTTACGGAAGAGGAAGCACATAAATATATTCAGAAAAGAAGTATGGACAACGGAACCGGTCTGGTCGAGGTGGCACAGATGATCTTAAGTCTTCTGCAGGAAGGGTAAGGATCTTATCTGGCTTTTTTGGCTGGTCTTTACATTAAAAGAAGAAAATGTTAAAGTGATACTGATGGAAAATTAGAGAAGGAGAACGAAATTATGTTTCATGTAAATGAGAATTATCAGAAGCTGCCGGGCAGCTATTTATTCAGCACAATTGCAAAAAAAGTAAATGCATATCAGGAAGCAAATCCGGACAAGAACATTATCCGTCTGGGAATCGGTGATGTTACACAGCCACTGGCTCCTGCAATCATTGAGGCTATGCATAAAGCGGTAGATGAGATGGGACATGCCGAGACATTCCACGGTTATGCACCGGATCTGGGATATGAATTTTTGCGCAAGGCAATTGCAGAGAACGATTATGCAGCAAGAGGCTGCGAGGTTGCTGCAGATGAAATCTTTGTATCTGACGGGGCAAAGAGTGACTCCGGAAATATTCAGGAGATTTTCGGTCAGGATAACAAGATCGCGGTCTGTGATCCGGTATACCCGGTTTATGTGGATTCCAACGTTATGGCTGGAAGAACCGGTACTTACGACAAGGAGACCGGCACATGGAGCGATGTCATTTACATGCCATGTACAGCAGAAAATCATTTCGTACCGGAGTTCCCTAAGAAGACACCGGACATAATCTATCTGTGTCTGCCGAATAACCCGACCGGAACAACGCTTACAAAGGATCAGCTGCAGGAATGGGTGGACTATGCCAATAAAGTTGGCGCCGTAATCATTTATGATGCCGCTTATGAAGCTTATATCAGTGAGGACAATGTGGCACATTCCATTTATGAGTGCAAGGGTGCAAGAACCTGCGCCATTGAGCTGCACAGTTTCTCAAAGAATGCAGGATTTACCGGTGTTCGTCTTGGATATACCGTAGTTCCGAAGGATTTAAAGTGCGGGGAAGTTTCTTTGCACGACATGTGGGCAAGACGTCACGGAACCAAATTCAACGGTGCTCCGTACATTGTGCAGCGTGCCGGTGAGGCTGTATATTCTGAGGAAGGAAAAGCACAGTTAAAGGAGCAGGTTGCTTACTATATGAAGAATGCAAAGACCATTAAGGAAGGATTAAAGGATGCCGGATATACCGTATTTGGTGGTGTAAATGCACCATACATCTGGTTAAAGACTCCGGATCAGATGACTTCCTGGGAGTTCTTTGATTATCTGCTGGAGAATGCAAATGTTGTTGGTACTCCGGGATCCGGTTTCGGACCGAGCGGAGAAGGATATTTCCGACTGACTGCATTTGGAAATTATGAAAACACCGTAAAGGCACTGGAGCGTATCAAAGCTCTGTAAAAGAGGGAATATGCGTATGAATCATAACATGAAAAAAAGAGGTCTGGCATTGCTGCTGGCATGCTGCTGTGTTTTTACAGCGGCACCGGTGGCGGTAAAAGCGGACAATGTATCCATTTCCATCAATCAGACACCGACCGGCACATACAGCAGCTACACCAAAGCAGAGGTGCTGAAGTCAGATACGGTGGTGTATGATACGCTGTCTACTTCCAATAATGTTCACTTTTATAAGTATACTGCGGAAAAAGCCGGATATTTTACTGTAAATCTTGCACAGACAAGCGGAAAAGGAAAGTGGAATTTTTCCGTATATGATGCGGACAATAGAAATCAGGAACTGGAAACAAAACCTCTGGCATCCAATTATACGTCAGGAATTTATAATTTCAGACCGGGCAGAAGCGTCTATATCAAAGTAGAGCGTGTGACAGATGCAGAGATTTCTATTTTGGGATATCAGCTGTTAGAGGATTGTCAGTACTCTCTTCAGGTTAAAACGATAGAAAGCACGAATATGGAGCAGGAAGACAATGACACGCCAGCAACGGCCACAAGCCTGGAGAGTGGAGTCTGGACTAATGGAAATTTTTACAAACAACCAGATGTAGATTGGTATGTGTATACTATACCGGCGAACGGATATTTCACATATGATTTTCAGGGAGAGGGATCGTATGCATTATGGAATCTGTATTTGTATGATGAAAATATGAATGAACTGCAGAGAGATACTAATACAAGAACCGTATCATCGGGCAAATATGTTCTACCGGTTGGATCAAAAGTGTATGTAATGGTTACCGGTTATGGTGGAGGAAAGCAATATATAATCCGTTCCAATTACTATGCAACGGAAGGCTGGGAAAAGGAATCCAACGATACCATGGCACTTGCCACGGATCTTACCGCCGGAAAGACACTGCATGGAAGTATCAACAGCAAAAAAGATGTGGATTACTACCGCTACGTTGCCACGGGCAGTGGATATTTCAATTTCAAATTTACAAATGCGGACGGTGGAAACAATCAGTACTGGAAACTTTCCGTATATGATGAGAAAAAGAAGCTGCTTCAGACCGTGGAAACAGAGGATGATCTGCAGATTTCCACTGCAAAGCTCAGTTTCCGGAAAGGCAAAGAGATTTACCTGAAGGTAGAACGGAATATCAATGATTATGCGTGCGGACACGAATACACGGTGACAGTCAATCAGTACAAGGCTGATAACTGGGAACAGGAATACAATGATTCTTTTGCCACAGCTACAACTGTAAAAAAGAATAAGACCTGTAGTGCAAATAATTATGCGGTAAAGGATAAAGATTATTTTGTATATAAGGCTGCAAAGAAGGGAAAGGTGACCATGCAGGTAAGCCTTCCTGACAGCGGATACTGGAATGTGTGTGTATATAATCAGAAAAAGAAGCTGGTCAAACAGGAAGATTATGCACAGACCGGACAGAAGTTTACCGTAAAAGCTGCAAAGGGGCAGAAACTCTATGTGATGGTGAAGGCCAGAACAAAATCTGCCGTTGGAAAGACCTATCGTGTTACTGTGAAACAAAAATAAAGCAAACTATAAAGATTCTGTGAAAAGAACCGATATCTATAGTAGATACCAACATAGTTTAACCGGAAACAAATGGAATTGACCGGTAGAATTCAAGGAGGATGAGAGTATGGGTGTAAACACAACAGGTTTGTTAAACACGCAGACAGAGGTATACGCATCCTATAAAAACGATGCGGTGACCAAAAATGAGACGGCTGCAAAGAAGGACTCCACAGCAAAGACGGAAGAAAAAAATGAGAGCGGTGTAGTCTATGATAAATCAGACAGCAGCAAGGACAATAAGAAAGCAACCTATTCGATTAATAAGATGAGCGCTGAGGATCGTGCAGCACTCGTACAGCAGATGAAAGCGGATACACAGTCCAGACAGCAGCAGCTGATCAGCATCGTGCAGAAAATGATGACCGGTCAGGCAGCTACTTCTTCTGTTGCAAACGGAACAAACAGCGATGATATATGGAAGTTCCTTGCAAAAGGGGATTTCACGGTTGATGCAGCAACAAAGGCACAGGCGCAGAAGGATATCTCCGAAGATGGCTATTACGGAGTAAAGCAGACATCAGAGAGATTATTTGATTTTGCAAGTGCCCTTGCCGGAGATGATGTGGAAAAGATGAAGAAGATGCAGACTGCCATGCAGAAGGGATTCAAGCAGGCAACCGGTGCATGGGGCAAAGACCTTCCGGACATCTGCCAGAAGACACTGGATGCTGCAAATCAGAAGTTTGAGGATTATTATAAGTCCAAAGAGAGCACAACAAAGACCGAAGGCTGAAAACAGACTGCTGCAGCCCGGTGATTGTTTACAAAAGAAGGGAAAAAATACCGGAAAAAGAGGTATTTTTTCCCTTCTTTTTCCGTTTCTGATGGTACTGCAATGATTGAAGAAATGATGCAGAAGTGGTATGATAAGGCATTATAGAGAGACAGAAAAAGGAGACCTGATGATTATGAAATATAATTTTGATAAAATACCAAACCGCAGAGGCACAAATTCCCTCAAGTGGGATGTGGATCGCAAAGAACTCCCGATGTGGGTGGCAGATATGGATTTTGAGACGGTGCCGGAAGTGCAGGAGGCACTGGTACAGCGCGTGGCGCACGGGGTATATGGATATTCTGTCATCCCGGACGAATGGGCGGACAGCTATGTAAACTGGTGGGAAAAGCGTCATCATTTTCGGATGGACCCAAAGAAGCTGATCTTTACAACGGGAGTAATCCCTGCACTTTCTTCTGCTGTCCGAAAACTGACGACTCCGGCAGAAAATGTGCTGATTCAGACACCTGTCTATAATAATTTCTTCAATTCCATTCGTAATAACGGAAGAAATGTCGTGGAAAACGAACTGCTTTATGATGGTAAAGAATATCGTGTAGACTGGGAAAAACTTGAACAGCAGCTGGCAGATCCGCAGACGACGCTTATGATTTTGTGTAATCCGCAGAATCCGGCAGGAAACATCTGGGATTATGAGACGCTGGCGCGGATTGGGGCATTATGTAAGCAGTATGATGTCATTGTTGTCTCGGATGAAATTCACTGTGATCTGACAAAACCCGGTACAGAATACATTCCGTTTGCCTCTGTGGATGATACCTGCAGGGACATCAGTGTTACCTGCATTGCGCCGACGAAGACATTTAATCTGGCAGGGCTGCAGACGGCTGCCGTCTATGCAGAAAACTCGATTCTGCATCACAGAATGTGGAGACAGCTCAACACCGACGAAGTAGCAGAACCGAACGCTTTTGCAATTCAGGCAACGATTGCAGCTTTTCAATACGGGGAAGAATGGCTCGATGAGCTGCGGGAATATGTGGAAAAGAACAAGCAGTATGTGACAGAATTTCTGCAGGAGAAAATTCCACTCATCCATCCGGTTGCAGGAGATGCTACTTACCTCATGTGGCTGGACTGCCGCAAAATCACGGAGAGTGGCCGGCAGTTTGTAAAATTTATCCGCAAAACCAGCGGTCTGTATGTCAGCGGAGGCAATCAGTATGGCAGGGGAGGCGAAGGATTTTTGCGCGTGAATGTGGCAACCTCCAAGCTGGTTGTTGAAGATGGAATGCAGCGTCTGTATGAGAGCGTTGATGCATGGCTAAAAGAAGAAAAGATATCAAAATAAGAATAATTCCTGATTTTAAGCAAACCTTAAAGGTTTGCCCCATTGGAAATTAAGAAAAAAACCGCTACAATGTATCTATGATTAATCATGAATACGAGGTGGCGGTTTTTTTATGTATAATGTTTTAGTTTGTGACGATGAAAAGGATATTGTTTCTGCTTTGCAGATTTATTTAAAAAGTGAAGGATACCAGGTGTTTTCGGCTTATAACGGAAAGGAAGCCTTAAAAATTATAAACCGGGAGGATATCCAGCTGGTTCTGATGGATATTATGATGCCGGAAATGGACGGGATAGAAGCGATGTGCAAAATCCGTGAAATTTCCAATGTTCCGGTGATCTTACTGACGGCCAAAAGTGAGGATACCGATAAGGTACTCGGACTTACCGTGGGCGCGGACGATTATGTGACGAAACCATTCAATCCAGTGGAACTGCAGGCGAGAGTGAAATCCCAGATCCGGCGGTATATGCTGCTTGGAAGCGGACAGAAGGTGAGGACAAAACTGTCCGCCGGCGGCATCGAGCTGGATGATAAATTAAAGGAAGTCACCCTGGACGGAGAACCTGTGAATCTGACCAGAACAGAGTACGATATTTTAAAACTTCTGATGGAACATCCGGGGGAAGTATATTCACCGAAACAGATTTACGAGGCCGTATGGAAAGGCAGCCCGTGCGGTGTCGAAAACACGGTAGCCGTACATATCCGGCACCTTCGGGAAAAACTGGAATATAATCCTGCGGAGCCACGCTATTTAAAAGTCGTGTGGGGACGGGGATACAAGATGGAGGATGTAGAAAATGAATGAGAAAAAGGATAAAAAATCCAAAAAGCCGGAATATGTGTCCAAAAACTGGAAATCATCGCAGGGCATCAGATTACTGGCTATGGTACTTGCGATTGTAAGTGGATTTTTGGTGGGCGTGACCAGTGTGGTGACAGTTACATTAGGCATGAACAGTGATTTGCAGGGCTCACAGAAAGACATTGAAAAAACACTGGATACAGAGCTGCTTAGAAGCTATGCGTACTGGATGGGTGATGCGGTTACCGGCATTTCAAAAAAGCAGGACGAAGCAGATGCCCTGAAAAAATTTGATGACGGAAATATCGTTTATTCACTTGTCAAAAAGAAGCCGAAAGGAAAAGAAACCGAACTTGTCTGTGGAAATAATACCGGTACCTTAAATAAGGAAAATGCACTTGCCTGGCTGAAATTTACAGATGAAAATGAGTTTCATACCAATGATCGTTCTTTCTGGGATATGCTGCTTGGGAGAAACAGGGGACAGTACATGCAAAAAGTCAAGCATTATACGCAGGTGGATCATTTTATCTATGATAATGGTGTGATTTATTGTTATGCGGGCGATACCCTGTTTCGGATCAATTCCTTTTCTTTTTACGCGGTTCCAGAGGAGTCGGATCTTGAACCGTATGTGGAATATACTTACCGGGAATCGGACGATGGTGGCAGATATTGCGCGGAAAATGGAGAACAGCTGAAAAAAGGTAAGCTCGAACCGTATTTAAAATCATCCGAGCTGCGGTTTGATTTTGATGGGTTAGAGGCAGGTTACTTATGGTCAAAAAAGGATGGGATTTACCCGATCCGGCAGGAATCCATTGCGGATACCTATGCGAAAGCAAAGGTATTCCAGTGGCAGGATTTTTCATTTGCATACGAAGATCAACAGGGTCGTATTTATTATAATCCACATCAGGAGAAAGAAGCAACGGAATATACGCTTTATCTTACGGTAGCGGATTCCCTGAAGGGAAGCACTGCTACGGTATCCTCTTTGTTTTCACCGGAAGTCGGAGGTGAAACCCATATTGTGATTGATTCCGGGAAAACACAGTTTTTCCAGAAAGCACACACACTTGCAGGCGTTGTGGTACAGGTGCGGGAAATTTCGGGATTGTGGTTGCTTTTGAGTGTTCTTGTGTGGGTGTTTTCTCTTGGCATTCTATTTGCATCGGCAGGATGGAAACGTGGTTCTGATACGGTACAGATTCGATGGATTGACCGTATACCATTTGGTATTTATACAGGAATCTCAGGACTTGCGTTTTTGGGCTGCGGTATGGTATGCCTTTATATGGGAGATCTGCTTATGCAAAATGCAGGAATCGTATTCTGTATTTCATTTTTTACAATTGCGTTTGCATTGGCAGAACTGATTGTGTATGAATATGTGATCAGTATCATTGTAAGAATCCGCGCAGGAAAATTCTGGCATTATACGCTGTTACGTCTGCTTTTAAACCCGTTTCGCCGGATAAAAAGAGAACTGCATGAAATCAGACTGGCGCTTTTGGCCAATCTGTCTATGACGGTAAAAGTCACAGCTGTATTTCTTGTGGTCTTCCTCATAGAAGCATTTCTTTTACTGTGTGCCGGAGCGGATGGCGGAATTATCATGGTCTATCTCCTCTGGAAAGTTGTGGAATACGGCGTACTGTTAAAGATTGTGGTGCAGTTTCGACAGATATTCGACGGAGGGGAACGGATTGCAAAAGGTGATTATTCGCATCCGATCCATACAGAAAAAATGATGTATGAGCTGCGCACACATGCGGAAAATTTAAATAATGTACAGACCGGAGTTGCAGCGGCGGTAGAAGAAAAAATGAAGAGTGAGCGGTTTCGTACCGAACTGATCACCAATGTCTCCCATGATATTAAAACACCGCTTACTTCCATTATCAACTATGTGGATCTGATCAAAAAGGAGCCGACAGAGAGTGAAACAATGCGGGAGTACATTGAGGTGCTTGACCGACAGTCCAACCGTCTGAAAAAACTGATTGAGGATCTGATGGAGGCATCCAAAGCATCTACCGGAAATCTTCCGGTGAATCCGGAAGTATGTGATGCAACGGTCGTTCTGACACAGATTGTCGGGGAATTTTCAGAAAAGGCAGAGGCAAATCAGCTGGAGATGGTTGTAGAATGTCCGCAACCACCCGTTGAAATCTATGTGGATGGCAGACATTTGTGGCGGATCATTGACAACCTGATGGGAAATATATGTAAGTATGCACAGCCGGGAACACGTGTGTATGTTACGCTGGAAAAATTTCACGGAATGGTGATTATGACCTTCCGCAATATTTCGAAGGATCGACTGAAAATGACCAGCGAGGAACTTTTCGGAAGATTTGTCCGTGGAGACAGTTCCCGGAATACGGAAGGACACGGACTGGGGCTTTCTATCGCAAAAAGCCTGACCGAGCTGATGCATGGAAATCTTGCGGTGCAGATGGACGGCGATCTGTTTAAAGTAATTCTCAGTTTTGAGGAATATCAGGAGGATAAGAAGCAGTAAAGACCAAAAACTCCTCGGTTGTATTTCTATATGCCATATGCTATAATGTGGGACGTCTAAATACAGAATATAAACGGAGGACAAATCTGTGAAAATAATAATCGCCGGTGATGGCAAGGTCGGACTCACGCTGACGCAGAAGCTTTCTGCGGCAGGACATGACCTGACTTTGATCGATTCGAACCAGCGTGTGCTGGATTCGAGTGTGGAGCGTTACGATGTTATGGGGGTACAGGGAAACTGTGCCTCCATGCGCGTGTTGGAGAGTGCGGATGTGAAAAAGGCGGATCTGCTCATTGCAGCCACCAGTTCGGATGAAGTCAATCTGCTCTGTGGTATGACTGCCCATGGTCTGAATCCGAGAATTCACACCATTGCAAGAATCCGCAATCCCGAATACGGCAAGCAGATTTTTACCATGCGGGATGTCTATTCCCTTTCGCTTATGGTGAATCCGGAAAAACAGGCGGCGCGCGAGATTGAACGGCTGATCCGCTATCCGGGCTTTCTGCAGAGGGAAACATTTGCCAAAAGCCGTGTGGAAATCGTGGAGCTGCGGATACAAAAAGGCAGTAAACTCTGCGATGTGGCACTGATGAATCTGGAAAATGTTGTCAAATGCAAGGTACTTGTCTGCGCAGTGAGCCGTGATGGTGTTGTGGAGATTCCGTCCGGACATTTTATTCTCCGGGAGGGTGATCATCTGTTTATTACGGCAACTGCTGAGATGCTGACACAGCTTCTGCGCAATCTTGGCATTATCACGCATAAGGCAAAGCGTGTAATTATCTGCGGTGGCGGAAGAATCGGTTATTATCTGTCAACCTGGCTGGCAAGAGAAGGCGTCAGTGTACAGCTGATCGAACAGGATGAAGCGCGCTGTGAAGAACTATCCGGTAAACTTCCACCGGAAGTATGTATCATACATGGGGATGCCAGCAGCCAGTTTCTGCTTGAAAGTGAAGGCATCCATGATTGTGACGCCGTTGTAACCATGACCGGCATGGATGAGATGAATATGATTATTTCGCTGTATGCGCAGACATGTGGAGTGCCACAGGTAATCACGAAAGTCGGTCATATGGAAAATAACAGTATGCAGGACAGTCTGGGACTTGGCAGTGTGATCTGCCCGAAAGAACTCTGCTGCAATACGATTGTCCGTTATGTCCGTGCCATGCAGAATACAACAGGTGCAGCACTGACACTGCACAATATTGCAGAAGGACAGGCAGAGGCATTGGAGTTTGTCGTAGATGCCGACACAAAACATATCGGGGAACCATTGCGTAATATCCGCCTGAAACGCAATATACTGATCGCATGTATCAGCCATGGAAGTAAAACGGAGATTCCAAACGGAGATTCCATGTATGAGGCTGGAAATTCCGTGATTATCGTTGCAAAGGGCGGGATGACACTTTTGCAGCTGAATGATATTTTCGAGTGAGGATGCTATGAATTATAAAATGATGGGAAAATTTCTTTCCCAGATCTTAATTGTGGAAGCAGGGTTTATGGTTCCGGCACTTTTGATCAGTCTGTATACCGGAAGCCGGGCAGCAGTTTATGGGTTTGGGCTGTCCATTTTGATCACTGCCGGAGTTGGTGCCTTAATGTATTATTTTTGCAGAAATTCCACCCGTCGTTTTTTTGCGAGGGAAGGGATGGTCTGCGTAGCCGGAAGCTGGATTGCAATCAGTTTTTTCGGGTGTCTGCCATTTGTTTTTTCCAGGGAAATTCCAAACTTTGTCGATGCCCTGTTTGAAATTGTATCGGGATTTACAACCACAGGTTCTTCGATTCTGGGAGATGTGGAAGCACTTTCTCCCGGAATTATGTACTGGCGGAGTTTCAGCCACTGGCTGGGCGGCATGGGGGTACTTGTATTTCTTCTGGCACTTTCTCCGAACGGAGAGAGAGGCAAAGGGTATACCATGCATCTGCTGCGTGCGGAGAGTCCGGGACCGAATGTGAACAAGCTGGTGCCGAAAATGCGTACAACAGCAAGAATTTTGTACGTCATATACATGGTGCTGACATTCATCAATTTCCTGTTTCTCCTGTTGGGAAAAATGCCGGTTTTTGATGCCGTATGTACCGCTTTTGGAACGGCCGGCACAGGTGGATTCGGAATCCGGAATGACAGTATTGCAGGATACAGCCCATATATACAGAATGTATGTACGGTCTTCATGTTTTTGTTTGGAATCAACTTCAGCTGTTATTATCTGCTTTTAGTCCGGCATGTAAAGGAAGTGCTCAAAGATCAGGAACTGCGGCTGTATATCATCATATTTGTGGTCAGTATTCTTTTAATTACGTTCAATATCCGGGGACTGTACGGCTCCTGGGAAGAGACGATCCGCCATGCGGCATTTCAGGTTTCCTCTATCATGACGACGACCGGGTTTGCAAGCACGGACTTTGATTTGTGGCCCGGATTTTCGAAAGCACTGTTGCTGTGCCTGATGTTTGTCGGTGCCTGTGCAGGCAGTACGGCAGGAGGGCTTAAGATGGGAAGACTTCTTCTGATTCTGAAAAACCTGCGCAGAAATATCCGCAGAATTTTAAGCCCGCAGCGTGTGGAAGTTGTGCGCATGAATGGAAACCGGATCGGGGAGGATGTATTAAATAATACAAATACCTATCTGGCGGCTTACGGTGTGATTTTAGTCGGAAGTTTTCTTTTGATTTCTATTGATGGACTGTCCATGACAACAAATGTGTCTGCGGTTGCTGCGTGCTTTAACAATATCGGACCGGGATTTGATGTGGTGGGACCTACCTGTAATTTTTCGGTGTATTCCTGGTTTTCAAAACTTGTGCTGATTTTTGACATGCTGGCCGGAAGACTGGAAATTTTCCCGATGCTTGTTCTCTTTTCAAGAAGTACCTGGAGACATAAATAATTGAATGGATTTCTCAATTATTTTATGATAAAATAGTAGGGTGCTTTTACACAACAATAAAATATGGAGGAGAGAACATGTTAGAGAAAATGTTTAAGCTCAAAGAGAATAATACCACAGCGAAAACAGAAGTGATCGCCGGTATTACGACGTTTATGACCATGGCGTATATCCTGGCTGTAAACCCGAACCTGCTTTCACAGGCAGGAATGGACCCGACAGCAGTGCTGATCGCAACCTGTCTGGCATCCTTTATCGGTACGTTTGCAATGGCACTCCTTGCAAATTATCCGTTTGCACTTGCACCGGGTATGGGACTGAATGCATACTTTGCATTTACCGTATGCGGAAATATGGGATATTCCTGGAAAGTAGCCCTGATGGCAGTATTCTTCGAAGGTATTATCTTTATTATCCTTTCTCTTACCAATGTGCGTGAGGCAATTTTCAATGCCATTCCGACCACATTAAAGAAAGGTGTGAGCGCCGGCATTGGTCTGTTTATCGCGTTTATCGGATTGCAGGGTGGACATATCGTTGTAAACAACGATTCCACATTGTTATCTTATGTAAATTTCAGAGATAACTGGCATACCGAAGGAATCTGTGCAGTACTTGCACTGATCGGTCTGCTTCTTACTGCAATTTTATACATCAAAAAAGTCAAGGGATCTATTCTGATCGGTATTCTGGCTACCTGGATTCTTGGAATGATCTGTCAGGCAGCGGGTGTTTACCGTATCGATGCAGACGCTGGATTTTATTCTCTGTATCCGACATTTGCCATGACTGATTTTTCAAAAATCGGGGAGACGTTCGGACAGTGTTTTACAGCAGATTTCCATGGAGTCGGAATTATGAACTTCATCGTAGTCATGTTGTCTTTCCTGTTTGTAGATATGTTTGATACGATCGGAACACTGATCGGTGTATCGGATAAGGCCGGCATGTTAGACGAAGATGGAAAACTTCCGAACGTAAAGCAGGCACTGATGGCAGATGCAATTGCTACTTCTGCAGGTGCGGTCCTTGGTACGTCTACAACTACAACATTCGTAGAGAGCTCTGCCGGTGTCGGAGCTGGTGCAAGAACCGGTCTTGCATCCATCGTTACAGGATTATTATTCCTGCTTGCAATTTTCTTTGCACCAATCTTTACGGCAATTCCGGGCTTTGCAACAGCACCGGCGCTGATCTTTGTCGGATTCCTGATGGTATCCGCAATTGTAAAGGTTGATTTCGAGGATCTGACAGATGCAGTTCCTGCATATCTGTGCCTCATTGCGATGCCTTTAATGTACAGTATCGCAGAGGGTATTGCCATTGGTGTAATCTCTTTTGTACTGATCAATCTGATCTGTGGCAAGCGTAAGAAGATTACTCCACTGATGTATATCCTTGCAGTACTTTTTATCTGCAAATATATTTTCCTGTAATTACGCAGTGGACGAGCCGCTTTCCAGTAGGACGGGAAGCGGCTTAAAGTCTATCTGACTATATAAAATATAAATGGAGGAACAACTATGAAAAAATTAAACAAGGCAATGTCGGTTGCTGTGGCAGCAGCCATGATGGTATCCCTGGGCGCCTGTGGAAATTCCGCAGATGCAGCAAAAGACGGGACACAGAGTGCAGGTGCATCCGGTAAAGTATATAACATCGGAATCTGCCAGCAGCTGGAGCATCCGGCACTGGATCAGGCAACACAGGGATTTGAGGATGTCTTAAAGGAAAAGCTGGGAGACAATGTAAAATTTGATCTCCAGAATGCACAGAACGAGCAGGCAAATGCTTCTACAATTGCAAATAATTTCGTATCTGCCAATGTGGATCTGATTCTTGCAAATGCAACCACTGCTTTACAGGCATGTGCAGCAGCGACAACCGATATTCCGATTCTGGGAACTTCCGTTACCGATTATGCAACGGCTTTGGAGATTGATGACTGGAGTGGCACAACCGGAAGAAATATTTCCGGAACATCCGATCTGGCTCCGCTTGATCAGCAGGAGGATATGCTCGTAGAGCTCTATCCGGATGCAAAGCATGTCGCAATACTTTACTGCTCTGCAGAGGCAAACTCCAAATATCAGGCAACCGAGTTTGCAAAATACCTGGATGAGGACGGTATCAGCTACAAAGAGTTTACCGCTTCCGATTCCAATGATATCGGTTCTGTGGTACAGAGTGCAACCGAGTATGCAGATGTCATTTACATTCCGACAGACAATACCATGGCACAGAACACAGAAGCAATCAACAATATCGCACTTCCGGCAGGAACTCCGATTATTGCCGGAGAGGAAGGTATCTGTAAAGGATGCGGAGTGGCAACGCTTTCCATCAGTTATTATGACATCGGAAAAAAGGCCGGTGAAATGGCATATGACATTTTAGTAAACGGTGCGGACATTACAACCATGAAGATTGAGACTGCACCAAACGTAACCAAAGAATACAACAAAGATATCTGTGATCAGCTGGGCGTTAAAATTCCGGATGATTACAAGGCTATCGAGGCTGAATAATTAAGGGGGATGGGTATCGTGTTAATATCTGCTTATTTTGCTTCCTTAAGTCCGCTGGCGCTGTTTCGTGCGCTGCCGGGCTCCATTGCACAGGGTCTGATCTGGGGCCTTCTGGCATTGGGAGTATATATTACATACAAACTTCTGGATTTTGCGGATCTGTCGGTGGACGGTTCTTTTGCAACCGGCGGAGCTGTGGCGGTTATGCTGATCCGCAGTGATATGAATCCGTGGGTTTCCCTTATTTTTGCATTTGCTGCAGGAATGCTTGCGGGAATGGTCACAGGTCTTCTGCACACCAAACTGGGAATTCCTCCAATTCTTGCCGGAATTTTAACGCAGATTGCACTGTACTCCATCAATCTGAATATTATGGGACAGTCCAATCAGGCGATCAGTGTGGATAAATATTCCCTTGCGGTATCGCTTCGTTATGTATCCGGTGATACAGCAGCAAAAATTAAAGTATTTACCACCTGTATCCTGTTTGGGGTAGTGATCGTGGCGATTCTTTACTGGTATTTCGGAACCGAGCAGGGGCATGCCATCCGGGCAACCGGATGTAACCCGCAGATGGCGCGTGCACAGGGAATCAATACCAGCTTCTGTAAGGTACTGGCACTGATGATTTCCAACGGACTCGTTGGTCTGTCCGGTGCACTTTATGCACAGTATCAGGGTGCAGCGGATGTCAATATGGGACGAGGCGCAATCGTTATCGGTCTGGCTGCCGTTATTATCGGAGATGTACTGTTTGGAAAACTGTGTGCAGGAAAGAAACTGGCATTTGCATATACGCTGTTTTCCGTGATCGTTGGAGCGATCATTTACTACCTTGTGCTGAGCATCATTTTGTGGCTGAAATTCCCATCGGATGATCTGAAACTGTTCTCAGCAATCGTGGTAGCAATTTTCCTTGCGATTCCATATCTGAAGAATAAGAAAAAAGCAACAAGGGGGCTGTAACCGATGAGTGAGATGTTAAAAATTGAAAATATCCGGAAAGTATTCAATCCGGGTACGATAAATGAAAAAGTGGCTCTGGACGGTGTCAACCTGACACTTGAGGAAGGCGAATTTGTCACAGTGATCGGTGGAAACGGTGCAGGAAAATCGACAACACTGAATGCCGTAGCCGGTGTATGGCCGGTAGATTCCGGAAAAATCTATATCGGCGGCGAGGATGTGACAAAGTTATCCGAGCATCGCAGGGCACAATATCTGGGACGTGTGTTCCAGGACCCGATGACCGGTACGGCTACCACAATGTCCATTGAGGAAAATATGGCAATTGCAGCAAGACGTGGAAAATCCAGGGGATTGCGATGGGGAATTACCAAAGCGGAACGCGAGAAATACCGCCAAATGCTTTCCACCCTGCATCTTGGACTGGAAGATCGCCTGACATCAAAAGTCGGTCTGTTATCCGGTGGACAGCGTCAGGCAATCACGCTTCTGATGGCTTCCATCCAGAAACCGAAGCTTCTGCTTCTCGATGAGCATACGGCTGCGCTGGATCCAAAGACTGCCGCAAAGGTACTTGAGATTTCGGATCAGATCATTTCAGAGAATCATCTGACGGCCATGATGGTAACACACAATATGAAGGATGCGATTGCCCATGGAAACCGTCTGATTATGATGCATGAAGGAAAAGTTATTTTAAATATCGCAGGTGAAGACAAAAAGAAACTTACGGTCGGAGATCTGCTGCATCAGTTTGAAAAAGTAAGCGGTGAGGAATTTGCAAGTGATAAAGCACTGCTTTCGTAGAAAATAACAGAATTGTTTATGCATGATAAGGGTCAAAACTGTTTTTGACCCTTAAATCATGTAGAAGGGAGATAGATATGCCTGTATTTGATTTCAGCAATACAACGGAAGAAAAGAAAGCCTGTGAGTGTACCTATACAACATTTCAGTCGAATGAAAACACTGCAAGTGCAAAATATCCGATTCTGGTTTTAGATAATACGGCAAAGCAGTGGAAATATCATTCCTGCGGAGTGTTCACGAACCAGACAAAGCGCACAGCATTTGAGTTTACCCAGGAAGACGGAACTGTATGTGCGGATATTTTGCGGGTGGATGCCCGTTTTGTCAATCTGCTTCGCTGGCTGGGGGAAAACCACATTAATGTCCGGCTGTCTGGAGAGAACACACCGGATGGATATGCTGTGTATAAGATCCGTGAAATTGCATTTGGCGGTGGAAAAAAGCTTTCCGCGGAAGATGGCTTTTTACAGTTTATGATGGAGCGTCTGTTTGCCAGCAGTGCACCGAGTGAGGAAGCGGTGGATGAGGAGCAGGAGGAAGACGGCGATGATATGAAGCTCACCAGTATTCAGAGCATCACCGATTTTATGACCTGCGCAGGACGGACCATGCCGGATAACATCCGGTTGTGGGCACGCCGGAATTTAGCAGTGGCACGTTCCAATGAAGTGTCTCCGGAAGAGCGGCGTCATGCACAGCGTGCACTTTCCATCATGATGAATATCCAGTGGAAAAACAATTATTTTGAGGCCATTGATCCCAAGGAAGCCCGTCGGATTTTAGATGAGGAACTGTATGGCATGGAGCGTGTAAAGCAGAGAATCATTGAGACGATCATTCAGATCAACCGCACACATACGCTTCCGGCATACGGACTGCTTCTGGTGGGACCGGCAGGAACCGGAAAATCGCAGATTGCCTATGCAGTTGCCCGTATTTTAAAACTTCCGTGGACAACTCTTGATATGAGTTCCATCAATGATCCGGAGCAGCTGACCGGAAGTTCGAGAATTTATGCTAACGCAAAGCCGGGGATCATCATGGATGCATTTGCCATGGCAGGAGAGTCAAGCCTGGTATTTATTATCAATGAGCTGGATAAGGCAGCTTCTGGAAAAGGAAACGGAAATCCGGCAGATGTCTTACTGACACTTCTGGATAATCTGGGATTTACAGATAACTATATCGAGTGTATGATCCCGACATCTGGTGTTTATCCGATTGCAACAGCAAACGATAAGGAGCAGATCAGCGCACCGATTCTGTCCCGTTTTGCGGTAATTGATATCCCGGATTATACGTTTGAGGAAAAGAAGATTATCTTCTCAAAATTTGCACTGCCTAAGGTATTAAAGCGCATGAGCTTAAAGGAAGAGGAATGTATCATCACAGATGAGGCATTAAATACAATCGTGGATCTGTATTCGGGTACCAGTGGAATCCGTGATTTGGAGCAGGCGGCAGAACATATTGCTGCAAATGCGCTGTATCAGATTGAGGTGGATCATCTGAAATCTGTTACCTTTGATGCTGAGATGGTGAGAAAACTCCTCATTTAAATGGCTGGTTAAAAAATATTTGTGTTGTAAAAAGCCATACAAGGTGGAACACTATCGGAAATAGGAGGTGCATACTATGGCAACAAAAACTGCAAATGTAACAGCACGAGTACCATTTTCACTTGATATTCCGGATAAACTTGCTACGAGAGATTCTATAACACAAGCTGAATTTGATACTATGATGCAGACCGGACTTGCACAGGCAAAAAGAATTGATGCTGTATCTGTTGATGAGGCTTTTAATCAATTAAAGGCGGAGATATAGTGCATTATATTTCAAAGGATCTGATGGCACCGGATGCAGCGGATAATCTGCTTGATAAGATGAAAGTAGAGATTAGAACAAGAAAATTGGAGGTAGCATTATGGCAAAAGATGAGCTGTTTTCTGGCGAATCAAAGAATATTGAATACAAGGTAGTTGTACCGGATAAAAGCGAAAAATATATGAAAACAGTTGTGGCTTTTGCCAATACACAGGGTGGCAGACTGGTCATAGGTATTGATGATAAAACACATCAGGTAGTTGGTGTTGACAATGATAGTTTGTTTCAAGCTATGGACGCTTTGACAAATGCTATATCAGATTCTTGTGAACCGCAGATCATACCGGACATTGGGCCGCAGACGGTTGATGGCAAGACAGTCATTGTTATCACGGTGGAAGCAGGAAAAAACCGACCATATTATATTAAAGCCCAAGGTAAGGCGAAAGGCACCTATATTCGTGTGGCTGGTACTTCCAGACATGCGCATCAGGAAAAGATAAGTGAGCTGGAGATGGAAGGCGCCCGTATTTCTTGGGATGAGCTTACTTGTGTAGGATATGAAGTGACGGAAGAAGCAACGCAGTCTTTATGCAAGGATATTGAAGATTTCCGAAAGAAGGCAGGACTTTCGGGGCATGATGTAAGAAAAGAGCAGTTGTTTAATTGGAAAATTTTGAAGAAAAGCGAAGGCAATGTGCTTGCATCAAATGCGTATGTGCTGCTAACATCAGATTATTTTCCGTTTGCAAAGACGCAGTGCGCCGTATTCAAGGGAACGGATAGAACGGTTTTTCTTGATAAACGGGAATATACTGGACCGATATACAAGCAGATAGAGAGTGCGGTTGATTTTGTTTTGAGAAATATCAGACTTGGAGTGACAATAGATGGCTTAGTGCGTCGGGAAAGCTATGAACTCCCAGTAGAAGCAATTCGTGAAATGATAATCAACGCACATTGTCACAGAAACCTGTTAGATGAATCCTGCATACAGGTGGCAATTTATGATGATCGCTTAGAAGTGACATCTCCAGGTGGACTATACAATGGACTAACCTACGAGGAAGTGATGAAAGGTCATTCCAAGATTAGAAACAAGCTGATTGCAAATATATTTGGTCAGATGGGACTGGTAGAAGCGTGGGGAAGTGGCATCAGAAGAATTATAAGTGTTGCTGGAGAATATGGACTGCCTGTTCCGACTGTGGAAGTATTTGATGATATGTTTCGGGTGAATTTATATAGGAATGTGCAGCATAATGCAAATGGTGGAGAAAATAGTGGAGTAAATGGTGGAGTAAATGGTGGAGTAAATGGTGGAGTAAATGGTGGAAATGATTTCGGAGATAAAGTCCGTATCAGAGAAAAAGCACAGAAATTGACGGAGACTCAGGAGAAAATACTAGATTGTATAGCAGAAGATAAATATATTTCGGTCAAAAAAATAGCAGACAGAATAGATATATCTAGGCGGACTGTTGAAAATAATATTAAAAAAATGAAAGAATCAGATATTGTGGTTCGTCATGGTTCACCGAAAAATGGGTATTGGGAGATTATAGAATAAACTGTAATTCTGAAAAAGTATATCAGCAAAAGTGTAAAGGAGTGAATGTATGTCAGAGTGGTTTTCCCTGAGCTTGTGAATAAAAATATACCAAAGCAGATTAACACTATTGTAAACAGAGACAGTAATCCGGAGGAACCTAGAGTGCTTGCACTTGAAGATTTAGTATCTGTTGCTACTTCTTCGCAAATTCAGTCCATTGACAAACCTCGGTAAAATAGCATAAGATAAAATGGACAGGGAGAGAAAAAGTGAAGCGGTAACGCGTAATTTATAGAATCAGAGGAGATGGAACATATGGCAAGACATAAGCTTGAGAATGAACTCATTGCAATCGAAGTGGAGGAACATGGGGCAGAATTAAAATCTCTGGTCCGTAAAAATACCGGAAAAGAATATATGTGGAAAGCTGATCCAAAATTCTGGGGACGCACCTCACCGGTACTGTTTCCGTTTGTTGGAGCGGTAAAAGACAAACAGTTTCGTACCAAAGGACAGACTTACACCATGGGACAGCACGGATTTGCCCGCGATATGGATTTTACGCTGGATTCTCAGACGGAGGATACGCTCTGGTTTGTATTAAAATCCAATGAGGAAACCATGGCAAAATATCCTTATGCGTTTACCCTTCGTATTGGATATCACATCGAGGAAAATAAGCTGGAAGTGCTCTGGCAGGTGGAAAATCCTTCGGAGGAAGAACTTCCGTTTTCGATTGGCGGGCATCCGGCATTCAATCGTCCGAAAAATTGTAAAATCCGCTTTGATGTAGCTGGTCCGCTTACAAGTACAACGATTGTGGATGGTCTGGTCGGAAACGGTACTGTGGATTATGAATTGAAAAATAGTTATCTGACAGTTACCGATCATCTGTTTGATGATGATGCCCTTGTGATTGAAAATCAGAATGTGCATGAAGTCTCTCTTTGTGACATGGAAGGAAATCCCTATCTGACCGTTACGATGGATGCTCCATTGTTTGGAGTCTGGTCACTGGCGGGAGCAGATGTACCGTTTATATGTGTAGAGCCATGGTATGGACGCTGTGACAGTGCTGATTTTACCGGAGATTTAAAAGATCGGGAGTGGGGAAATCTGATTGCACCGGGCGGTATCTGGAAAGCCCATTATACGGTGGAGGCAGTATAGAAAGCCAGAAAAATTCTCTTGACAGAAAAGGAAAGAAAGATTATAGTCTTATACATAGACAATTTTATAAAGATCTTCAGGGCAGGGTGCAATTCCCTACCGGTGGTATAGCCCACGAGCCGCAAGGCATGATTCGGTGAAACTCCGAAGCCGACAGTACAGTCTGGATGAAAGAAGATACCAAGCGCAGAGCCCGCACGGTTCTGCGCTTGTGGAGGCTGCTCTGGGATGCGTTTGCATTCTGGAGCTTTCTTTTTTGCACAAGGGTCCCTTGTGTCTTTTCGGCTTGCCCTGAACGGTTTTGTTCAGGGCTTTTTCTTTTGGAGGCGACACGATGAACGACAAAGAGTATATGCGTCTGGCTTTGCAGCTTGCAAAAAAAGGTTGCGGATGGACATCTCCCAACCCGATGGTGGGTGCCGTGGTCGTAAAAGAGGGCAGGACCATCGGACAGGGCTGGCACCAGAGATACGGTCAGGCTCATGCGGAGCGCAATGCGCTGGCATCCTGCACCGAAGATCCGCAGGGAGCGACCCTGTATGTGACATTGGAGCCGTGCTGCCATTACGGAAAGCAGCCGCCCTGCGTGGATGCGATTCTGGACGCGGGCATTCACCGGGTGGTCGTGGGTTCTGCTGACCCGAATCCGCTGGTGGCTGGAAAAGGAATTGCAATCCTGCGCGCACACGGCATAGATGTGACCGAAAATGTTCTGCAAGAGGAATGCGATGCGCTGAACAAGGTGTTCTTCCACTATATCACCACAAAACGCCCCTTCGTTTCCATGAAATACGCCATGACGATGGACGGAAAAATCGCCACATACACAGGCGCTTCCAAATGGATCACCGGGGAAATTGCCCGGAATCATGTTCAACGGCAGCGACACCGATTCCGCGGCATTATGGTGGGAGTCGGAACCATCCTAGCAGATGACCCACTGCTGACCTGCCGGATAGAGGGTGGCCGTGATCCCGTCCGGATCATCTGTGATACACATTTGCGGACACCGCTGCAATCCCAGATGGTCATGACCGCCAAACAGGTTCCGACCATTCTTGCGACCTGCTGCGGCGACCCGGAGAAGCAGGCGGCATATCAACAGGCCGGGTGCCGGGTCCTTTGTCTGGAAGCGCATTGCGGTCATGTGAATCTTCTGCAACTGATGGAACAGCTGGGGCAGGAGCAGATCGACAGCATTCTACTGGAAGGCGGCGGAACCTTGAACTGGTCTGCACTGGAAAGCGGCATCGTGCAGCAGGTACAGGCTTACATTGCCCCGAAGCTGTTCGGAGGAAGGGATGCCAAAGCACCCATTGAGGGTGCAGGTGTCCCGCTTCCGGATGCTGCATTCCGCCTGAAGAACAGCCGATTGGAACAGCTTGGCAAAGATTTCCTGATCGAAAGTGAGGTGGAGTACCCGTGTTTACCGGAATCGTGGAAGAAGTCGGAACAATAAAATCCATCAATCGGGGACAGCATTCCGCCGTACTGACTGTTCGTGCAAAAACGGTTCTGGAAGGAACCAGGATCGGCGACAGCATCGCCGTCAACGGCATCTGTCTGACCGTCAGGCAGCTCTTCCCGGATAGCTTTGCTGCGGATGTCATGCACGAGACCTTGAACCGCTCTGCACTTGCACAGCTCACCGTTGGAAGTGCTGTCAATCTGGAACGTGCCATGCCGGCCAACGGACGTTTTGGCGGACACATCGTAGCAGGCCATGTGGATGGCGTCGGACGCATTGCTAATATCCGAAAAGACGATACGGCTATCTGGTACATCATTCATGCAGATTCTGCGATCCTTCGCTATGTCGTTGAAAAAGGCTCTATCACAATAGACGGTATCAGCCTGACCGTGGCTGCGGTGGAACCTACGGGCTTTTCCGTGTCCACGATACCGCACACCGTCCGTCAGACGAACCTGAACCAACGGCACAAAGGGGATTTTGTCAATTTGGAAACCGATGTTGTTGGAAAATATATCGAGAGGCTGCTTCCATCAGAAACACCGAAGCAAAACACGCTCACAAAAGAAATGCTGCTGCGCTGCGGCTTTTAAGGAGAGTTTACGATGAACTTCAATACCATTCCCGAAGCTTTGCAAGACCTGAAGCAAGGAAAAATCATTCTGGTAACGGATGACCCCGACCGTGAAAACGAGGGGGACTTCATCTGTGCTGCCGAATTTGCCACCACCGAAAACGTCAACTTTATGGCGACCCACGGCAAAGGTCTGATCTGTATGCCGATGTCCGAGGCTTTCGTCCAGAAGCTGCAATTTCCGCAGATGGTGCAGCATAACACCGACAACCATGAAACGGCATTTACGGTGTCCATCGACCACGTTTCTACTTCTACGGGCATTTCTGCCGCAGAGCGTTCCATTACGGCGATGGCTTGTGTGGACGATCACGCAAAAGCAGAAGATTTCCGCAGACCGGGCCATATGTTCCCCCTTCTGGCAAAAAAGAACGGTGTGTTGGAGCGCAACGGTCACACGGAAGCAACCGTTGACCTGTGCCGTCTGGCAGGGCTGAAAGAATGCGGCCTGTGCTGCGAGATCATGCGGGAGGATGGCACGATGATGCGCACCGCTGAACTGGCAAAGCTGGCAGAGCGTTTCCAGATCAAATTCATCACCATCCGTGATTTACAGGAGTACCGCAAGTGTCACGATAAACTGGTCGATCAGGTGACGGCAGTGAACCTGCCCACCAAGTATGGCACCTTCAGAGCTTATGGTTTTGTGAGCCGCCTGAACGGAGAGCATCACATTGCACTGGTAAAAGGTGACATTGGCGATGGAAAGGATATTCTGTGCCGCGTCCACTCGGAATGCCTGACAGGAGATACATTTGGCTCTTTGCGTTGTGACTGCGGCCAACAGCTGGCCGCTGCCATGACGCAGATCGAAAAAGAAGACCGGGGTATCCTGCTCTATATGCGGCAGGAAGGCCGGGGCATCGGTCTGATCAACAAGCTGCGTGCCTATGAACTTCAGGAGCAGGGCATGGATACGCTGGAAGCCAATCTCGCTCTGGGGTTCCATGGAGATGAACGGGAGTATTATCTCGGCGCACAGATCCTCCGGGAACTTGGCGTAAAAAGCCTGCGCCTGCTTACCAATAACCCGGACAAAGTATATCAGCTCTCCGAGTTTGGGCTGGAGATCTCCGAGCGCGTACCCATTCAGATGACGGCGACCCCGTATGACCTGTTTTACCTGAAAACGAAGCAGGCACGGATGGGGCATCTTCTGGAATATTAACAACGAAAGAGGTATTTAAAAATGAAAACATTTGAAGGCAAGCTGGTTTCTCAGAATATCAAGGTCGGTATCGTAGCTGCCCGATTCAACGAATTTATCACGTCCAAACTTCTGAGCGGAGCAATGGATGGTCTGCTCCGGCACGATGTGCAGGACGCTGATATTCATGTTGCATGGGTTCCGGGTGCTTTTGAGATCCCACTGGTTGCCTCTAAAATGGCAAAAAGCGGAAAGTATGATGCTGTGATCTGCCTTGGTGCCGTGATTCGCGGTTCTACCAGCCATTACGACTATGTGTGCAATGAGGTTTCCAAAGGCATTGCCACGGTCTCGCTGGAAAGCGGGGTTCCCGTCCTCTTTGGTGTTCTGACCACCGAAAACATCGAACAGGCCATCGAGCGGGCAGGCACCAAAGCAGGTAATAAAGGCTATGACTGTGCAGTCAGTGCCATCGAGATGGTAAACCTGCTCCGGGAAATGGATACCGCCGCAGAGTAAAATACACGCAGGAGTTTGCCATGATCGTTATAAAGACCCGACAGCCTGACCCGGAATTGGAGCAGAAGATCCGGATGCTTCTGGAACGAGAGTACATCGAGGCAGAGCAAATATCCATTGATTCATGGGAGAAGTTGGTTCTTCCGGGGCTTACACTGGACGGAATGGCCCACGAAGTGTCGTGCAACGGCAGAAAAGTCTCCCTTACACGACTGGAGTTCGATTTGCTGCTGATGCTTGCCTCCCACGAAGGACAAATCTTCTCAAAAGAAGAGCTTTTCCGTGCTGTGTGGGGACAAAACTGTGACGACACCTTAAAGGTCGTGGCAAATACCGTTTCCAATCTGCGAAAGAAGCTGGCCGGCTGCGGTAGCTTTATCCGCACTACCCACGGCGGCTATGCTTTTGTAAGCCAAAAGGAGAACGACCCGGCATGACCAGGATCTTATTTATTTGTCTCGGAAATATCTGCCGAAGCCCGATGGCGGAGTATGTGATGAAAGACCTTACGTCCAAGGCAGGACTATCCGAGCAATTTGAAATCGCATCAGCCGCCACCAGTGCATGGGAAATCGGAAATCCGGTCTATCCTCCTGCACGGCAGAAGCTGGCAGAACATGGCATCGACTGCAACGGCAAGACCGCCCGGCAGATGACCCGGCTGGATTATGCACGGTATGATCATCTGATTGGCATGGACGAAAGTAATCTGTGCGACATCCTGCGGCTTGTCGGCGGAGACCCACAGCATAAAGTCTCGCTGCTGATGGCGCATACGGATCATCCCCGTGAAGTGGCAGACCCATGGTTCACGGGAGATTTTGAAGCCACATGGCAGGATATACTGGAAGGATGCACGGCATTGCTTGAGGAACTGCGCTAAATTGGCGTAAATTTGGGCGTATGCCAAATCAGGAGTGTTTGACACTTGCCAACGACAAATTGATTTAACCACAGGAGAAGTTGCCTGTCAGCATAAAATCTCTATACGAAACAAAAAGCGGCAGCTACGTTGTATTTTCACAACATAGCTGCCGCATTTTTGCGTTTGGGGTTC
>NZ_JBKVQF010000033.1:0-31724 GCF_046969025.1 Waltera sp. | reverse complement strand
GAGAAGTCACAGTTTTACGAATACTTCAACCGATTCATAGCAGAAAACTATGGTGGCCAGAAGGTATCAATGGCCGTAAACCGAATCCCGGGTGAAAAGATGTATATCGACTGGGTCGGTGATCAGCCGGAACTGTTAACAGATACCGAAACGGGCGAGATCAAAAAAGTCCATATCTTTGCGACCACTCTCGGAGTCAGCAGTCTGATCTATGCAGAAGCTTTTCCAAATGAGAAGCTCCCATGTTTTATAGAAGGCTGTGCCCATGCTGTTTCATTTTATGGTGCTGTTACGAAATACTTTGTGCCCGATAACCTGCGAACTGCTGTAACCAAGCACACAAAGGATGAACTTATCCTGCAGTCTACCTTTGCAGATCTGGAAGATTTCTATGAAACTATAGTTCTTCCACCACCCGCTAGAAAGCCGAAAGGCAAGCCTACAGTTGAAAATCATGTACGTTATCTTGAAATACACCTGGTTGAGAAACTGAAAGAAAAGATATATGACTTAAACTCCGGATTCTTCGCTATCAGCGGAATTGCTGCATTGAACAGTACTGCCCGCAGCTTACTCCGACCTCTTTTGCTTATGGTCGTCTGTCCTTTGTGCTTTCCAGAGCTGTTCTCCCGTAATGAGAGTCCTGCCAGCTTTTGTATCTGTCTGGGTGATTCGAAACGCCTCACATCACCCACTTCTGCCAGAAATCCGGCTACCGTGATCACTCCTATACCTTTGATGGCAAGCATCTGCCTGCTTTCGAGTATCTTCCTGCACAGCTTTTCTATCTCCTCCATAACGGCGTCCAGCTGTGCCTTTTTGTATTCGTAATCCTCGAGCAACAGTTTCATTTCATACCGGGCAGCCGAAGAGCCTTTCTTTAAGCCGATGCTGCGTTTTGCTGTCTCACACAGGGTCGTTGCCCTTTTCATTCCTACAGCCCTTAGCTTTGCATCACGCCAGATTTGATTGATTTTCTCGGCTCCCAGTTCCACGATTGCTTCCGGAGTACAAACTTTCTTTAGAAGCAGCATACTGCTCTGTGCTTCATAGTCCCCAAACACATCTGTGTACTCGGGGAAATATATGGCGAACCATCTGGCAAATCTGTTTTTGATCTGGGTCATCTCCCTGATGAGTCTCTTACGATTGGCCACCATAATTCTTAAATCAGCATACACACCATCCGGTGTATACGGTGCAGAATACCGGCCCTCGGTAACCAGCTTTGCGATCACCTTCGGATCCTTCCTGTCATTCTTGCTTTGGCTGTTGTCATCCAGTTCCTTGGTCTGCTTTACCGCATAAGGGTTAACCATAACCAGGAGGATGCCCTCATCCTCAAGATAAGCGCCAAGGTCAAACCAGTAATGACCTGTCGGCTCGATACCTACGATTACATCTGACTTTCTGTACTTGTCCTGCAAATGCTGCATCCATGCTTTAAAGGCTTCAAAACCTTCTCTGCTGTTGCTGAACGTAAAGACTTTTCCGAGTTCAATGCCTCTCCAGTCAAATGCCCTGGCGTACTGTGTTGTGCTTCCGATATCAATTCCAACTACCAAAGTTGATTCTTTTACTTGATTGATTTTTTCATTCTGCTTATAATTCATTTGTGGGTGTCTCCTTTGAACGATGATTAATTAACCTGCCAGTTAACAATCATTATTCTATGGGTGGCACTCATTTTTTGCAAACCGGTTATTTGTTACTTAACAGGAATGCTCCTTGTATTCTGTGTGGTAAATCCGTTTACCTATACTCTATCATTTTGTATATCGACAAAATATTCAAAAATGTTAATATAAAAAATGTAACAGGATACAGCATTAGCCATATCCTGTCATAAAACTCGCTATATTAAACAATTCCACCGTGCTTATATTGCTGTTCCCGAAGCTTATCCAACGATTTTGCTCCATCCGGGCTATACAAATCCAATAATTCCAAAAAATTACCAGACTCCTTACACCCATTCAATATCATACGCATACTATCCGCATCTTTACCGAATAACATACCCAACAGACTCATATCATACTGATTTTGACTATCACTTAATACTCCCTGCTGATGTAAATCCTCCATAAAACCATAAGAACGAACCTCGGAACCTATTCGCATCGCCACATTATATAAATCCGGATCAACAGTATGAAGATAATTTAGGTAGCGTGTCTCAATATTTCTATTGGGCGTGCCGCTCATCATCCAATTTGCTATATCTTCCAAAGATGCACCTATGGCAGCATCATCAATCAAATGCATCTGCCATCTTCCGCTTTCAGTCTTTGTAAAGGTATATTTTCCATCTTCCGAATACAATGTATTTGACCATGAGTTTTTTGGAGCCGCCTGGTCTCTGACAAGCACTTCAAATGCATCCATTGCAACTCTGTCTGGGATACACTTTTTCTCATCTGTTGGTAATTCCATTTTCCCCAATGCTACTGCAGTTTGCACTAGTTCATAATCCGATATGTTTTCTCCATGATAAAAATAAGAATTTTGTTCTTTCAATTTATCAAATGATGCCGGTAGTTTTACTTCTGCCAACTGTTCTTTGGAAACCTCAGTCCAATCTTCTTTTTTCTTACTACCTGCGGTCTGCATCTGCACTCTCGAACCGTTTGTAATCTTTGTACCATATTTTGCATTTACCATATGTTCTGTTATTGTCACATGTGCAAACTGAAATAAACTCCTTTGGTTTCTTGTATTTCCGTAACCTTCAACTTTCACAGCATATGGAAATGATGACTTCGTATTCAAAACAGAGTAAGTACCTGTATAAAATGTATTTGCAGCTTGTATTCTCATAATATAACCTCCAATCCAAACGAAAAACAGCGTCTATTTTCACATTCAATCCCTTGAAAACAGACGCCATCCTTAGCTATTAAGTATATCGGCAAATATTCAATTATCTTTACCTATCGGAATGAAAACCTGTCTGAATCCTGTCTGAATGGGAACAAAACCATTACAGTACTACACTTCCTCATCCACCTTCTTCGATACAAGTTCCGATAAAGCATTGTTATATGTACCATTGCTCTTATAGGTTCCGCTTGTTCGTGCTGCAGCATTGGAAATACTGTTTGCTTTCATGGATACCTTGTCAGCAAACGAATTATGTCCGGTAAAAAGTGTTTTGAATGAACTAATATCTGCCTTTTTAAGTGCTTCCTCATCCAGTTCCAACTTATTACCCTTGCCTACGGTAATACCGATTTTTGAAAGCATATTCTCATTAGACTCAGTAATTCCTGTCATCCACACAGCATTTCTTAATACATCTTTTGAATTGGAATTACCTGCCTGTTCCACAACATCATTGTAATCTTCTACAAATGATTTCACAGCCTTTGTGATAGCTTCCCAATCATAATCTTCAACCTCGATTTCCTCTCCGGTCTTTTCATCCTTTTTCTTGATTTTCTTCTTTTCCCAGAGTTCATCATTATTTAAAGCATCTGCTGATTTCTTTAGTGCATCCGCTCCTGACTTCATAAGTGTAGATTTCTGTACAGTATCCCCACCGGAAGATGCCTTTTCTGCATCCTGCTTTGCATAGTATGCCTTCAGCAATTTTCCATAACTGCCATTTTTGATTGCTGCATAGTCAGAAAGATTAAAAGCACTGCCTGTTGACGGTGTCTGCATACCTCCAAACAAATAGGAATAATCTACATTGGTGTTATATTTGCTTGCATAATCACTAAAACTATTTATCTCTGACATAGTAAGCACCTCCTACAAACGCACATCCACATGGGTATATGCTACTGTTTCCGGTACAGATACCTCTACCGGCTCTGCTATATCAGTATTAACTGTTTCGGTCTTAACATCAGCACCCACATTCTCGGTTTCTTCTGTGCCTGCCACAGTCTTATCCTCTTTTTCACCAGCAACAGCATCCTTCTTATCTGTTTTCTTATCTTTATCATCTGCTTTTTCAGTCTGCTGATCTGCTTTCGCAGCTTCTTCCAATTCCTTATTCGCAGTAGCCAATGTATTCATCTGTGCTGATTCTGCTTGAACAGCCTTCTGCTCTACTTCAGCAAGTTCCTCTTTCTTTGCCTCTACATCATCACCACGAGCCGAATCCAACTTGATTTCAGACTCCAGCACCCCGGCTCTGCCTTCCATCTTTGTAGCAACGCTGCCCTGCACCTGTGCCCGAGCCATTGCGGAATCAGCAGAAATCATAGCCTTCATACTAGCCTGTGACAGACCTGTGCTTTGCTTTCCAGCTTTCGGAGCAGTTTTCTTACTGCCACCAAGCATATCATCCATTGAAGATTTCTTTGCCTGCTGTTCTTTCCTCTGTTCAATCTGATGCTGTCTTAACTGATTATTCAAATCCGTAATCTGCTGTTGAATTTCCTGTCTCTTTTTCATTTTTTCTTCAATGCTCATATCTTTGTTGGCAGAAAGCTCCTGCAACTGCTTCTGAGCATTAGCAATCTGATTTTGAATATTCTTGCTGACAGAATCTGTTGCCTTCGTCATATTCATTCCACCCACAGGTGTATTTGCCCCATTTAAACCGTTAATTCTCATATCCTATTACCTCCTGTTATCTACATAAGTGAAGCCATTGCAAACATATTCTCTTCTTCCGGTGTTGCTTCTCTATCTTCCACCTGTCCCATACGGTTCTGTGCCTGAGCCATTAAAGAATTTACTTTTTCCATTTCCGACTCATCGCACCATCCTTTTTCAATGCCTGCTTTTACTTCCTGCATATCGCCTTTTATTTCAGCTATGACCGCCCGTAACTGGCTTGTAGTCTTTGCCGCAGCAATCTTTCTTGCAGTCTTGCCGACATTTACACCAACACTACCACCTATGGTCTCGCTCTCTTTCTCAGCGTCCTCCGCAATTTCCGATTCCTCTGTTTCTTCTGCCTTTGCATCCTCCTCCGACCATTTCACATGAAATCCTTTGAAACGGTCACCAAAATGCTCTTTCAGCTCTGCTTCTACTTTTTTTCGCTCCTCAAGTTTCTCCTGCCGGATTTTCTCGGCATTATCTGTCATATCCTGTAATACTGTACTTTGCTTTATAGGTCTGCTGACTCCCCAGCCACCCCAATTACCATTTTCATCACAGAACCACCCTTGACTAATCATTTCTCGTCCCTGGGCAAGTTGCTGCTGCCTAAATCTCCTAGAAAAATCATTTAAAAACTTAACATCTTCTTCAAATTGTTTTCTTGTCGCCTCATCCGTTCCTAGCTTTCCTAAGAACTTAGGATTCACAACAAAATTAATATCTGATGAATTACCGTAGGTCTGTCCATAACTTACAGTCCCGACAAAAAACTTTGTTCCACTAATTTGCTTTTCCAACCCTTGAATATACTCAAGTCCTGCCGATACAGAATCCGGTATTGTCTTTTCGTAACTTACTCCTTCCTTCTGCACCGCAGTCTGGGAAACAGCATTTTTAGTGTCCTCTGTTTTTGAATCAAGCTTGTAATCATTTTGTACCGGGTACAGGTAATTACTTCCGATTCCCTTTACTGCCATCCGCATCATCCTCCTTGAAATATTGATTAGAAATCCGTTTCTCTATACACAGATACTTCTGCTATTTCCTATTTCGGAATATAAAACTTCATACTAAATAGACTTGTTGTGAAACGACCTTTTTATGTTGTGAACCAAAAACAAAAGACACAATCTATACCCATTTGCTCAATAGTCACCCGAGTTTCCCGTTTTGTAAACGAGTTTCACATTTTGAAAGCGACCTTCAAATTTTGTACCCGACTTTCCACTTTTGTAATGACTTTCCCGTTTTTTTCCTTGCTTTTATGATATAATCACCTTATGGCAGAGTATTTTTTTGCACAAAAACCGGACGTCAGTTTTGGCTTACAAATTTTGCAAGCCATAATTCACGTCTTCTGCTGTTCCTATTTCAGCCAGCGGTCTGTGCTTTATTCTGTCTTCTGGTTACTTTTTGAGAAGTCTTGCGGTGAGGTTGATGTCTTTGGCTGCAACCTCGTGGCATCTAAGCCTCTCCGCCAGGTCTTCTCCATAATAAAAGCTGAACGCTTCATACGGACTTTTTCCGTTCAGTTTCTTTCTCCGGTAGGAATTGATATGGTTCATCATCAGCTCTACGTCTGCCTGCGTCAGTTCATCAAAGCTTCTTCCTTTCGGCAGGATCCTGCGTATAAATTCATGTCCCACCTCGATCTCTGCTTTCTGGTACGGCGCACTTGGATTGCAGTAATAGATCCTCGTCCTTTGAAATCCTTTTCCATCCGGTCCGTTCTCTATACACTTCGGATTGGAAAACTCACTTCCGTTATCCGTCAGGATGACCGGAAACAGCTTCCTAAAATCCTGCCCTCCCAGCCGGTGGTACAGTTCATCATAAATATCTATCACTGACTTTGAGGTGTTCGCTTCCCGCAGGAACCCCAGCATCAGTGACACATTTACAAAATATATCGTCAGCAGGACTTTCCCTCCCTTGCTGCCGATCACGGAATCCATCTGCACCACTGCTGTGTCCGGATGCTGTTCCATATATACTTCGTAATCATGATAATTCCTTCCCACACGGCATCCACGGTCTACTTTCAGCTCCGGTTTTTTATATCTCGGACGGTACTTTACCTTTCTTGGCAGGTCTATGTTCCTGATATCAAACAGGCATCCATCCACGTAGTTGTAGAGGGTCTTTTCACTGCACATCAGTTCATCCTTATGTGTCAGGTAGATCTGATGGATAGACTGCCCCTGTTTTACCAACGGCACCAGGATTTCATTGAGTCTGGCGATTTCCCCTTCCGTAGCAAGGATCCCGCTTCGGGATTCCGATATCTTATCCGTTGCCCGCCTCTGGGCTCCCAGAGCATCGTAAACAGTTTTTGTCAGCGTACACTTCTTTACTTCACTGCATCCGTTGCATACATATGGCGGTTTAAAGCGATGGGTACATATTTCTTCTTCATAATGCTCGCAGTAACGGTTGCATATGAGTTCACACTGTTTACAGACAGCTACCAGTGGATGCCTGCAGTCATTTGTCCCACATACTTTTTTCCTCTTACATGCTTTTCTGTACTTGCAGGTATTATGCGGGTAACTTCCATAACCGGTGTCCTGTTCGATGGAATAGTTCCTGATCTCCTTTGTGATGGTAGTCCTGTCCCTTCCCAGTTTCTCTCCAAGCTCTGTGAAAGTCATATGCTCCTTTAGTCCGCTTTCTATCTCCAGCCGGTCCTCATAATTTAAGAACTTTGCCATACTGTCTCCTTTCCCCGCCAGCTGCTGAAGTTCTGTTAAAAAACAGGAAGAACATTTCTGCTCTTCCTGCATTTGTATCGTCACTTTCACTGCTGTAATTTATTCTGTTTGTAATCAACTTTCCCCCTCACACGGGAATTTCAAAAAACTATTGAGGATCTATACCCATTTGTACAGAATTGTGTCCCTTATTTCTTATTCAACCATTAACATAACCGTCAATGTAAAGCTATTTTCATCCTGGCTTATATCTATGTCCCCATAATATTTTTGAGCCACTTTACGGATATTGGCAAGTCCGAATCCATGACTGCCCTTATCTTTCTTTGTGGTTTCCGGCACCCCGGTTTCATCGTCTATCTCTACGCTTTTACAAACACAGTTAGTTAATTCCAACATATACGCATTCTTCTTACGATAGGCAGATACGGAAACATAAGGATTCTTACAACCGTTTACCCCTTCAAACGCATTAGTAATGGCATTATTTAGTATTACGCTGACATCAAACGCATTGATACCTGTGTCCGTTGGATACATAAACTTACACCTAAAATCAATCCCTTTTTCCTCTGCTTCTTTCTGCTTCTGTGTCAAAATCACATCTGTAACAGGGTTTCCGGTCTTAATTTCCGCCACACTCTCACTCCATGCCGATTTCAGTTCTGCCATGTATTTTTCAAGTTCCTCTGTCTCATTTTTCATAAAGAGATTTTCCAATACTGAAATATGATTGCCCATATCATGCTTTAATGCCCGAATATCCCCATACAGCTTTTCTACTTCGCTGATGTGCTGTTTCGTGTTTTCTATCTGCTCTGCCAATAGCAAATTCATATTTTCCTCTCGCTGTTTTTCCTTTATCCTCTGATATATAATAACTGCGATAAGTATGGCAGCAAAAGAAACAATCTGATATATCACCCGTAAAAAAGTATATCCCGGATGAACATTCCACACATAATTTCCCGTATCTTCCACATACACATTGGATAAGAAATTAAATGTAAAATATCCTACCATTACCGTCAAAAGAGTCGCAAAAAGTAATATCAATTCTTTTCCTGATATATTTTCTTTTTTATTCACATACACCTTATGAATTAACTTAATTACAAGCCACATAACGACTATGGCAACACCGTAATAAATCAATTCCACAACGATATATGCTATCAGTTGCTTTACCGGTTCCGTAAGCATATATGGGGTGTTAATGAACAGGGCAAACATAATATCCCTAAGTACCAATCCTCTCTTAACTATTATCCTAGTTCTGGAGGTGAATGTGCATTATAAGCACAAAACCTTCTACTCGTATTTGTTTCAGTCACTCTATCCGCTCCTCCCTCATTTTTAAGCACAAAAAAAGTAACCAATTTTTTTCGTTGGTTACTTTCTCTACTCTCTACTGCTCTGCAATTCTTGCGGCTAATTCTTCTAAGTACATCCACCTATCCATCTTTTCTTCCAGTAGACTCTCTGCCGCTTCTTTGTCAGCCATTATCTGATTCAGTTTTACAAAGTCTGTTGATACTGCAGCCATTTCACTTTCCAGCTTTTCTATTTTTTCCTCCAGTGCAGCAATATCACTTTCAATGGTTTCATAATCCTTCTGTTCCTGATATGTAAACTTTAACTTCTGAGGACCACGAGTACGCTGTCCTTTCTGTGCCTGCTGCGTATTCGTCTTGGATGCATTTCCTGCTTTCTTTGCCTGCTCTGCCTCCTGTTCCTCTTTCTCTGCTAATTTCTTCAAGGAATAATCTGTATAACCACCTTCATATTGTTTCAGTTTTCCATCTTCCTCAAACGCAAAAATGCGTTTCATGGTTCTGTCAAGAAAATATCGGTCATGAGACACGGTAACAACAATTCCCTCATAACGGTCCAGGTAATCTTCTAATATGGTTAATGTGGCTATGTCAAGGTTGTTACTAGGCTCATCCAAAAGGATGTAATTTGGGGAAGTGGCCAGCACACGAAGTAAGTTTAATCTCTTCTTCTCACCGCCGGACAGTTTTCCAATCGGACTATATTGTTTTTCCGGTGGAAATAAAAATCTTTCCAACATGGCGGATGCAGAGATACTACCCTCTGTTGTCTGGATATATTCTGCGGTATCCTTCACATAATCAATCACTCTTTGCTTTGGGTCCATATAAGATAGGTCAACTTCATTTTCATTGCCTCCCTTTTCCGAAGCGATTTCCTGTGCGTAATATCCCATCTTGACCGTCTGCCCAATGATAACCTGTCCGGAATCCGGTGGTATCATTCCTGCAATAATTTTCATCAGGGTGGATTTTCCACAACCGTTTGGTCCAACAAATCCAACTCTGTCACCTTTCAAAAAGATATAAGAAAAATCATCTATCAGTTTCTTCTCCCCATATGCCTTGCAGATATGTTCCAGTTCTACTGTGGTTTTACCAAGTCTTGTTGAGATAGAACTCAATTCCACCTGTGAATCCTGCACCGGTGCCTGACGGTCACGCAGTTCCTCATAACGTTGAATATGTGCTTTCTGCTTTGTGGAACGCGCTCTGGCTCCTCTGCGTATCCATTCCAGTTCTACACGAAGTATCGACTGGCGCTTTCTTTCAGTTGCCAACTCCATTTCCTGACGCTGGGTTTTCAATTCCAAGTATCCCGAATAATTTGTCTGGTAACTATAAATCAAACCTTTATCGATTTCAATAATTCGGTTCGTCACGCTATCCAAAAAGTAGCGGTCATGGGTTACCATGATGAGTGCCCCTCTCCACTTTTTCAGATAGTCTTCCAACCAATCTGCCATTTCATTATCCAAATGGTTTGTAGGCTCATCAAGCAAAAGTATGTCTGCCGGGGAAAGCAGTACCGAAATGAGTGCAAGTCGTTTTCTTTGCCCTCCGGATAACTGTCCCGCAGGTTGCATGAAATCTTTAATACCGAGACGTGTCATCATCGCTTTGGCCTCACTCTCTATGGACCAACGATTTTCATCTGTCACGTTTCCTTCCAGTACACATTCCAGACTACTTTTATCCGGTGCAAACTCCGGATGCTGTGGCAGGTAACGAAGCACCACATGATTAGCAAGGGTAACGGTTCCTTCATCCGTTTCTTCCTCACCCATAATCATTTTAAGCAAGGTTGTTTTTCCGGTTCCGTTGATACCAATGACACCTACCTTCTCTCCTTCCTGTAAAGAAAAGGATGCACCATTAAATAACTTCCTCTCAGTATAGGACTTTGTCAGATTCTCTATGTTAATCAAATTCATGTTGTTTCCTCTTTCATCTTGTTCTAGCTACCATTATACACCAAATAAAAAAGTAGTCACCTCTTTTGACTACATCCTCTCCTACACTATACACAGTACAATGATATTTTTGTGTATCCTGTACTTTTTACACCTAATTTATTACACGATACACTCTATGCACACTTCAAAAGGGTACTACAGTTTACATCGAGAATCAGGACATTGGGTGCCCCCATCAGTACCTTGCATAATTGCAGTCTGCGCCGTTCTCCACCAGACAGTTTTCCCAGCTGTCCGTACTGGTCTTCCCCGGAAAACAGGAACCGCTCCAGCATTCTCGCTGCCGTGATCTGTCCATCCTCCGTGGTGATATATTCTGCCACATCCCGGATATAATCAATGACTCTCTGCTCCGGATGCATCATGGTGTCGTCGATCTCCTGGGCATAATATCCCAGCTTCACGGTCTGCCCAATCTCAATATGTCCGCTGTCCGGAGCCACTTCACCCAGGATCATTTTCATCAGCGTGGTCTTACCACTGCCGTTAGGGCCGATAAATCCCACCCGGTCGTCCTTGCCGAACAGATAGGTAAAATCACGGATCAACACTTTATCGCCATAGCTTTTGGATACATTCTCGATCTCTACTGTGGTACGGCCCAGTCTGGATGCTGCGGAAGTCAGTTCCACTTTGCCGTCCGTCACGGGTCCCTTCACATTTTTCAATTCCTCAAAACGCTGCAATCTGGCCTTCTGCTTCGTAGAGCGGGCTCTGGCGCCCCGCTGTACCCAGGCAAGCTCATTGCGTAGGATATTCAGGCGCTTTTTCTCACTGGCCTGTGCCATCTCCTCCCGTTGCATTTTCAGTTCCAGATAGCCGGAATAATTGGCATCATAGGAATAAATCTTCCCTTTGTCCAGTTCCAGGATCCGGTCAGTGACACTGTCCAGAAAATAACGATCATGCGTAACCATGATCATAGCGCCTTTGCGGCGGCGCAGCTGATCCTCCAGCCAGTCAGACATGGAATTGTCCAGATGGTTGGTAGGCTCGTCCAATAACAGGATCTCCGCCGGGGACAACAGTACCGATACCAGTGCCAGACGCTTGCGCTGTCCGCCGGACAGCTGCCCGCAGGGCTGATCAAATTCCGTAACCCCCAGTTTCGTCAGCATGCTTTTGGCATCCGCCTCGATGGTTCCGGCGTTTTCCTCCATGCGGTTGCCCCGAAGCACCGCTTCCAGTACGGTCTCTTCCGGTGCGAACTCCGGATTCTGGGGCAGGTAACGCACCAGACAGTGATTTGCCTTGATCACGGTACCGTCATCGGCCTCCTCCAGCCCGGCAATCATTTTTAGCAAAGTGGATTTTCCGGTTCCGTTAATACCAATGATTCCGGCCTTTTCCCCTTCCTGCAGGAAAAAGGAGGCTCCGTCAAAAATCTTGCGTACTCCATAACTTTTGGTAATATTGTCAACAGTCAGTATATTCATCTGTATAACCTCTTTTTAGAATTTACGCATAGCTTATACGAACTTTTTTCTCAAAGAATCGTATCATTTTTCATGTGCTATACTTCCAAATGTAGTATACTATAAATAATCTATTTTAGGAAAGAAGGTTTTCGCATGAACTTAAAAGATGCTGCTGCGAATCTGAATCAGGCGCACCCGGAAGACATCCTGCATCCCCTCTATACTCTCTGGGGGGAATCGCTGGTGCGATCCGGTTCGTATGACGATATCCTGCCGGAATATCCCCGTCCGCAAATGAAACGAACAGATTACCATATGCTGAACGGTCTCTGGGAATATGCTTTTGTGCCCGCAGATGGGAGTAGTTCTTCGGAAGATTCTGCGTATTTTACCGCTCAGGGTTCCATCCGGGTGCCTTTTTCGCCGGAAGCCCTGCTTTCCGGAGTTCACAGACGGCTGGAACCCACGGAGTACCTGTGGTACCACCGGGAACTTTCTTTTTCCACGGAAGAGCTTTCCCAAAAAGAGGAAAATATGCGTTGCATTCTGCATTTTGACGCGGTAGATCAGGAAGCAACCGTTTTCCTCGGCACAAAGAAGCTTGGCACTCACAGTGGCGGCTACCTTCCTTTTTCCTTAGACATCACAGAATATGTAAACGCAGATCCGGTATCCCTCTATGTAAAAGTCCGGGATCTGACCGACACCGGTTACGCCACCAGGGGAAAGCAGACCCTGAACCGCGGCGGCATGTTCTACACCGCCCAGAGCGGCATCTGGCAGAGTGTCTGGTACGAATGGGTTCCGGAAAACTATGTCATCAATTATAAGATCACTCCTCAGTATGACAAGGCTTCCGTAACCTTCGTTCTGTGTTCTCTGAAGCCGTTCAACCATCTGGAGTTCCGGGTGAACATTCCCTCCTGCGACGGAACCCTCACGCAGGAAAATACCGGTTCACTCACGCAGATGCGTGTACGTAAAATTTCTGAGCAACAGGATTCCTTTGGGCTCACGCATACCACGGTTGTGCTTTCTTTTCCCGCCAGCGTCACCTATTCTGCAACGGATCCTGCTGATGCACCGGAGCCGGTAAATTTCAAGCCCTGGAGCCCGGAACACCCCTGGTTGTATCCTTTTACCCTGAACGCCGATGAGGATACCGTGGATGGTTATTTTGCCATGCGATGTTTCTCAGTCGAAAAGGATTCCAAGGGAATTTTGCGGTTTTGTCTGAATCACAAGCCCTATTTTCTCCACGGGATCCTGGATCAGGGCTACTGGTCCGACGGGCTGATGACTGCTCCCTGCGATGAGGCCTTTGTCTATGATATCAGCCTCGCAAAAGGGCTGGGCTTCAATATGCTCCGGAAACATATCAAGCTCGAGTCTCTGCGCTGGTATTACCACTGCGATCGTCTGGGAATGATCGTATGGCAGGATATGGTCAGCGGCGGCTCTACCTATCATATGCCCTGGGTATGCTATATGCCCACACTGTTCCCCCACATGTCCGCCCACACGAAGGATAATCATTATGAGCTGTTCTCCCGTGGTTCGGAAGAAGGCCGGAAAAGCTGGGAACAGGAATGTCTTGACACCATAGATCATCTGTATAATGTCCCTTCCATCGCCGTATGGGTGCCCTTCAACGAAGGCTGGGGACAGTTCGATGCTGCCCGTATTGCGAAAATGGTGGCAAAAAAAGACCCCACCCGTCCGGTAGACCATGCCAGCGGCTGGTTCGACCAGAAAGGCGGAGATTTCCGCAGTATTCATAACTACTTCCGTCCGTTACAGGTAAAATTGGATGGAAAAAGGGCTTTCGTTATCTCGGAATATGGTGGCTACGCCTGTCACATCGACGGGCATTCCAGTGTGGACCGGGTCTACGGATATCAGAAATATGACACCCCGGAGGAGATGGCTACTGCCCTAAAGCAGTTATTTTCCAGACAATTATTTCCTCTGATCTCAAAGGGCTTGAGCGGTGCGGTATATACGCAGCTCTCCGATGTGGAAGAAGAGGTGAACGGTCTGGTGACTTACGACCGGCGTATCGTCAAACTGCCTGTGGGACATCCGTTTGCGGCACCATCCTCTTTTGCAGCACCTTACTCACATGGAAATAAGCCGGAATAAGGAATGCATCCGCCATGATCCAGGCAATGGGACTGCCCAGGCATACCCCGGTGAAGCCAATGATTGGCACCAGTCCAAAGCCTGCCAGGGATCTGGCGATCATTTCGAAGACACCTGCTAAAATGGCGAATTTCGGGAAACCCATACCCTGGATCAGGAAACGGACAATGTTCACCAGTGCAAGCGGAATATAGAATGCCGTATTCCATAACAGGAAAGCACACACGTTGGCAATGATCTCTGCCTCGCCGCCATCCACGAACAGCTGTGCCAGCGGACCGCCGAAAAATACTGCAATCAAAAATGCGATCACAGAGTATCCTACCCCCAACAGTACACAGGATTTAAGTCCCTTGCCAAGACGGTTCAGTTTGCCGGCTCCCACGTTCTGTCCACCGTAGGTTGCCATAGTGGAACCCATGGCATCAAAAGGGCAGGCTAAGAAGTTACCGATCTTGCCGCCTGCAGTCATGGCCGCAACTGCCGCAGAACCTAAGGTATTGGCTGCAGTCTGTAAGATTACGCTGCCAATGGCGGTAATGGAATACTGTAGCCCCATAGGAACTCCCATGCCACACAGCACCATCATCATATGCCCATCCACTTTCCATTCTTCCCTGTGGATTCGCAGGATCTCGAATTTTTTCACCATATAGACCAGACATGCCACACCTGAGACTCCCTGGGAGATCACCGTTGCCCAGGCTGCCCCCGCCACGCCCATGTGCAGGGATATGATAAAATACAGATCCAGCACAATATTAATAATGGAAGACAGCACTAAGAATACCACAGGAGTCTTGCTGTCGCCGGTTGCACGGATCACGCCTGCCACGATGTTGTACAGGAATACCGTGGGAATACCGATAAATATAATGAAAATATAGTTATACGCCCCATCAATGATGTTGGCGGGCGTCTTCATCCATACCAGAATGTCCCGGCACAGGATCGCCGTCACCACGGTCATGATGACGGAAAAGGCAAGTCCCAGCCAGGCACAGTTGGCCACATATTTGCGCATGCCCACATAATCTCCGGCACCGAATTTATGGGACACGGGGATGGCAAATCCATTGCAGACACCCATGCAGAAACCGATGACCAGGAAGTTGATGGAGCCGGTAGAGCCTACTGCTGCCAGATCATCCACACCAAGAAACCGTCCTACGATCATGGTATCTACCAGATTATAGAACTGCTGGAATAAAAATCCGAATAATAACGGCACAGCAAAGCTGATGATAAGTTTCATGGGGCTGCCTTTTGTCAGGTCTTTTGTCATGGTAATAACCTCTCCATTTTTCAAATCAACCGCAAGCACTGAATTTATCAGTGTTTCCTGTTATTTCTATCGTTGAGAGTATATACGCGGCGCTCCAAAAAAGCAATATCTTTTTTTGCACATTTTATGTTTTTTTGCTATACTCTTTTTGTCATTTTTTTACAAGCATTGTTATTATGAGAGGGGAATTGTCATGAACGAATTTTTGAAATATCTGAAAATGATACCTGTAATTATCTATCCTTATATTTATGTATTGATTCTTGCTGTCTTCTTCCTGTTTGTAGGCGTACTGCCAGAGGATACCACGGATATCTCCCTGCTTGTCCTGCTTATCATCGCAGTCATCTATAACCTGTATTCCTTTGTCATTGTAATCGTCAATGCGGTACAGACCGCCAAGGGAAAATTGACTGCAGGGCAGGCTGCCCGGATGAACCTGATCATCAAAGGAATTCAGATTCCTGCTTATATCATGCACTTTATCCTGGGTTTCATCGGACTTGCCATGAGTGTCTGGGGCATCGGCTTTCTCCTGTGGGCAGTACTCATTGATCTTTTGACGATCCTGCTCACCGGCATCAGTTCCATCGGCTGCAGTATTCGCATGCGCAAAGAAAGGCTTGTCTCCCTGCCGGGTGCCATCTTCATGGGGATCGGATGTTTTATCTACTGTGCGGATGTGGTGATCGCCATTGTGTATGTTGTGAAAGCCCGGAAGAAATCTCCTGCTAAATAGCAAGTTAGCCTAGCTACGAGCCATGCAAAAATAGAGTGGAACACCTCGATGGGCGCTTGCGCACAAGCGAGGCTGGTTCACTCTATTTTTATACGGCGACAGCCGTCTATGAAATAAGATTGACAGCGTTCTTTGCTGACAATCTTATGAATAGGCATGGTTCGTAGCGGAGGGAGCCTTAAACCAGACGAACTCCCGGAGCATGCGATACACATGTCTCGATGTAAGGTCTCCGGATGTGAATTTTCTACGAAAAGTGATGAGTAGTTCTCGTCATGACGGGGCCGCCTACAGTCGACATCCATGTCGACAATCGGCTGACGCGGACATCGTGTCCGCTTTCCCCCTGCCTTTCAGCACTTTTCTAGAAAATATCAACATCCTCCGACAAACATCTTCGACATGGCACCGCATACGCCGGGAGTTCTGCGTTTTGGAAAGCTTTCAAAAAAACCAGTAGCCCCGGCTGGGTATAAGAATAAGCAGTGCCGTAAGCAGACGTCGGTACCATAGCGTCCCAAGGGACGCATTGCGGTCGTATTGTGACCGCTTATGTACCGCTACGCTCTGCGACAGGAGCGCATCGTACTAAAGTACGAGCGTGCCGCGTTTCTTATACCTTGCCAAGGGCTACGGGGATTTGATAGCATTTCTTTACTAACTTTCCAGTTACTTAAGTTCTTTTTAGGCGAAAGGATTCTCGGTAGGATACAGCATTCCCTTCGGCTGATTGAAATTCAGATCCTCTACAGGTACGCCGATGTACTTGAATACTTCGTACAGAGCCTTGCCGAAGTGTCCGAAAGCAACAGCACCGTGGTGAGGGAAGTTCTTCTCGATCAGTACGTGACGATAGAAACGTCCCATTTCGGGGATAGCGAAAATACCGATACCACCGAAGGATCTGGTAGCTACGGGAAGTACTTCACCCTGTGCAATATATGCGCGCAGCTTGTTGTCTGCGGTAGACTGCAGACGATAGAAGGTGATGTCTCCGGGAACAATATCTCCTTCCAGAGTACCCTGGGTTACCTCTTCGGGAAGGGTTCTTGCCATGATCATCTGGTACTTCATGTTGCAGGAGGTCAGCTTCTTGGAGTTGGTGTTACCGCAATGGAATCCCATGAAGGTGTCATTGTGGGTATAGTTGAATTTACCCTTGATGGACTCTTCGTACATATCATCGGGAACAGTGTTGTTGATATCCAGCAGAGTTACGGTATCTGCGCTGACGCAGGTTCCGATGAACTCACTTAAGCAGCCGTAAATATCTACTTCACAGGATACGGGGATGCCCATACCGGTGAGACGGCTGTTCACATAGCAGGGTACGAAACCAAACTGGGTCTGGAATGCAGGCCAGCACTTTCCGGCAATGGCTACATACTTACGATATCCTCTGTGAGCCTCGATCCAGTCTAACAGTGTCAATTCATACTGAGCCAGCTTAGGCAGTACTTCGGGCTTATGGTTGCCTGCCCCCAGTTCTGCTTCCATCTCTTTTACCTTGGCGGGGATTCTCTCGTCTCCATCATGCTTCTTGAAGGCTTCGAACAGATCCAGTTCGGAGTTCTCCTCGATCTCTACCCCCAGATTGTACAACTGCTTGATGGGTGCATTACAAGCTAAGAAGTTCAAAGGTCTGGGGCCGAAGGAAATGATCTTCAGATCACTTAAGCCCACAATAGCTCTTGCGATAGAAATGAACTCATGCAGCATATCTGCACATTCCGCTGCAGTTCCTACGGGATTCTCGGGGATATAAGCTTTTACATTACGAAGCTTTAAGTTGTAGCTTGCATTCAGCATACCGCAGTAAGCATCGCCTCTGCCGCCTACCAGATCATTCTGGGTCTCTTCTGCTGCTGCAATGAACATTGCAGGACCGTCAAAATGCTTTGCCAGTAAGGTCTCGGAAATCTCGGGGCCAAAGTTGCCCAGATATACGCACAGTGCATTACAACCTGCCTTCTTGATGTCTTCCAGAGCCTGTACCATATGAATCTCGCTCTCTACGATACATACCGGGCACTCATAGACACTGTCTGTTCCATACTTCTCAGTATAAGCCTTCATCAGAGCTTTTCTTCTGTTCACGGAAAGACTCTCGGGGAAACAGTCACGGCTGACAGCCACAACGCCAATTTTTACTTCGGGTAAATTACTCATTTTGTAATCCTCCTATTTTCGTTTTCTTTTTCTCTACACCATTTATTTTACCGCCGTCATACATCCATGCAGGGGATTCCGGCGTTCAAATCTTTTTATTCTGCCACCATTATTTGCTGACATCCAGATTCTCTCCAACAAGCCCGAGGAAGCTTCCCTCTGGAAGTCCACCCTCCGCATGGCCGATCAGCCATTTGTTCGTAGCGGCAAGCAGCGCATCCTCGCTGGGTGCCTTGCCCTGCTCCACCTTCTGATGTGCTCCTTCTAACGGATAGTTAGTGCCCTGAGGTAACACGATGGCTACCTGGAATCCCTGTCCGTCTACTCCACAGGGAGCATAATGCAGAGAAGTTGCGAAGACCTCTACACCGGTTCCGGCCGGTACTAAAAATGCTTCCATCTTAGAAGTATCGTAGGTAAAATCTTCTGCCACATCCGCTAACAGCCCCAGGATCAGGATAGCATCCGTTGCTGCCACATTAATTTCGGAACTTCTGTGATATTCCACGGCATTCAGTTTGGAATTATGGCCATTGCAGTAACCGATCTGTACAGGCATTTCTCCGTATGTGATGGTCTCCAGTTCTTTTTTCACAGGTAATGCTTCCAAAGCATTGATCCCGGGCTCGTACACCACGCCGTCAGGAACCGGAGTCTTTTTCATTTCTTCCACCAGCTGTGTAAAATCCACATTGGTGATCACTCTGCCATACTTACGAAATGCAGGATCTTTTACAGATAAAATATGCATTCTACTCTACCAACCTTTCTCTATTATAGCTCAAACTTAAAATTACGAGGTTCATTTTATTATGTTGTTGTTTGATTTTTCTACGCGTTATTTAATGATCTCAAACAGCGGTCTGCATGCCGGATAGATCTGGCGGAATTTCTGATAGCGGTCTTCATATTTTGCCACCAGTTCCGGATCCGGTTCTACCGTTCCGGTGACTTTGACGAACTTCTCCGCGATCTCCTCCACACTTGCATATTCCCCACAAGCTACTGCCGCCAGCATGGCACCGCCCATGGCCGGTCCTTCTTCGCTTTCTATCACATCCACCTTCAGATTCAGGATATTGGCGATCATCTTCTTCCACAACGGGCTCTTGGCTCCGCCACCGCAGATCTTGGTCCGCTCCAGATGGATTCCCAGAGATTTTGCCACCTCCAGTGAATCACGCAGTGCAAATGCCACGCCTTCCAGTACCGCCTGCGTCATATCGGCTCTGGTGGTATCCATGGTCATTCCGATAAAAGTTCCTCTGGCATTGGGATCATTATGGGGAGAACGCTCGCCCATGAGATACGGCAGGAAGTAGACATGATTTTCTCCCAGCTTCTCAATCTGCGCCTGTTCTGCGGCATAATCCTTCGTTCCGATGATCTCATCCATCCACCATTTATTACAGGAAGCGGCACTCAGCATGCAGCCCATGAGATGGTAATGTCCGTCTGCGTGGGCAAAGGAATGCAGGGCATTGTGCTGATCTACTCCGAAATGATTGGAGGAAATAAAGATTGTTCCACTGGTACCCAGGGAAATATTACACATATTGTCTCCTACAGTTCCGGTACCTACAGCGGCGGCCGCATTATCCCCGGCTCCCGCCGCTACCACAACATTTGCGGGAATCCCCAGTTCGTCTGCCACCTCCGGCAATACGCAGCCCACCTTTTCATAACTCTCATAACAAGTGGCCAACTGCTCTTCTCTCACTCCGCAGATCTCACACATTTCCTTCGACCAGCAACGGTTCTTCACATCAAACAATAACATCCCGGAAGCATCTGATACATCCGTACAATGTACGCCGGTCAGACGATAAGCTATGTAATCCTTCGGCAACATGATCTTTTTGATCCGTGCGAAGTTCTCTGGCTCATTCTTTTTCACCCAGAGGATCTTCGGCGCGGTAAATCCGGTGAAAGAAATATTTGCAGTGTACTCAGACAACTTCTCTTTGCCGATCACATTATTCAGATAATCGCATTCCTCTGTGGTTCTGCCATCGTTCCAGAGGATGGCAGGGCGGATCACCTGATCCTTCTCATCCAGAATGACCAGTCCATGCATCTGTCCTCCGAAGCTGATGCCTGCCACCTGGCTCTTGTCCGCATCTTTCAAAAGCTCCCGGATGCCCTCCATAGTCTGTTCATACCAGTCCTCCGGCTTCTGTTCCGACCAGCCGGGATGTGGGAAATACAAAGGGTATTCCCGGGATACAATATTCCGGATGTTCCCTTCACTGTCCATTAAAAGCAGTTTTACCGCCGAAGTGCCCAGATCGATTCCAATATATAGCATGAATCTTCCTCCTACGTTTGTGTTGTGATCCATTTTCGTTCCTTTTCGTGCCCGTGCACGTTATAGTCTTATCATAACTGTTGTGAAAAAATTTTTCAAGTAGAAGTTTTTATGTTTTCAGTATTTTTTCACTAAAAAGTGAAGATGGAATTTCATCATTCATCATCCATCCAGCGTGCCCGGACAAATTCTGCACTTTCGTTGACGTTCCTCTGGAAATATGATACTTTTATAACCAGATACCTGGGACAGATATTACGGAAAGGCATGAGTATTCTATGGCAACCATCAAAGAAATCGCCGCATTGGCCGGAGTATCCCGCGGCACTGTGGATCGCGTCTTAAACGATCGCGGCGCAGTAAACCCGGAGACCGCCGAAAAGATCAGAAAAATTGCAAAAGAGCTGGACTATAAACCCAACCGCGCCGGTCTCGTTCTGGCAGCGCAGAAAAAGCGGCTGAAGCTGGGTGTCATTCTGTTTTCCACCGGGAATCCTTTTTTTCAGGATGTTCTGGCCGGAATCAATGAAAAGGCGGAAGAGCTGGCAGGTTACAACTGTACCGTGATCACCAAACAGATTTCTTTCGGTGTGGAGGCCCAGTTACAGGCAGTCAAAGAGCTTCTTGCAGAAGAAGTGAACGGCATTGCCATGACCCCTTACAACGACGAACGGATCCGCGACTGCATCAATACTTTATACGAGCAGGGGATTCCCGTGGTCACGCTGAATACAGACATTGAAAATTCCAGACGTATCGCTTATGTCGGCAGCAACTACACCCGCAGTGGTGCCACCGCCGCCGGTCTTCTGCAATTGATGACCTCCGGCACGGTAAACGTGGGTATTGTCACAGGTTCCTCCAACATTCTCTGTCACACAGAGCGCATTGCGGGATTTCTGAAGACATTAGAACCTTTCTCTGACCGGATCCGCATCGTGGATACCGTGGAGATCCACGATGACGAAGTGGAAAGCTACGAAAAGACAACGACACTTCTGTCAAAGCACCCGGAGATCAATGCACTGTTCTTCGCCGCCGGCGGTGTCTACGGAGGCTGCCGCAGTGTAGAGGCTCTGGGTAAAAAAAAGGCAATCCGGATCATCGCTTTTGATCTGGTCCCCACCACACGCCAAATGCTGGAAAATGGCACCATTGCCGCCACCATCTGCCAACAGCCGAAAATTCAGGGCAGCAACCCTCTTTCCCTGCTGTTTGCCTATCTGACGACCGGCGAAAATCCGGAAAAAGAATACAATTATGTAGCGGTAGATATCCGGATCAAAGAAAATATCTAAATAATTCTTAAGATTCTTCCGACACTCTTGTCATTCACAACATATAGTACTATAATATACATATTATCTACGAAATGTTGTTTTGAGGGGTACAAAAGCGGGGGAGTCTTTGATCCATGAATTTATCTGATCTGAAAAGAAATGCATATATGTTGCGGGGTTCCGATGCAAAACGTGGCTACATGCGCTGGTGGCATTCCTTCCAGGGCATTTGTCCCACGACGCAGGAAACCCGCACTTTTTTTGTAGAATACAGCATTTTAAATCCGGCTCTCGGTACTTCCCAGCCTATTTTAGGTCAGCATCCCTACTATAAACGTCATGGTCTGAAACCATCTTATCTTTGCATAAAAGCCGGTGTATTCCCTGAGCCGGGAGATAGCGGGCTCCAGCTTCGGGCATATTATCCCCTGACCTCTCTACAGGTGGCCCAGGATCCCTTTTACATGCAGTTTGAGGATTGTGTCTACAGTGAAAACCGGATCAGTGGTTCGATTGATATCTCCGATGAGGTTGCAAGACATCGCTCTCTTATGACCGATGCGGGCAGTTTTATCTGGGATCTGGAAGTGCATAAGGCGGTTGCCTGTCATACCGGCTATATTGCCAATGCTTTTTTTACCGCGGTTCATGCCCTGGAAAGTTTCTGGCATGGGGAAGGTATCCGTACCTTTTTCCGTGGGACCGTCATTTTGAACGGTGTCACCTACGAGGTAGCTCCCGAGACATCCTACGGCTATGCGGACAAACATTGGGGCCGCAGTTACAACCAGCCCTGGCTGCAATTTGCTTCCGGCCACCTGATCAGTGAGAAAACCGGGCGGGAATTGAAGCATTCGGCTCTGGCCATCGACGGCTGTTGTCCGAAATTTCTCTTTTTCCCCATGCGACGCAGGATTCTGATGCAGCTGACCTATACCGGGGAAGATTTCGAGTATCATTTTGGCAGACCTCTTACACTGTCCCGCTGCAAGTGGAAAGTGAAAGAGACCAACAAACGTTTTATCTGGCATTTCAAAGCCCAGAACCGCACTTCCGTTGTACGGATCTCCGGAAGCTGCAGCAAAAAGCAGATGATGCCGTTACTCTATGAAAGTCCTGACGGAAAAGTATCCGACATTCCTCTCTGGGAAGGCGGCAATGCAACAGGCACCATAGAACTATACCGGAGAATCGGCGGTTCCCTGGAATTGATCGATCGTCTGCAATTTGAAAACGGATTATGTGCTTATCAGCGTTCCTGATTTTCGTCCGGGGAATAAAAGATAACTGCAATTTAAAAAGCTGTTGCCACAGATCACTCTGTTGACAACAGCTTTTGTTGTTTATCCCTATGCAGCTTAGATTGCCTCTTCCGGCTCCTCCAATGCTTTTTCGTAACTCTCCAGGATCACCCTTTGCAAATTCTCTCTGGTAGAAGAATTGATGGGATGTGCGATATCCCTGTATTCTCCGTCCGTTGCCTTCTTGCTCGGCATTGCAATGAACAATCCCTTTTCACCTTCGATCACCTTGATATCATGTACGACGAATTCATCATCCAGTGTAATGGATACGATAGCTTTCATCTTGCCTTCCTTGGTGATCTTACGAACACGTACATCTGTAATCTGCATTTGCTAACCCCCTTGGTGTTATCGTGATCCCTACGCATTTCTCCGCCCTGCAGGCTCTCGAAACGCTACAGATATTCGTATTCCGGGCTATCGCCCTACTTACTCATATCTGTTAGATTCCCTAACGACCACATTGCCCTGCCTGCAAGCAGTCTCGCAATGTAGTCATTGAGAATCCGGATCACTTAGATCACGTATCGTTCATTCCTCTCAACTACGATCTTAACTTCGCCTTCTCCCACAAAGTACGAATTTGCACGGATCGTGTCACGGCTCTCTACAATACAGTTTTCAATATGCGTGTTATCTCCAATATACACATCATTGAGGATAATGGAATTCTTGATCACACAATTATTGCCGATATAGCTCTTCTTAAAGATCACGGAATTCTCTACCACACCGTTGACGATACATCCACTGGATACCAGGCTGTTACGCACCTGGGAACCGGGATTATATTTTGCGGGAGGCAGGTCATCCACCTTGGAATATACGTCCGGATACTGCTTGAAGAAATAGTTTCTCACATCTGCTTTCAAGAAGTCCATATTGGTGCTGTAGTAATCATCCACAGATGCGATATTTCTCCAGTAATCCTTGATCTTGTATCCATAGATTCTCTTCAGATCCTTGTAACGGATCAGGATATCTCTTACGAAATCGTAGCGGTCTTCCTCAGCACACTTCTCGATCATCTCGATCAGCAGTCTGCGTCGAACCACATAAATACCACAGGAAATGGTATTGGTCTTCGCCTGTAAGGGCTTCTCCTCGAACTCTTCGATACGACTTTCCTCGTTCATTCGAATCGTACCGAAACGCTCTACATTCGTACCGGCTTCCATATCGCGGCAGACTACAGTGATATCTGCTTTTTTCTCGATATGGTATTCCAGCACCTTATTATAATCCAGCTTGTATACACAGTCGCCGGATGCGATAACTACATAAGGCTCATGGCTGTCCTTCAAAAACTGCAGATTCTGGTAAATTGCATCTGCGGTTCCTCTGTACCAGTTGCTGTTCTCTGCTGTTACAGCGGGAGTGAATACATATAATCCACCCTGTTTACGTCCGAAATCCCACCATTTGGAAGAATTCAGATGCTCGTTCAGACTTCTTGCATTGTATTGGGTAAACACTGCCACCTTCTGAATATGAGAGTTGGTCATATTACTCAGTGTAAAGTCAATACTGCGGTAGCTGCCTGCAATCGGCATCGCACATATAGCTCTCTTCTGGGAAAGTTCCCGCATCCTGTGATTGTTACCGCCTGCTAAAATAATTCCAATCGCTCTCACTGCTATTCACCTGCCTTAATTAATGTTTTGCCGCTTGCGAGCTGGGAATCCTCATAATCTGCAGCAGCTGTCACTCCGGATATCACTGAGTTTTTGCCTACGCTGATACCGTCAGGAATCACGCTCTTCTCACCGATGGTTACAAGTCCGTGGTTGTAAATATGAGGTGCCGTATCGTTCTCTGCTTCTTCACCGACACCTAATTTTACCTGATTACCTACCACAACATTCTCTGCGATAATCGCCTTGTTGATCTCACATCCTTCACCGATCTGGGTCTGGTTCATGATAATGGAATCCCGGATCACGGTTCCTTTACCGATCGTAACACCACAACCAATGACGGAATTATATACTTCTCCATAGACCTCGGAGCCTTCACCGATGATACTGCGCTCTACCACACTGTCGGCAGCAATATAATCAGGGGGCTGGATCTCGCTCTTGGTATAGATCTTCCAGTATTCCTCATACAGGTTGAATTCCGGTACGATATCGATCAGTTCCATGTTGGCTTCCCAATAGGAACTCAAAGTACCTACATCCTTCCAATAACCGGTGAACTCATACGCATACAGCGGAGCCCCCTTTTCATGGCAGTAAGGAATGACATGCTTACCAAAATCCAGTGCCGGCTGATCTGCCATAGCGATCAGCGCTTCCTTCAATGTCTTCCAGTTAAATATGTAAATACCCATACTTGCAAGATTGCTTCTGGGATGTTCCGGCTTCTCTTCAAATTCGGTGATGCGATGGTTCTCATCTGCGATCATGATGCCGAAACGGCTGGCCTCCTCCATGGGAACAGGCATTACCGCAATAGTAACTTCTGCATTGTTGGCCTTGTGGAAATCCAACATCACTTCATAATCCATCTTATAAATATGATCTCCGGAAAGGATCAGCACATACTCTGGATTATAGCTCTCCATATACTCCAGGTTCTGATAGATCGCATTCGCAGTACCGGTATACCATTCACTGTTGGTACTCTTCTCATAGGGAGGCAGCACGGTCACTCCTCCGATATTACGATCCAGATCCCAGGGAATACCGATTCCGATATGGGTATTCAGTCTGAGGGGCTGGTACTGTGTCAGTACGCCTACCGTATCCACTCCCGAATTAATACAATTAGAAAGGGGAAAATCGATAATGCGGTACTTGCCTCCAAATGCAACGGCAGGTTTAGCAACCTTGGATGTCAAGACACCCAGACGGCTTCCCTGTCCTCCAGCCAATAGCATGGCTATCATTTCTTTCTTAATCATATCCTCACCTCTATCTAGCCTTCCACCTGTTGTAATAAATAGTCGCTCGCGGCTATTATCCGATGTATCCATCTGTCTCGAAAAAGTGCCTGCTCTTTCCTTCGGATGTGATAATCTGATTATAACACATTGCCAAAGGAAAGTGAATATTTATTACTAGGTTTTTTTGTCATTTTACGATTTTCATATCCAATTTTTACATAATTAACTTATCTTTTGTAAGCTTTTTGTCAATTTATGCCAATCCCGTCTGGATTGGTTTTGCAAAAAATAGTAAACTTACACATTTTTTCAAAATCGTACCTATGGATTGTTTTTTTTCGTTCCTATGTATATAATGTTAATAATAAGGTAACTGCTCTGAATAGTTACATAATAAGCAATGCAACTACACTATATTAAGGAAGTGCCAATATGTATCAGATAGACTTTAATCACCCCTCGTCCATTTATTTTGTAGGTATCGGCGGTATCAGCATGAGCGGTCTCGCAGAGATTCTGAAGGATGCCGGCTTCCGTGTGTCCGGTTCCGACCGTTCCAAAAGCCCCCTCACCGAAACTCTGGAAAGAAAGGGGATCAATGTATTTTATGGACAACGTGCCGGGAATATTACCGATGATATCGATTGTGTCGTATTTACCAGCGCGATTCACAAAGACAATCCCGAATATGTCGCTACTATGGAAAAAGGGATCCCGCATCTCACCAGAGCGCAGCTTTTAGGAGAGATCATGCAGAATTACAAGACCCCTATTGCCGTCAGCGGTACTCACGGCAAGACCACCACGACCTCCATGGTCAGTGAGATTCTGCTGCATGCCGGTACGGATCCCACTCTGTCCATCGGCGGAATGTTAAAAAGCATCGGTGGCAACATCCGTGTCGGCAGTACCGATCTGTTCGTTACAGAAGCCTGCGAATACACCAACAGCTTCTTAAGCTTTTTCCCCAGGATCGGTATGATCCTGAATATCGAAGAAGATCACCTGGACTTTTTCAAGGATCTGGAGGATATCCGGAATTCCTTCCATAAATTTGCAAAGCTTCTGCCCGCTGACGGCTGTCTGATCATCAACGGTGCCATTGACAGATTACAGGAGATCACAGGGGATCTGGACTGTCGCGTGATCACTTTTAATAAAGAAGCGGTCAACAGTGACGGGTCCGCTGCCGATTATTATCCCTCGGATATTACTTTTGACGAGTTCGGTCATCCTTCCTTTACGCTTCACCGGCATGGAGAAGTGTCCGGCAGTTTTTCTCTGCAGGTTCCCGGAGAGCATAACGTATGCAATGCCATTGCTTCCATTGCCCTGGCCGATTTGCTGAAGATCGATCGCGAGGTTACCGCTTCTGCCCTGCACGGTTTCACCGGTACAGACCGCAGATTCGAATACAAGGGCACCATCGGCGGTGTCACCATTGTGGATGATTATGCACATCATCCCACCGAGATTGCAGCCACCCTGCATGCGGCAGCGAATTATCCCCACAAGACCCTCTGGTGTGTCTTCCAGCCACATACTTACACCAGAACCAAGGCATTCATGAAAGATTTTGCCAAAGCCTTAAGTCTGGCAGACAAAGTCGTCCTGGCAGATATTTATGCTGCCCGTGAGACCGATACCCTGGGAATCAGTTCTGAGACGCTCCAGACAGAGATCCGGGCACTGGGCCATGAATGTTACTATTTTCCTTCTTTTGATGAGATTGAAAACTTTTTATTAGAAAATTGCATAAACGGTGACCTGTTGATAACTATGGGTGCCGGAGATGTAGTAAAAATCGGTGAAAACCTGCTTGGCAAATAGTTGTCCACATTATCCACAGGAAACACCGGGGATTATCCCCGTTTTCCCTGTGGATATTTTGTTGTTTTCCTGTGGATAATTTTCTGTCGGATTTTGGCGATAATCTGCCGATATATAGGGTTTTCTCGATACACCGTCTTTTGGCATCCACAATATCCACCGTTTCCACATTTTTATCCAGGAGTCCGAAAGTCCAGTGTTTACAAGGTTTTCCGGCAAATTGACTATTTCTTTTTCACAGGTCTTATGCTATACTTGGTCTTACTTTGAAAAAGGAACGATTTGTGAAAGAAGGTATTGTGTGTTATGGCACGGATAGCACTCTATAAAGATAATTATGCAGATTCTACGGTAGTATCCAATCTGTTTATTGATGAATATATGAAAGATGCCAACGACGCACAGCTGAAGGTCTATTTCTATCTGCTGCGCATGCTGAATGCGGAACAGGCTATCAGTGTGTCCGGAATTGCGGACAAGTTCAACCACACGGAAAAGGATGTGATCCGTGCACTGAAATACTGGGAAAAGCAGCAGATCCTGGATCTGGACTTCGATGATAATAAAACACTGGTAGGGATTCATCTTCGTGATCTGAGCACGCAGGCTGCTCCTGCCCCCCAGCATAATGTCCTGCTGACCTCCGGTCCTTCGCAGATGCAGAATACTCCCGCCGGAGTCTCTGTGATTCCTGCCGCTGCTATTCCGCAGGTTTCGGCTGCAGTTGTACCGACAACACCCCAGGAAACTGTCAACCCTTACGCAAAGCCGGCTTATTCTCTGGATCAGTTACGGGAATTCAAGGAACGGGAAGAGACCTCCCAGCTTCTCTTTATTGCAGAAGCTTATATTGGCAAGCCTCTGACTCCTTCCGAGATCAAGACGATCCTGTTTTTCACCGATGTACTGCATTTTTCAGAGGATCTGATCGATTATCTGCTACAGTACTGTGTGGAGCGCGGCAAGAAAGATTTCAAATACATAGAAAAAGTTGCTGTCAACTGGGCGGAAGAAGGAATCACCACCCCGAAGCAGGCGCAGAAATTCTCCACCCGCTACGACAGAAGCGTATATTCCATTATGAACAGCTTAGGACGCAGTACCTCTCCCACAGCGAAAGAACTGGAATTCATCAACCGTTGGACCAGAGATTACGGTTTCAGCACAGATATTATACTGGAAGCCTGTGAGCGCAGCTCTCTGGCTACGGACAAGCATCGCTTTGAATATGCGGAAGGAATCCTGAACAGCTGGAGGCAGGCTAATGTACGCCACAAGGCCGATATTCAGCAGATGGATGACTCTTTCCAGAAGAAAAAGACTGCGAAGCCCGCTTCTTCCGGGTCCTCCAACCGCTTTACACAGTTTACCCAGAACAGCTACGATTTCGCCGCTCTGGAAAAGGAAATTTTAAGTAACTAATATTCAGATATTGAACAACCAGCAATGAGCAGATAAGGGGAACCGACCGTGTCACTGACTAACGCACAATACAATTCTATTATGAAGGGCTATGAGCAGACCAGAGACCGCAACCGTCACCTGGCAGAGCAGCGCCGCCGGGAAATTTATACAAAGCTTCCGGAATACGGAAGACTGGATGAGTCTGTCGGTGAACTTTCCGTGGCGCAGGCAAAGCTTTTATTGAACGGTGATGACGAGGCGCTTACCAGACTGCGTTCTTCTCTAAAGGAAATCTCCCGTCAGAAAAGAGAATTGCTCACGTCCGCCGGATACCCAGCAGACTATCTGGAACCCGTCTATGACTGCCCCGATTGCAAAGATACAGGTTATATTGACAGTGAAGATGGTCTTCGCAAAAAATGTCACTGTTTTCACCAGCAGGAACTGGATATTCTCTATGAGCAGTCCCATATCCGGGATATGATCGCTTCTGAGAATTTTTCCAACCTTTCTTACGAATACTATCAGGGCGATGATCTTACGCATTTCCGAAAATGCGTGGATGTCTGCCACAATTTTGTACAAAACTTCAAACAAGACTACCACAATTTATTCTTTTATGGTACAGTAGGTACTGGCAAAAGCTTTTTGTCGGGATGTATCGCCAGTGAATTATTGCAAACCGGTCATTCCGTGATCTATTTCAGTGCTTCCGGGCTGTTTGATACTCTTGCCCGTTATGCCTTCGACAGCAGGGCAAAAGAAGCTCTCTCCGGATTCTACGAGGATCTGTATAACTGCGATCTGCTGATCATTGATGACCTCGGCACAGAGATGACCAATACTTTTGTAGCCTCCCAGCTGTTCTCCTGTCTGAATGAGAGACATCTGCGGAAAAACGCTACAATCATCTCCACAAATTTGAGTCTGGAGGAACTGCGCGACCGGTATTCAGACCGGGTATTTTCCCGTATCACCAGTCATTACGATCTGTGTAAGCTGACCGGCCCCGATATTCGTATGTGCAAAAAGCGTATGCAGAATACATCTGACAATTAATCATTTGTTTGTAACAGAACAGTATACAGAATCAGAAAGTGAGGATCACCCCAATGGCGAATCGTGAAGAAAAAAGAAATCTGGAGACTATCCCCGTCGGCTCTCTGGGCATTATTTCCCTGCCCGGCTGCAAGCCTTTAGGTGAGAAGGTAGACCAGTATCTTGTAAAATGGAGAGCAGAGAGAGAAAGCGAACACAAAGAGTCTCTGGCATTTGCAGGTTATCAGAGAGAATCCTATCTTCTGGATGCCAAAGTACCCCGTTTCGGTTCCGGTGAGGCAAAGGGACAGATTCTGGAATCCGTCCGCGGTACTGATCTCTATCTGTTAGTAGATGTCCTGAACTACTCCATGACCTATTCCCTGTGTGGCAACGAGAACCATATGTCTCCCGATGATCACTATCAGGATCTGAAGCGTATCATCGCAGCTGTCGGCGGTAAGGCCCGTCGTATCACTGTGATCATGCCCTTCCTGTATGAGAGCCGTCAGCACAAGAGAACTTCCCGCGAGTCTCTGGACTGTGCACTGGCACTGCAGGAGCTGGTAAGCATGGGTGTAGACAACATTATCACTTTCGATGCTCATGATCCCCGTGTACAGAATGCCATTCCTCTGCACGGCTTTGAGACCGTACAGCCTGCATATCAGTTTATCAAAGGTCTGTTACGCAATGTAAAAGATCTGCAGCTGGATTCCAGCCACATGATGGTCATCAGCCCGGATGAAGGTGGTATGGGACGTGCCATCTACATTGCCAACGTTCTCGGTCTGGATATGGGTATGTTCTATAAGAGAAGAGATTACACCCGCATCGTCAACGGTCGTAACCCCATCGTAGCTCATGAATTCCTGGGTACCAGCGTAGAGGGCAAGGATATGATCATTATCGATGATATGATCTCCTCCGGTGAAAGCATGCTGGAAGTTGCCGCTGCTCTGAAAGAGCGTAAAGCCAACAAGATCTTCGTCTTCTCCACCTTCGGTCTCTTCACCAACGGTCTGGACAAGTTCGACAAGGCTTACGAGAACGGCATTATCGACAAGGTTCTAACCACCAACCTGATCTACCAGACTCCGGAATTACTTCAGAGAGAATGGTACATCAACTGTGATATGAGTAAGTACATTGCTTACATCATTGATACTTTGAACCACGATTCTTCCATCAGCGATCTGTTGAATCCAAATGAGAGAATTCAGAATATCGTTGCAAAATATAAGACGGGTGAGCTGTAAAGCTCACCCGTCTTATATTAACTTGAGAGTTAGTGAAATACATTGGCAAAATCCACGAACTCCCGGAGCATGCGATA
>NZ_JBKVQF010000032.1:0-34884 GCF_046969025.1 Waltera sp. | reverse complement strand
TTATGTACCGCTACGCTCTGCGACAGGAGCGCATCGTACTAAAGTACGAGCGTGCTGCGTTTCTTATACCCTGCCAAGGGCTACGGGGATATTTCGCTAAATTTCAATTTAAATAGAAAAGAGGGACTGGGATGAGTGATGCAATACCTGTGAACAGAATAAAAGGTGTGGGAGAGAAGACGGCGGCTCTGTTTGGTAGGATCAATGTTTTTACCGTGGAGGATCTGATCGGACATTATCCCAGGGATTACGAGACTTACGATGCTCCGGTATCCATCCGGGAGGTGTCTGCCGGCAGTGTGCAGGCCATCTATGGGCAGATTACGGCCATTCCCAATGTGAAGAAGGTCCGGAATCTGTCGATCCTGAACGCTGTGCTGACGGATGACAACGGAGATTCCATTCAGCTAACTTTTTTCAATATGCCATTTTTAAAAAAGGTGTTAAAACCCGGCGGATTCTATCTGTTCCGTGGTCTGGTACAGCAGAGGGGCACTCATAAGATCATGGAGCAGCCCAGAATGTTTACCTGGGAGGAATATCAGAAAAAATCAGGTCGGCTTCTGCCCAGATATGCCCTGACCAAAGGACTGACCAACCAGATGGTGCAGAAGTCCGTAGCCCAGGCACTGGAATATTATCCCCCGGAAAAAGAATATCTGCCGCAGTCCGTATTGCAAAAAATACCCATGCTTTCCCACAGGGAAGCTGTCAATTCACTGCACTTCCCGGAAAACCGGGAGGAACTGCTGGCAGCAAGGAACCGTATCGTATTCGAAGAATTCTTTTCTTTTTTACTGGTTCTTCGGAAAAATAAAGATCTGGCGGCGAAGACGGAGAATCATTTTCCCATGTATGAGACCGCGGATACCGTAAGATTTCTGGAGCAACTGCCGTTCCCGCTGACAAAAGCCCAAAAAAAAGTCTGGGGTGAGCTCAGGGAGGATATGGGAAGTCCTTATGCCATGAACCGTCTGATTCAGGGAGATGTCGGCTCCGGTAAGACAATCCTGGCAGTGCTGGCACTTCTCATGTGTGCGGCTAATGGTTATCAGGGAGCAATGATGGCCCCTACTGAAGTACTGGCAGTCCAACATTTTGAGACCATTTCAGGCTATATAGAAAAATATGGAATTGCTTTCCGTCCGGTGCTTCTGACAGGCTCTATGACGGCGAAGGAGAAACGGGAGGCTTATGCAAAAATTGCTTCCGGAGAGGCTAACCTGATCATCGGAACCCATGCGCTGATCCAGGAAAAAGTGGAATATTCTTCCCTTGCGCTGGTAGTAACGGATGAACAGCACCGCTTTGGTGTAAGGCAGAGGGAGACATTAGCCGCCAAAGGGAGTGAGCCTCATGTGTTAGTTATGAGTGCTACGCCGATTCCCAGGACATTGGCCATTATTCTATATGGGGATCTGAAGGTCTCTGTCATTGATGAACTTCCTGCGAATCGTCTGCCGATCAAAAACTGTGTTGTAGGGACTTCCTATCGACCTAAGGCTTATGAATTTATCGCAAAAGAGGTGGCTGCCGGCAGACAGGCTTATGTCATCTGTCCTATGGTGGAAGAAGGGGAATCGGAAGACCTGGAGAATGTAGTGGATTATACAGAGAAGCTCCGGGCAGTTCTGCCTCCTTCCGTACAGGTGGCTTATCTTCATGGGAAAATGCGTCCGGCAGATAAGAACCGTATTATGGAAGAGTTCGCTGCTAAGGAGATCGATGTCTTAGTCTCCACCACGGTAATTGAAGTAGGCATCAATGTTCCCAATGCCACAGTGATGATGGTGGAGAATGCGGAGCGTTTCGGTCTGGCACAGCTGCATCAGCTGCGTGGGCGTGTGGGACGTGGGGAATTCCAAAGCTATTGCATTTTTATCAGCACTTCCGAAGCCAAAGAGACCATGGAACGATTACAGATCCTGAACCATTCCAACGACGGTTTCCATATTGCTTCCGAGGATCTGAAACTGCGAGGTCCGGGAGATATCTTCGGCATCCGGCAGAGCGGTGAATTTGCATTTGTACTGGGTGATATATATACAGATGCAAATATTTTAAAAGAGGCTTCAGATGCCGTGGAACAGTTGCTTGTATCCGATCCGGAGCTGACAGATGACGACAGCCGAGCATTGGTGAACTATTTCAAAGAACATACCGCAGTAAATGTTGTTGACTTTCGGACCATCTGACAGTAAAATTATTTTTATGTTCAAAGTTTTATACTTAGGATCAGATAATTTATGTTAATTTATGCAAAGGGAAGGTTTAGATACCAGAATGTCAAAAATCGCAATTGTAACCGACAGTAACAGCGGAATTACACAGGCAGAAGGAGCCCGTCGCGGAATCCATGTTCTGCCCATGCCTTTTATGATCGATGAAGTCACATACTATGAAGATATTGACCTGACACAGGAGCAGTTCTATGAAAAGCTGAAATCCGGTGCCAATATTGCCACCAGCCAGCCGTCTCCTGACAGTGTCACCAGCCTGTGGGACAAGCTTTTACAGGAATATGACGAGATCGTACACATTCCTATGAGCAGCGGTCTGTCCGGTTCCTGTCAGAGTGCCATGGCCTTTGCGGCAGATTATGATGGCAGAGTTCAGGTCGTGAACAACCAGCGGATCTCCGTAACCCAGCGTCAGTCTGCGTTGGATGCCCTGCAGCTTGCAGCAGCCGGTAAAGACGCGGCCCAGATCAAAGAATTCCTGGAAAATGATAAATTCAACAGCAGTATCTATATTATGCTGGACACCTTGTATTATCTGAAAAAAGGCGGACGGATCACTCCGGCGGCCGCAGCCATCGGTACAATGCTTCGCCTGAAGCCGGTGCTGACCATTCAGGGTGAAAAGCTGGATGCCTTTGCAAAGGCCAGAACCACCTCGCAGGGCAAAACCATGATGATCAATGCTATTAAGAAGGACATCAACGAGCGTTTCGGCGGCATGACGGAGGACAAGCACATCTGGCTGCAGATTGCTTATACCCACGACAGAGCTGCAGCAGAACAGTTTCGCACCGAGGTAGAGGCGGAATTCCCCGGCTATGATATCCATATCGATCCACTGTCCTTAAGTGTTGCCTGCCACATCGGCCCCGGTTCCCTTGCACTGGCATGCTGTAAAAAAATCAATGTGTAATTTTCAATGATTCTGTTACTCCCGGAAAGTAGTATTCCGGGAGTTTTCATTATCTTATCTGTTTCCCCCATCCCTTGTATTTTTTACTTTTCCAAACACAAAATCTATGCTATACTAAAGACAATCATGTGTTGATAAGGAGTTCCATTTCATGGCAAAAGACAATAATTATGACGCCTCAAGTATTACCGTTCTGGAAGGTCTGGAAGCGGTAAGAAAGAGACCCGGAATGTATATCGGCAGTGTCTCCACCAAGGGTCTGAACCACCTGATCTACGAGATCGTAGATAACTCTGTGGACGAGCATCTGGCCGGATACTGCGATACGATAAAAGTAACTCTGGAAGCGGATGGCTCCGCCACGGTAGAAGACAACGGACGTGGTATTCCCGTGGGAATGCACGAAAAAGGAATCAGTGCGGAGCGCCTGGTATTCACGACTCTTCATGCCGGCGGTAAATTCGATAATTCCGCCTACAAGACCAGCGGTGGTCTGCACGGCGTAGGTTCCTCTGTGGTAAATGCTCTTTCCACAAAGTTGACTGTAAGAGTCAAGAGTGGTGGCTTCATCTATGAGGACCGTTATGAAAGAGGTATCCCCGTGATGGATCTGGTGGACGGTCTGCTTCCCGTAGTGGGCAAGACCAGAGAGACCGGTACGACCATCAATTTCCTGCCGGATGATACCATCTTCGACAAGACCCGTTTCAAGGAAGATGATGTTAAGAGCCGTCTTCATGAGACCGCTTACCTGAACCCGAAGCTTACGATCATTTTTGAAGATAAAAGAAAAGAAGAGCCGGAGAAGGTCACCTATCATGAGCCGGAAGGTATCATTGGCTTTATAAAGGATATGAACCATTCCAAGGAGACCGTACATGATGTCATTTTCTTTTCCGGCGAGAGCGAGGGAATCTCTGTGGAAGTGGCCTTCCAGTATGTGAATGAATTCCACGAGAATGTACTGGGCTTCTGTAATAACATTTACAACTCTGAAGGCGGTACCCACCTTACTGGCTTTAAGACCCAGTTCACCAATGTGATCAATACCTATGCCAGAGAGCTGAACATTTTAAAGGAAAAGGATGCAAACTTTACCGGTGCCGATGTCCGGAACGGAATGACGGCAGTGGTATCCATCAAGCACCCGGATCCCCGTTTCGAAGGCCAGACCAAGACGAAACTGGACAACCAGGATGCCGCCAAGGCCGTGGCCAAGGTGACCGGCGAAGAGATCGTCCGGTTCTTCGACCGCAATCTGGAGACTTTGAAGAGCATTATCGGCTGTGCGGAAAAGGCAGCCAAGATCCGTAAGACAGAGGAAAAAGCCAAGACCAATATGCTGACCAAGCAGAAGTTCTCCTTTGATTCCAACGGAAAACTTGCAAACTGCGAGTCCAGAGATCCCTCCAAGTGTGAGATCTTCATCGTAGAGGGTGACTCTGCGGGCGGCAGTGCCAAGACTGCCAGAAACCGTATGTATCAGGCCATCCTTCCGATCCGCGGTAAGATCCTGAACGTAGAGAAAGCCAGCATTGACAAAGTACTGGCCAACGCCGAAATCAAGACCATGATCAACGCTTTCGGCTGCGGATTTTCCGAGGGCTACGGCAACGATTTCGATATTAGTAAGCTGCGCTATGACAAGATCATTATCATGGCGGATGCCGATGTGGATGGCGCACATATTTCCACGTTGCTGCTGACCTTATTCTATCGTTTCATGCCGGATCTGATCTTCGAAGGCCACGTATACATAGCAATGCCTCCCTTATATAAGGCCATGCCCTCCAAGGGAGAAGAAAAATATCTGTATGATGATAAGGCACTGGAAAAATACCGCAAGACCCACAAGGGTCCCTTTACCTTACAGCGATACAAAGGTCTGGGTGAGATGGATGCCGAACAGCTGTGGGAGACCACACTGGATCCGGAACGCAGATTGTTGAAATTAGTAGAGATCGAGGATGCCCGCATGGCTTCCGAGATGACCGAGCTTCTCATGGGTACGGATGTGCCGCCCAGAAAAGCCTTTATTTACGATCACGCTACGGATGCGGCGCTTGATATTTAATATCAGATATCAGAAGAACGGAGATTAGAAATGGACGACAGCAGAATCATAAAAACAGAATACTCCGAGGAGATGCAGAAATCGTTCATCGACTATGCCATGAGCGTTATCATTGCCAGAGCCCTGCCGGATGTCAGAGACGGCCTGAAGCCGGTACAGAGAAGAACTCTCTACGATATGCATGAACTGGGGATCCGTTACGACCGCCCCTACCGTAAAAGTGCCCGTATCGTAGGTGATACCATGGGTAAATATCACCCCCACGGCGACAGTTCCATCTATGAGGCACTGGTAGTCATGAGCCAGGATTTCAAAAAGGGCATGCCCCTGATCGACGGCCATGGTAACTTCGGCAACATTGAAGGAGATGGTGCCGCAGCCATGCGTTATACCGAGGCAAGACTGCAGAAAGTGACCCAGGAAGCTTTCCTGGCAGATCTGGACAAGGATGTGGTAGACTTTGTTCCGAACTTCGATGAAACGGAAAAAGAGCCGTCCGTACTGCCGGTAAAGATTCCGAACCTGTTGGTTAATGGTTCCGAAGGTATCGCCGTAGGCATGGCCACCAGCATTCCCCCTCATAATCTCGGGGAAGTCATTGACGCCGTAAAGGCTTATATGCTCAATAATGAGATCACAACAAAAGAACTGATGCGTTACCTGAAGGGGCCGGATTTTCCCACCGGCGGCATCGTTATCAATAAGGATGAACTGGAAGACATCTATGAGACCGGAACCGGCAAGATCAAGCTGCGGGGCAAAGTGGAACTCCAGAAGGGAAAATCTGGAAAGACCAATGTAGTGATCACCGAGATCCCCTATACCATGATCGGTGCCAATATTGCGAAGTTTTTATCCGACGTGGCCGCTCTTTCCGAGACGAAGAAGACACAGGATATTGTGGATATTTCCAACCAATCTTCCAAGGAAGGCATCCGTATCGTCATCGAACTTCGTAAGGATGCCGATCCCGAGAACTTTGTAAATATGCTCTATAAAAAGACTCGTCTGGAGGATACCTTCGGTGTCAATATGCTGGCTATCGCAAACGGCAGACCAGAGACTATGGGCTTAAAGCAGATCATCAAGGCCAATGTTGACTTCCAGTTTGAAGTGGCTACCAGAAAATATACCAATCTATTGGCCAAAGAGCAGGAGCGCAAGGAGATTCAGGAAGGTCTGATCAAGGCCTGCAATGTGATCGATCTGGTCATTGAAATTTTACGCGGATCCAAGGATCGTGCCATGGCAAAAGCCTGTCTCGTAGAGGGTAAGGTCGATGGCATCAAGTTCAAGTCCAAGGAATCCAGGATCATGGCAGCCCAGCTGATGTTCACCGAGAAACAGGCCAATGCCATCTTAGAGATGCGTCTGTATAAGTTGATCGGTCTGGAACTGGAAGCACTGATCAACGAACACGAAGAGACCATGGCAAACATCTATCGTTATGAGGATATTCTGGACCGCAGAGATTCCATGGCCCAGGTCATCATGAATGAACTGGACGGATTCAAGAAGGAATACAGCCATCCCCGCAAAACTGTCATCGAGAACGGACAGGAAGCGGTCTACAAGGAAAAAGAACTGGAAGAGATGGATGTGGTATTTCTCATGGATCGATTCGGCTATGCCAAGACTGTGGATGTCTCCACCTACGAGCGGAATAAAGAAGCCGCAGATGCAGAAAATAAATACGTCTTCACCTGTAAAAATACCGGAAGGATCTGCCTGTTCACCAACACCGGACAGATGCACACTATCAAGGTGCTGGACCTGCCTTACGGCAAGTTCCGTGACAAAGGCACGCCCATTGACAACGTGAGTAACTTCAGCCAGAAAACCGAAGAGATCGTCTATATCACCAGTCAGAAGGAACTGAATCTGTGTCAGGTGATCTTTGCCACTGCACAGTCCATGTTGAAGGTGGTAGATGGCGGAGAGTTCGATGTGACCAAGCGCACCGTTGCAGCTACGAAGTTGGCGGAGGGCGACAGCGTTGTCAGCGTTACGGCTCTTACGGATCAGCGGAATATCGTATTACAGACAAAGGCCGGTTTTTTCCTGCGCTTCTCCATCGATGAGATCCCCGAGAAAAAGAAAGGTGCCATCGGCGTCCGCGGCATGAAACTGGGCGACGGTGATCAGGTGGAAAATGTATATTATACGAAGAATGCCGTAGAGACCACCATTGAATATAAGGGCAAGGAGCTCATCCTGAATAATCTGAAACTCGGCAAACGTGACAGCAAGGGCACCAAAGTGAGAGTGTAACTTTTTAAACAGAATCATTCATACAACATTTATAGAGAAAACGGAGAGTAATCATATGAGAGTCATTGCGGGAACTGCAAGAAGTCTGCCCCTTAAGACTCCGGAAGGAATGGATACCAGACCCACCACCGACCGGATCAAGGAAACCCTTTTTAATATGCTGCAGACCTATATTCCGGACTGTGTGTTCGTGGATATTTTCAGTGGCAGCGGCGGCATCGGCATCGAAGCATTAAGCCGCGGTGCCAGAAAAGCCTATTTTATTGAAAATGCGCCGAAAGCCCTGGCATGTATCGAGGACAATCTGGCATTTACGAAAATGAAAGACCGTGCTATAGTATTAAAACAGGATGCCTGCGCAGGACTGACGGGCATCTATGAAAAGCACGTGGATGTGATCTTCATGGATCCACCCTACGATCAGGAGCAGGAGCGCAGAGTCTTAGAGCAGCTGCGCTATGCCAAATATGTCTCCGAAGAGACTCTGATCCTGGTAGAAGCCTCTCTGCATACCGATTTCTCCTATGCGGAAGACTTAGGGTTTGAAGTGATCCGTGAGAAAAAATACAAAACCAACAAGCATGTGTTCCTTCGCAGGAAGTAACACTGAAAGGCATGATTTTTATGAAAAGAGCTGTTTACACCGGAAGCTTTGATCCCGTCACCAACGGTCATATGGATATCATAAGGCGGGCATCCGAAATATTTGATGTTCTGATCGTCAGCATTTTGAACAATAAAGAAAAGACACCGTTGTTTTCTGTAGAGGAACGTGTTAAGATACTAGAAGAAGCCACAAAAGATCTGCCTAATGTGCAGATTGACAGTTTCAGTGGGCTTTTAGTGGATTATGCCAGGGAAAAAGATCTGCATGTTATCGTAAGGGGCTTACGCGCCATTACGGATTTTGAATATGAACTGCAGATGGCACAGACCAACCGGATGTTGTCCCATGGCAAAATTGATACGGTATTTTTGACCACCAGTCTGGAATATGCCTACCTCAGTTCTTCCGCCATCAAGCAGATTGCAAGTTTTGATGGAGATATCACCCCTTGTGTTCCGGATTTTGTGGCGAAACTGATCTACGACAAATATCGCGAGAAAAAGCTTTCAGAGCATAGTGATGTGTAAATAAGGAGAGTTTCATGAGCAGCAGAATCGAACAGTTAATTGATGAAATAGAAGAATACATCGAGGGTTGCAAGCCGAAGTTCATGTCCAGTACCGAAATCATCGTGAATAAGGATGAGATTGATGAGTTACTGCGGGAACTGCGTATGAAGACCCCGGATGAGATCAAGCGCTACCAGAAGATCATCAGCAACAAGGAAGCCATCCTAAACGATGCCAAAGCCAAGGCAGAAGCATTGATCAACGAGGCTACCGTGCATACCAACGAGCTGATCAACGAGCATGAGATCATGCAGCAGGCTTACGCCCAGGCCAACGAGGTCGTTACCATGGCCAGTAAGCAGGCTCAGGAGATTCTGGACAATGCCACTATTGAGGCCAACAATGTCAAATCCGCTGCCATGCAGTACATGGATGATATGCTGGCACATCTGGAGAATATTATTTCTTCCTCCACACAGCAGGCCAGCGCCAATTACGATGCTCTGATCGGCAATCTGAACCAGTATCGTGACATTATCCAGTCCAACCGCAGTGAGCTGCACCCCGTAGATGAGGATCTTGATGACGTAGATACTGCTGCGGATGCCGAAGACAATCTGGACGTTATGTAAAGCATGTCCAAACAACGAGTACGAAAAACCAGTTTTCTGCTGAAAGCTGGTTTTTTAAAAATAAAGGAATACGATAAATGAAAGTATGGAAAAAGCAAAAAGGGCTGTTAGTCAGGACAATGATCTGTGCGGTCAGTCTTGCAGCAGCCTGTTTTTATGGAAATTCCCTGCCTGCACAGGCGGCTCCCAGAGCGCAGGAGACCGGAGAAAGGGTCGTCATTGTCATTGATCCCGGACACGGCGGTGATAACGAGGGAACGCTGGAAGGCCCTGCACAGGAGAAAAAAATGACCATGGTGACCGCGCTGGCCATGTACGAGGAACTGACAAAATACGATAATGTGGATGTCTATCTGACTCATACGGATGATGTGACCATGTCTCTGGCAGACCGGGCACAATTTGCTGCAGACCGGAATGCGGATTTCCTGTTCAGTATTCATTACAACGCTTCCATGGATCATGATCTGTTCGGATCCGAAGTCTGGATCTCTTCCGTACAGCCTTACAACGCTTACGGTTATCAGTTCGGCTGGGAACAGATGCAGCAGATGCAGGACATGGGACTGTTTCTACGGGGAGTCAAGACGAAACTTAAAGATAACGGTGATGACTATTACGGAATTATAAGAGAAAGTACCTCCAGATCCATTCCCTCCGCCATCATCGAGCATTGTCATGTGGATGAGAGCAGAGACACTCCTTACTGCCAGACAGAAGAGGACTGGAAGAAATTCGGCAGGGAGGATGCTTTGTCTGTTGCAAAATATTTCGGATTATCCAGTGCAAGTCTTGGTGTGGACTACAGTGGAGAGGCAGACGCTCTTCCGGAAGTCTCGCTGCAATCCATTCTGCCTGCCACTGTGCGGGACAAGACCGAACCGGATATCTGCCAGCTGACTTTGCAGAATGCAGACTATGAGACCGGAGAAGTCTCTCTGGAAGTGACGGCAGCCGACTATGACTGCCCCATGATGTATTACGATTACAGTACCGATGGAGGCAGGACTTATTCCGAACTGCTTCCCTGGCCGGGACTGGATATTATGGCCGGGACCTATCCCGACACCTTCACATTTTCCGTGACCTTCACAAAGGGGGAACAGCCGGTGATCACCGTTCGCGGTTACAATCAGGCGGATCTGTTCACAGAGAGTGATCCTGTCACCTTTGCACAGCCTTTTATTGATCAGGAAAAAGCTGCCGAAGAGGCATTACAGGAAAGTCTTGCGGCACAGGAGGCAGCGGAAGCTTCCCGGGCTGCAGAGGAACAGATCACAGAAGCTGGCAGTTCCGTGATCACCATGGCCGATGCCGCCGGAAATACTCCGATGCCTTCCGAAAAAAGTCCGGAAGTGAATTTCGGTGTTTTTCTGGTGATCTGTGGGATTCTGGTAGTGCTGTTGTTGCTGGTCTTTTTGTTATACCAGATCCAACAGGGCAGACACAGAAAACGAAGACGGAAAAATCAAAGCAGAAAAGTATCCGGAGACAACAGAAACCATCCCAGATAATAAGCTGCAGTAAGCACTGTCAGTACCATTTTATGAAGGATGTAGGACTTGAGAGAAAGCCCGGTATTGCGGATACAGCTTCCGGTCTGGGCAATACAGCTTAAGCCGCCAAAGGGCAAAAGCAATAACGTATACAAAGGGAATCTGTCTCCCAGCAGCTTCAGGCCCCCACTGATCTCCAAAAGCGGTGCATACCGGAAACTGTCGGGAAGTAAAAGCCTTGGCAGAAGGTTCAGCAGATTGAAAAAGATCATGTAGCCTCCCAACTGTAAGATGCTTCTTCCGGCAGCGGTAATAGCATCATCCAGGGCATCCGTCAGGGACATGGCAGGAAGGGGAGCCGGACCGGTCGGTTCCAAAAACTTCGCAGCATTGTTTCTTCCAAAAGAGTGGTCTGTTTTCTCCGAAATCCGATTTTTGTACACGCTATAACGAAGGAAAATGCCATATAGCAAAGGAACGCCGTACATACCAAATACATAAGGGAACAGCAGCTTCCTATGCAGTAGCGGCAGTACAAATCCCAGGAAATAGACTGGTCCCAGATTGTTGCAGAAGGCCAGCAGATATTGTCCTTCCTCCGAAGAAAGTTCCTGTCGGTTCCGTAAATCCGCAATCGTCCGGGCACCCATGGGAAATCCGCACAAAAAGCCCACCAGGATCACATAGATTCCCGGTGCTGACAGGCGATAGATTCTTCCGAACAAAGGTCTTACCGGACGGATCAGGCTGTCCGTCATACCCATACGGATCAAAGTGCCGGACAGGATCATAAACGGCAGAAGCACCGGTACCATTTTTTCATACCAAAGATTTAATCCCAGGGCAGCATAGGCAAGGCTCAGGGAAGAATGAGTCAGAATACAGCCGGTCATTAGAACAAAGAAACAGATTCCGAATATTTTTTTCATGGCTGTCTGCCTTGAAAGGTTTGTATACTATATGCCGATGAAGAAAAATTAAGTCTAAGAAAGAGATCAAAGCCCATGCGGTTGGATAAATTTTTATGCGATAACAATATTGGCACTCGAAGTCAGGTGAAAGAGTACATCAAAAAAGGTCAGGTGACAGTAAACGACCAGATAATCAAAAAGCCGGAGACAAAAGTCAATGAAGAGACCGATACGGTGGTCTGTCAGGGACAGCCGATCCATTATAGGAAATATGTCTATTATATGTTAAATAAGCCGGAGGGGGTTGTCTCTGCCACCAACGATAATACAGCCCCAACCGTGGTAAGTCTCCTTACTGTCCCGGAACAAAAGGATCTGTTCCCGGTAGGGCGGCTGGACAAGGATACCACGGGATTGCTGCTCCTGACCAATGACGGTGCTCTGGCCCATGATCTGTTGTCACCGAAAAAACATGTGGATAAGACCTATCTGGTAAAGCCGGAAAAGCCGCTTTCCGCAGAAGATATCCACCGGTTGGAAAACGGGCTTGACATCGGTGATGAGAAACCGACAGCCCCGTCCAAAGCCAGACTCACAGAAAACGGTGATCTGTTATTGACCATTCATGAAGGCCGGTTTCATCAGGTAAAACGGATGTTGCAGGCGGTTGATAATCAGGTACTTACACTGGAGCGGGTAAGCTTCGGCCCCCTGTCCCTGGATCTTTCCCTGCAAAGAGGGGAATACCGGGCATTGACGGAAGAAGAGATCGAAGTCTTGTCTGCCGCTGGAAAGAAATCATAAATAAAGGAGTTATTTTTCATGCAATTCAAAAGAATGTTTACCACTGATGCCTATAGAGGAACCCGCGGGTATCTCCGCACACAGAAAATTTATGAGATTTTAAGAACCGTGCTTTATTTTGCCATCTCTCTGTCTCTGTTTATCGCCGGATGGGTCAGCACCGGAAGCCGTGAGAATCTCCTGACCATCGTGGCGGTACTGGGATGTCTTCCGGCCTGCAAGAGTCTGGTAGAAATGTTCATGTTCCTGCGCTACCGGGGCTGTGACGAGCAGGTAGCTGCAAAAATCGCGGCACATACAGAAGGCCTTACCACTCTCTACGATATGGTATTTACTTCCTATGAGAAGAATTATGTTATCTATCATCTGACAGTCTGCGGTAATACGGTCTGTGGCTACACCACGGATCCGAAATTTGCGGAACAGGCTTTTTACAAGCACATTCAGGACATTCTGAAAAAAGACAATTACAGAGAAGTCTCTGTGAAAATATTTAACGATCTGGACAAGTATCTGGCAAGATGTGATCAGTTAAAGGAGCTTTCCTCACAGCCGGAACTGTCTGCCGGGATCTGCCAGACCTTAAAGAGCGTATCTCTATAACTTACTTCTCAAAAGGAGGGTGTCCTATGCAGTTGCTTACCATTGGCAAAAATCAGGCGGGACAACGTCTGGACAAATTTTTAAAAAAAGCGTTACCTAATGCAGGCACCGGATTTTTATATAAGATGCTTCGCAAGAAAAATATTACGTTGAACGGGAAAAGGGCTGAAGGTAAAGAAATCCTTGCCCAGGGAGACGAGGTAAAATGTTTTTTCTCTGAGGAAACTTATGCCTCTCTGTCCGGTGCCGGGGCAGCGGAAGATACTTCCGATTACCGTAAGGCTTACCGTTCCTTAAAGGATATCAGCGTTCTTTATGAGGATGAAAATATCCTGTTGCTGAATAAACCTGCCGGAGTTCTGACCCAGAAAGCCAAACCGGAAGATCTTTCCCTGAACGAATGGCTGATTGGCCACCTGCTGGCTGCCAATGCCATAAAAGAAACCGATCTTGCTACCTTCCATCCATCGGTCTGCAACCGCCTCGACCGCAATACCAGCGGTATCGTATTGTGCGGAAAGACGCTGGCCGGTTCCCAGGCACTCAGCCGGATCATCAAGGATCGTTCCGTAAAGAAATATTATCAGACCGTCTGTAAGGGCAAGATTTTACAGGAAAGCACCCTGGAAGGCTATCTGTACAAGGACGAACGCACCAATACGGTACAGGTATTTCCAGATATGGCGGAGGCTCCGGAAGATGCTTCCTTTATAAAAACAATCTACACTCCCAGTGCGGTGGCTGGGGAATATACCCTGCTGACCGTAGAACTGGTCACCGGCAAAACCCACCAGATCCGCGCCCATCTGGCCAGCACCGGACATCCGTTACTTGGTGACACCAAGTACGGAGACAACAAATTAAATCGCAGGATGCAATCGGAATACTCTCTGCACCACCAGCTTCTGCATGCCGGAAGAGTGTGTTTCCCGGAAGAAGCGGAAGGACCTCTTGCAAAGGTGAGCGGTCAGACTTTTGACGCACCGCTTCCCCATAAATTTGCAGAGATCTTACAGGCTCTGAATCTGACACCGGATTCCGCCTGCTAGAAAGGAAAACTAAGAACAATGGCAACATGGAATACCAGAGGGCTTCGTGGATCTACTCTGGAGGATATGGTCAACCGCACCAATGAAAAATATGCCGAGGCCGGTCTGGCCCTGATTCAGAAGATCCCCACCCCCATTACCCCGGTCAAAATGGATAAGGAGAGCCGCCAGATCACCCTGGCCTTTTTCGAACAGAAGAGTACCGTAGACTATATCGGTGTCGTACAGGGCATTCCGGTCTGTTTTGATGCCAAGGAATGTGCGGTGGACACCTTTTCCCTGCAAAATATCCATCCCCATCAGGTGGAGTTCATGCATCAGTTCGAGAAACAGGGGGGGATCGCCTTTTTCCTGATATTTTACAGCCATAAGGATCTGTTATATTACCTTCCCTATGAAATGCTCCGCTTTTTCTGGGACAGGGCACAGGAGGGCGGCCGGAAAAGCTTCCGTTTCGAGGAACTGAACCCGGAATATATTATCCCGAAGCATCAGGGAATCCTGGTTCCCTATCTGGATATTCTGAAAAAGGATCTGGAAGACCGGGAGGAATAATAAATAATAATTTCTTGACAGCGGAAAGGTCTCCTAGTATACTACAAATAGTTTCACATGCTACTATGATAATATGGTAGCACGTTAATATATTAAAGTGTATGAATTGAGGAACGCTTATGAACAACAGACTTTTACATACGCCGGAGGGCGTCCGGGACATTTACGGCAAAGAATATGCAAAGAAGCTGGCCGTAGAACAGAAACTGCAGCAGGCGATCCATTGTTTCGGTTACGAAGATATCCAGACCCCTTCCATTGAGTTTTTCGATGTTTTCTCCAAGGAGATCGGAACCACTCCCAGTAAGGAGCTGTATAAGTTCTTTGATAAAGAGGGTAATACGCTGGTGCTGCGGCCAGACTTTACGCCGTCCATCGCCCGCTGCGCAGCGAAGTATTTTATGGAGGAAAAGGTGCCGCTTCGTTTCAGCTACAACGGCAATACCTTTACCAATACTTCCAATCTGCAGGGGAAATTAAAAGAAGTGACCCAGATGGGGGCAGAGCTGATTGGGGATTCTTCCGTGGAAGCAGATGCCGAAGTGATCAGTATGGTGATTGAAGCACTGAAAAGTGCCGGGCTGACCAGATTTCAGGTGACCATTGGTGAAGTAGATTACTTCCGCGGTCTCTGTGAAGAAGCCGGTCTGGATGAGGATACGGAAAAGGAACTCCGTTCCTGTATCTCCGGCAAGAACTTTTTCGCTGCCCAGGAATTACTGGAGCAGAAGCAGATCCCCGAGCCTTATCACAGCATTTTATTAAAGCTTGCAGATATGTTTGAAAACATAGAGTCTCTGGAAGATGCGAAAGCACTGGTTAAAAATGAGAGATCCCTGCAGGCGATTGCAAGACTGGAAAAGTTAAAAGAGCGTTTAGAGCAGTACGGCGTTGCTGAATATATTTCATTCGACCTTGGAATGCTCAGCAAATACCAGTATTATACCGGCGTTGTCTTCAAAGCTTACACTTACGGCATCGGCGATGCCGTGGTGAAGGGCGGCCGTTATGACAACCTGCTTCGGAAGTTCGGCAAGAATGCGGCAGCTATCGGTTTTGTCATTGTTATTGATGATTTGTTAGAGGCATTATCCCGCCAAAAAGTGAATATCGATATTCCTGATTCCGGCAAAGTAGTGTATTATCGGGCAGGAGACGAGGCAGATTATCTGGCGAAGCTTTCCGAAGTCGTAAGTTTACGTAAGCAAGGCATTCCCACCGTGCTTTCCCCCGAGATTACAGAGAACGAGGAGGCAGATCAGTAATGAGTGAAGAAAGATATCTTACGTTTGCTCTGGGAAAGGGCAGACTTGCCAAAAAGACACTGGAGCTTTTCGAACAGATCGGCATTACCTGTGAAGAAATGAAGGATAAAGATACCAGAAAGCTGATCTTCGTCAATGAAGAATACAAATTACGCTTTTTCCTGGCAAAGGGTCCCGACGTTCCCACCTATGTAGAGTATGGTGCTGCTGATATCGGCGTGGTCGGCAAGGACACCATTCTGGAAGAAAACCGGAATGTCTACGAAGTGCTGGACCTTGGCTTCGGCAAATGCCGGATGTGTGTCTGCGGTCCTGCTTCCGCCAGAGAGTTGTTGAAACACCATGAGCGGATCCGGGTAGCCAGCAAATACCCCAATATCGCCCGAGAGTATTTCTATAATAAAAAGCATCAGACTGTAGATATCATCAAATTAAACGGTTCTGTAGAATTAGGGCCGCTGGTAGAGCTGTCTGACGTCATTGTGGATATCGTTGAGACCGGTTCCACCTTAAGGGAAAACGGGCTGGAGGTTCTGGAAGAGGTATGTCCTCTGTCCGCCCGTATGATCGTCAATCCGGTGAGTATGCAGATGGAAGCCGACCGTATCCGCAAGCTGGTGGGTGCGATCCGGGAGCAGTTAAAAATACAGGCCTGACCGAGAGGATAAGCATCGTCATAAAAAGTATTTAAAGGAGAGTACCGTCATGAGAATCGTAGCATTGGATAAAGAATCAAAGCAGAGTATTTTGAACGACCTTTTAAAGAGAAGTCCGAACAATTATTCCCAGTATGAGAGCACTGTAAACCAGATCATCGAAAAAGTCCGTGCCGAGGGTGACAAGGCATTGTTCGATTATACCTTACAGTTTGATAAGTTCGCTTTAAGCGCAGAGAATATCCGTGTCACAAAGGAAGAGATCGCCGAAGCCTATGCACAGATGGATGAGAATCTGATCGATGTGATCAGACAGTCTGCGGAAAACATCCGCGCTTTTCACCAGAAGCAGCTTCGTAACAGCTGGTTCGATGCCAAGCCCGACGGTACGATCTTAGGCATGAAGATCACCGCCATCGAAAGAGCCGGTGTCTATGTCCCCGGCGGTAAAGCCGCTTATCCTTCCAGCGTACTGATGAATGTGATCCCCGCCAAGGTAGCCGGTGTGGATGAGATCATTATGACCACCCCTCCCGGAAAAGACGGTAAGGTCAATCCCGGAACTCTGGTAGCCGCTGATATTGCAGGCGTGGATACCATCTATAAGGTCGGCGGTGCCCAGGCTATCGCAGCCATGGCTTTCGGAACCCAGTCGGTACCTAAGGTCGACAAGATCACCGGTCCCGGTAACATTTTCGTAGCTCTTGCCAAAAAAGCTGTTTATGGCTATGTCAGCATTGATTCCATTGCGGGTCCCAGCGAAATCCTGGTACTGGCAGATGAGACCGCTACCCCCAGATACGTTGCAGCAGATCTGCTGTCTCAGGCAGAGCATGACGAACTGGCAAGTGCCATTCTGATTACCACTTCGAAGGAACTGGCGGAGAAAGTCTCCGAGGAAGTGGACGGCTTCGTAAAAGTACTGGAGCGTGCTCCCATTATCCAGAAGTCTCTGGACAATTACGGCTACATTCTGTTAGCCGACAACATGGAAGATGCTATTGATGCCGCCAACGCCATTGCTTCCGAGCATCTGGAGATCATTACAAAGAATCCTTTTGATACCATGACCCGTATCCGCAATGCCGGTGCGATTTTCCTGGGAGAGTATGCTTCCGAACCCTTGGGTGATTATTTTGCAGGTCCGAACCACATTCTGCCCACCAACGGTACCGCACGGTTCTTCTCCCCGGTAAACGTGGACGACTTCATCAAGAAGACCAGTATTATCTCTTATTCCAGGCAGGCACTGGAAAAGGTGCACAACCAGATCGAGACCTTCGCCAAGAGTGAAGGCTTGACCGCACATGCAAACAGTATTAAAGTTAGATTTGAAGATTAATCATTTCCTCTGGGAAGGGAGTCATCGGATATTATGGAACGAATTGCAACTGTGACCCGTACAACGAAAGAGACCGACATTGCCATCACCTTAAATCTGGACGGCACCGGAAAAGCGGATCTGTCTACCGGCATCGGATTTTTTGACCATATGCTGGACGGCTTTGCGAGGCACGGCTTTTTTGACCTGGAATGCAAGGTGAAGGGCGATCTGCAGGTGGACGGTCACCACACGGTGGAGGATACCGGCATTGTCTTCGGTGAAGCTATCAAAAAAGCGGTAGGAGACAAGAAGGGCATCAATCGTTACGGCTATTTTATTCTGCCTATGGATGAGGTACTTGCTTTGTGCGCCGTTGACTTAAGCGGCCGGCCTTATCTTAATTTTGAATGTGAATTTACTGTACCGAAGGTAGGTGAACTGGATACGGAGCTGGTAAAGGAATTTTTCTATGCCGTATCCTACAGTGCCGGAATGAACTTACATATCAAAATGTTGTCTCCGGGCAATAATCACCATATGATCGAAGCCATGTTCAAGGCATTTGCCAAGGCGCTGGATCAGGCCGTTTCCTATAATCCGAAGGTAACGGATGTTTTAAGTACCAAAGGAAGTCTGTAAAAAATACGTGCCTGCGGCATAGGCTTTGCAGGTATAGAAAGACGTGAGGATTACTATGATCATCAAGAAATTTGTTCCCTGTATTTATTTATATCATGAGCATGCGGTGCGGAATCTTACGGATACCACCATCGTGGATACGGATCCCGTCCGTCTGGCAGATTATTACTGTGAGCACAATGCGGATGAGCTGATCGTTTTCGATATGTCCGAAGGTGATGCGGAGCATGATGCCGCACTGGATATCATCAAGGAGATCTGTACCAGGGCGGAAGTGGATGTCATCGGTGCCGGCAATGTCAAGCGTATGGAGGACATTAAGAAATTACTTTATGCCGGATGTAAAAAAGCAGTTCTCGACTATGAGAAAGAGAGTAATATTGAGATTACCGAAGAGGTCTCTCTGAAATTCGGTAAGGACAAGATTCTGATCTCTTACAACGACCCGTCCGTTCTGGAATTACATAAGGAGAAGATTGAGAAATATATCTCTGCCATGATCCTGATGAACCCTCATCAGATCCGGGAGACTCAGGCCATTCTTTCCCTTCCGTTTTTCGTGCAGATCAATCAGGTGGCATTGAATAAATTGCTGGAGATTTTTGCTTATGAGAATGTCTGTGGTGTCACCGGCAATACGATAAATGACAATGTGAAAGAGATCGTAGCCCTGAAGGATCTGTGCCGGGAGAACGATATTCCCATTGAATCCTTCCAGGCTGCCTACAAGTGGGAAGATTTCAAAAAGAACAGTGACGGCATGGTACCCGTTATCGTACAGGATTACCGGACACAGGAAGTTCTGATGATGGCTTATATGAATGAGGAAGCCTATGAGCAGACCCTGAAGCTGGGCAAGATGACCTACTACAGCAGAAGCCGTCAGGAATTATGGCTGAAAGGTCTGACCAGCGGTCATTACCAGTATGTGAAGGAACTGGTGGCGGACTGTGATATGGATACAATCCTTGCGAAGGTATCTCAAGTGGGCGCTGCCTGCCATACCGGAAGCAGAAGCTGCTTCTTCAACGAGATCACGAAAAAGGATTATGAGGAAAGCAACAATCCCTTACAGGTATTCGAGGAAGTCTTCGATGTGATCAAGGACCGCAAGGTCCACCCCAAGGAGGGTTCCTATACCAATTACCTGTTCGACAAGGGCATTGACAAGATTCTCAAGAAACTGGGCGAGGAGGCAACTGAGATTGTGATCGCCGCCAAAAATCCCAACCCCAATGAGGTCAAATATGAGATCAGTGATTTCCTGTATCATATGATGGTCCTGATGGCAGAAAAAGATGTCACCTGGGAAGAAATCACTACAGAGCTTGCGAACCGTTAACTGCAGTTTCCACCCAGGTCTCCAGATAAGTGCCGTAATCTACATCGGTGACATAATGCAGCACCTGATCCATGGAGATCCCGGCAAAGCATTTGTCTTTTTGATCCAGCAATATGATCGTCAATAATAATACTCCGGCCAGAGCAAGGCGGATTTTGAACGTACCGGTATCGGAAGATGCGGCAGGTTCCGAATCGTTTTGCTCTGGCCGTATTTCTGCCTGTCTGCGCATCTGCTGTAAGAGTTCTTCCTTATGTCTGTGATCATGTTTTTCCATGCTCTTTTACATTCCTTTCTGGTATCTGCAATCTTCGCAGTTCATATTTATGTGCCTTTTGGTACTGGCAGAACTTAAGTTTATAAGGTATAATGATAACTATTCAGAGCCATGTAAGCATTTCGTAAATATTCGTCGAATACTTGTATTCGTAAGAATATTTTGGAATGCTTATAGGGCGAGTAAACTTCATGAGCAAAAAGGTAACAATTATGGCTGAACAAAACGGAAAAGAATTAGCATCCAGAATACAAAACAATATTCAAAAAGTCCTGGTCGGAAAAGAGGAAGTGACAGAACTTCTTCTGACGGCCTTAATCGCTGACGGACATGTACTATTAGAGGATGTCCCCGGCACCGGCAAAACGAAGCTGGCCAAGGCACTGGCAAAATCTTTAAATGCCCAGTTTTCCCGGGTGCAGTTTACCCCGGATCTGTTGCCCGGTGACATTACCGGCATCAATGTCTATGACAGACAGAAGAATGAATTCACCCTGCGAAAGGGGCCGGTATTTACCAATATTTTACTGGCAGACGAATTGAACCGTGCCACCCCCAGAACCCAGGCAGGACTGTTGGAATGTATGGAAGAGCGTCAGGTAACCATCGAGGGTGTCTCTTATACACCGGGCGAACCCTTCTTTGTCATTGCCACAGAGAATCCCATCGAAAGTGCCGGCGTATTTCCTCTGCCGGAAGCGCAGTTAGACCGTTTCCTTATAAAACTGTCCATGAACCTTCCCACCAAAGAAGAGGAACTGAGGATTCTGGAATTGTACATGGAGGAAGATCCCCTGAAAAGCCTGACTGCCGTGGTCTCTCTGGAGGAACTTCTGGCTGCCCGGGCAGAGGCTGCGAAGATTTTTGTTCATCCCTGCATCCGGGAATATATGGTACAGATTGCAGAAGCCACCAGACGGGCAGACGGTATTCTGGCAGGCGTCAGTCCCAGAGGAACCCTTGGGCTTTTACGCTGTGTCAAGGCCTATGCTTATCTGCAGGGACGTTCCTATGTGATCCCGGATGACGTTCGTACCCTGGCTGTTCCGGTGCTGGCCCACAGACTGGTATGCAGCTTCGGTTCCGATACCGGCTCCGCAGCAGGCAGAATGGAAAACATCCTTTCCACCGTTCCTGTTCCCACAGAAAGGTTTGAGCCATGATACAACTGCTGGGAATCATTGTCTTTGCCCTGCTTCTGTATCTGGGGCAGAAATATGTATACGCCAAAATATGGCAGCGGGATCTGAAGGTTTCCCTTTCTTTCCGGGAGGATGGCATCTGGGAAGGACAGGAGAGCGAGCTGTCGGAGATCATTGAGAATCGCAAACGGCTGCCCCTTACCATGTTGAAGGTCAAATTCCAGACTGACAGACATCTGGTGTTTGCCGATACCAAAGGCTCCCGGACCACGGATCGCTATTACCGCAATGATATTTTCCAGATCGGACGTTTGGAGAAGGTCACCAGAGCGCTGCACTTTACCGGCGGAAGAAGAGGTTATTACACCATACAGGAGGCGGATCTTGTCGCGTCCGATCTGTTCCTGACAGCACAGTATACGGCTACGACACCCATCGAACACTGCAGTCTCTATGTGTACCCGAAGCCCTTTTCCCATCCGGATTTTAAACGGTCTTTAAAACAGTTAAACGGAGAAGTTCTGACAAAACGACATCTTTTGGAAGACCCTTTCGAATACCGGGGCATTCGGGATTACCAACCACAGGATGACTTAAAAAGCATCAACTGGAAAGCCACGGCCCGTACCGGGGATCTGAAGGTAAACCAGAAAAATTATACCTCCCAGAAATCCGTTCGGATTTTTGTGAACTTAGAGGACACCGGTATTCTGAAAAAAGAGGACTGCGTGGAAGCCTGCCTGCAGATTGCCACGGCACTGTTATTGCTGTTTCTGGAACAGGGGATGCAGGTTGCCCTGTATTGCAACGGTATTGACACAATCAGTGGAGCCCCCTGTATTCTGGAAGCCGGCGGCGGAGTCAGACAGCGGAATGTCTGTCTGCAGACGCTTGCAAGAATCGATACGGCTAAACCGATACAGTCTTTTTCCGAGCTGTTTGCCGCCCGTATGTCCGATGCGTCCAATGCGCTCTATACCTGCTTTGTATCACCCAATGCCTATGAAGACTTTGCAGCATTACTTCTGCAATATCAGGAAAAACACCCGGATATGAAATGGTTTTATCCTTATTCCGAAAGTACACCTCCTGATCCCGGGGAAGCGTTAAAGTCTTTGATCACTTTTATCTCCCTACGGGAAGAAAGCGTCTGAATGTGAAAGAAATTTTGACTGATCTAATGAATCAATTATGTTTTTATCCCCTGGCGCTGACTGCATCCACGTTGTTGGCCGCACTGGCTCCGGCGAGCCGTCCGTCCTTGGCTTTGTGGATGCTCGGGGCGCTGCCGGTGTTTTTTCTGTATTATGCCAGAAAACGCTGTAAGCATCTGTCTGTATTGCTCCTTCTGCACGGACTGGTACTGGCATGTTTTTATATCATTCCGGCAGCCAACGGCGTAAACCGTGGTATCCGGCTGTTGGTAGGTGCAGGCTTTATGATCTATTCCCTCTGGCTGCGTTTTCGGACGGAGGACTTTGCTTCCGATCCGCTGCCTCTGCCGTTAGCCGCCGGAATTGCCTTTTTGTGTCTTTTTCTGCAGCATTATCAGGGAAACAACGTCTGGGATCTCTATTATCGTATGAGTCTGATCCTGGTGTTTTTATTGTATGCTGTCATTTTGTTTTTGCAGTCCTATGAGGATTTCCTTACGGTAAACAGGCTGAGTACCGGCAAGATCCCGTTTCAGGAGATCTTTCGTTCCGGTCTCCACAGCACCGCAGCCTTTGTGCTGTTGTCGGGGCTTCTGCTCCTGGCAGTGTCACAGTTTGCCTGGTTAAAGCCCTTTTTGCGGTTACTGCGAAACGGTCTGGCTGCGATTCTTCGTTTCCTGTTCGGACTGCTCCCCATGGATTCCGGGACAGAAGCGGTAGTGGTGGAACAGCAGGCAGGCGGTGGCGATATGCCTCCCATGGAAGCGGAAGATCCTTTTATTTTATGGGTCATTCTGGAATATGTGGCCATGATCGCACTTCTGATCGTCTGCGTATTTCTGCTGTACCGTGGAATTCGAAAGCTGATCACATTTCTCAGGGACAGAATGCAGTTTTCCCTCCCCGGCACTGTTTCTGAACAGCCGGAGAGCATGGACAAGCGGGAACACCTGGACGCTGCCCCAGAAAATACTGCCGCAAAGCAGAAGCAGAAATGGTTTTCTTTTGCTTTCTTAGATGCCGGCCAGAAGATAAGGCGGATGTATCAGAAAAAAATAAATGCCAGCGGGCTTGCAAAGATGAGCCTGCCATTTTATACTGCAAGAGATGCCGAAAAATCGCTGGATGTGGAAGGAATGGCTGAAATCTATGAAAAAGCCCGTTATTCCGATGTCCCCTGCACAGACGGAGATGTCCGGCAGATGAAAAATTATATGTAAAAATCAATAACCTGAGGTAAATATGAACGAAAAGTTAGCGTTAAATGATGATATTCTGATGAAGATCGAAAAACCGGCCCGCTACATCGGCAACGAAGTCAATGCCGTAGTGAAGGACAGGGACAGCATTGATGTCCGTTTCTGTATGTGCTTCCCGGATGTCTACGAGATCGGTATGTCCCACCTGGGAATCCAGATCCTGTATGGCATGCTCAATTCCTGGGATGATGTCTGGTGTGAGCGTGTGTATTCTCCCTGGGTGGATCTGGATGAAATTATGCGTAAGGAGAACATTCCGCTGTTTGCCCTGGAGAGTCAGGATCCGATAAAAGACTTCGACTTTTTGGGAATCACCATTCAGTACGAAATGTGTTATACGAATATTCTGCATGTTCTGGATCTGGCGGGGATCCCGTTGCTTGCCACCGAACGTGGAGAGGACTGTCCCATCGTTATCGGCGGCGGTCCCTGCACCTATAATCCTGAGCCCATTGCCGATTTCTTTGATATTTTCTATATCGGAGAAGGCGAGACCCAGTACCGGCCGTTGATCGATCTCTATAAGAAATGCCGGGCGGAGAAGACAGGCAGAGAAGAATTCTTACACCGGGCGGCAAAGCTGCCGGGAATGTATGTGCCCCGGTTCTATGAGACCACTTACCATGAAAATGGCACCATTGCTTCCTTCCGACCTACGGAAGAGGGAATTCCCGCAAGGATCCGCAAAGAGCTGGTAACGGATATGACCGACAGCTTTTATCCTATGAAGCCGGTAGTTCCTTATATCAAAGTCACACAGGACAGAGTCGTTCTGGAGATTCAGAGAGGCTGTATCCGCGGCTGTCGTTTCTGTCAGGCAGGACAGCTGTATCGTCCCGTCAGAGAAAGGGATGTGGAAGTTCTGAAAAAGTACGCCATGGAAATGTTGAAAAACACCGGTCATGAGGAGATTTCCTTAAGTTCCTTAAGTTCCAGCGATTACAGCAAGCTGCCGGAGCTGATTGACTTCCTGATTGAAGAGTGTGATAAGAGACATATCAATATCTCCCTGCCGTCTTTACGTATCGATGCCTTTTCTCTGGATGTCATGAGCAAAGTACAGGATGTGAAGAAATCCAGTCTGACCTTTGCGCCGGAAGCCGGCAGCCAGAGACTGCGGGATGTCATCAATAAAGGACTCACTGAAGAAGTGATCTTACAGGGTTCCGCCCTTGCCTTCGAAGGCGGCTGGACCAGAGTCAAACTGTACTTCATGCTGGGACATCCCACGGAAACCGAAGAGGATATCCGGGGAATCGCTGAGCTTTCCAACAAAATTGCGGCCACTTTCTTCGATACGGTGCCGAAGGAGAAACGTGTCAACGGCAGAGTGCAGATTGTTACCAGTACCTCCTTCTTCGTGCCGAAGCCCTTTACGCCATTCCAGTGGGCGCCCCAGTGTACCAAGGAAGAGTTCGTGGAAAAGGCATATCTGACCAGAAAGGCCATTTCCGAGCAGCTGAACCAGAAGAGCATCAAGTACAACTGGCACGAAGCGGATGTCAGCGTTCTGGAGGGTGTTCTGGCCAGAGGTGACAGAAAATTGTCCCAGGTGCTTTTATATGTCTATAACAAGGGCTGCTTCTACGATGCCTGGAGTGAGTATTTCCACAACGATGTCTGGATGGAAGCTTTTGAAGCCTGTGGTCTGGATCCGGATTTCTATTCCCACAGAGAACGGCCTCTGGACGAGATCCTGCCCTGGGATTTCCTGGACTGCGGTGTATCCAGAGCCTTTCTGGAGAGAGAATGGCAGAAAGCGAAAAACGAGACGATCTCACCGAACTGCAAACAGGCATGTCAGGGCTGCGGTGCCGCCAGATTCGGCTGCGGTATCTGTGTGGAGCCCAGAGGATGATTGCCACAACAGACATCGGAAGTATAGATTACGGAGTTAAGAAGAAACATTATGAAATTAAGAATCAAGTTTAGAAAATATGGTCCCATTCGTTTTATCGGACATCTGGATGTGATGCGCTTTTTCCAGAAAGCCAACCGCAGAGCGGAGCTGGATGTTGCTTATACCGGGGGCTTCAGCCCGCATCAGATCATGTCCTTTGCCGCACCTTTGGGTGTGGGACTGACCAGCAACGGAGAATATATGGATCTGGAAGTACATTCCCTGACTTCCTGCGAGGATGTTAAGACACGGCTCAATGCCGCATCTGTACCCGGCATTGAGATCACTTCGGTGAAAATTCTGCCGGACAAGGCCGGCAATGCCATGGCCAGCGTTGCTGCCGCCGGATATACGGTAGCTTTCCGGGAGGGCAGAGGGCCTCATTTTGATCTGGGCTCCGCGGTGGATCGTTTTCTTGCAAAAGATGAGATCCTCATTACCAAAGAGACAAAAAAGGGAAGCCGGGAGATCAATTTAAAAGAAGGTATCTATGAGATGAAGGTGGTGGAGTCCGAAAAGCTTTATCTGCTGGTGGATGCCTCCAGTGCCGGAAATATCAAACCCATTCAGGTCATTGAAGCATTATTTTCCGAAAATGGTGAGACCCTGCAGGAAAATGCCCTTCTGGTCAACAGAGAAGAGACCTATCTGAGAAACGAAACAGACGCCCTTCTCCCCCTGGATGCCATAGGTTTCGACAGTGAGGAAGCTTACAGGGCAGCTTCCGGTGACACGGAATGAGCCGCAGTCTCACCGGCGGACGACCGGCCAGAGAAAAAGAAGTAAATCAGATCCGTAAATCCACGGATTGCACGGAGGGAAAACTGATCTTCACCTGTCTGCGGGAACGCAGGGCAGCTCTGCTTGTCAATGCCCGGGGCGTGGCTGCTATACGCGTACTGCGGTCAGATGCCAGTAAGATCGGTGGCATCTATCTGGGGAAAATACAGAATGTGGCAAAAAATATTGATGCCTGCTTCGTGGAGATCCTGCCCGGAGAATTGTGCTTTCTACCCCTGCGGGAAGCAGGTGCGGCGTATCTGACCAATCGTAAGGCAGACGGAACCTTGAAAGCTGGAGACGAGCTGGTAGTCATGGTCACCAGAGATGCCCAGAAGACAAAGCGTGCCTCCGCCACTGCGGATCCTGCCCGGATGAAGCAGCTGCTTTGTAAAAACGGGAGCACCCCTGAGAACGCTTCTGAAGCCCTTCAGAGCCTTTTGGAGCAGGCAGACCATAAAGTGTACTTCACCTGCCTTTTGAAGCCTTCTGAGGCCGTTTACGAGGTTCTGGAGCAGATGGCGGATCCTTCGGAATATTCTGAGATCCTTACCGATGATCCTCAGATCTATCGTCAGCTGTCGGAAGGAGATCACCCTTTGTTAAAACAAAAGTCCATTCGGTTCTACGATGATCCAGCGATCTCTTTACGCCTGCTGTATTCTCTGGAGCGCGGCATGGAGGAAGCACTGGATACGAGAGTCTGGTTAAAATGCGGAGGGTATCTCGTCATCGAGCCTACGGAGGCCATGACGGTGATCGATGTCAATTCCGGTAAAAACGAAGCGAAAAAAGCAGGAGAGGACACCTATTATCAGGTAAATCTGGAGGCTGCCGAAGAAGTAGCCAGACAGCTGCGCCTGCGGAATCTGTCCGGTATCATCATTGTGGACTTCATCAATATGGCGGAAAAGGAACGGCAGAAGGAGTTACTGGAGACATTAAAGAATCTGACCACAGGGGATCGCCAGCATCCCCGCATCGTGGATATGACGCCTTTAGGATTGGTGGAGATCACCCGCAAAAAATCTCATCCCACGCTGGCAGAACAATTCAAGAGATAATAAAATTAAACGCTTCCACCCATACCGACGGACCTGGAATCCCCATTATTGCCGTCAGTACCAAAACACTGCCGGAGGATATTGCAGCAGCCAGAAATGCAGGAATCAACGAGTATCTTTCCAAAACGCTGCATCCAAGAGCATTGTACCGCATCATGAAAAACTATTTATAGACTCTGTCATTCACCAGTCAACCGTTTTGTTGGCTGGTTTTTTGTTATATTTCACAATTCTCGGAAACTCTTTTTGGCAAAAACGTTTCTTGAATCTTTTTTTCAAAAATGCTACCCTGTTTTTATAGGAAACCACAATTTACTTTTCAGTTTCCATACTGTAATTACAATCTTACCGAACGGAGGAATAGAAGCGATGGATACCACAGAAGGTCTGCAAAAAAATATTCTCGACGCCACCCTGCGTGTCTTCGATCAAAAAGGGCTGAAATTCACAATGGATGATCTGGCGAAGGAACTCTCGATCAGCAAGAAAACCATCTATACCGTGTACGATGATAAAGAAGCACTGTTTCTTGCCATGGTAGATTATATCTTTGACTCCATCAAGGAAAGCGAGCAGATGATCCTGACCGATCCTTCCCTCAGTGTAGTGGAAAAACTGCACCGCATCCTGGGAGTGCTGCCGGAAGGTTATCAGAATATCGATCTTCGAAAATTATATTCCCTCCGGGACAAATACCCGAAGATCTACCAGAAGGTAGAACTCAGACTTTCCACAGGCTGGGAGCCTACAATCCAGCTGATCGAGATGGGCATGGCTGAGGGAAGCATCCGCCCGGTTCCCATCTGTCTGGTGAAAATGATGTTAGAAGCTTCCATTGAGCAGTTCTTCCAGAGAGATATTCTCTCTCGAAATCAGCTGACTTATGCAGATGCCCTGAAGGAAGTTGTGGAAATCCTCATGTATGGCATCGTACAGAGATCAGAATGAGGCAATGGAATAATCCATAATATCCCAAAGAAAGAGGAACGAACCATGAATCAGAAGATCTATTTAAGCGAAGACTGGCTTTTTAACGAGAACTTTCAGGAGGGGATGACTGCAACAGAATACCCGGAAGAGACCCTGCAGCCCGTCCGAATCCCTCATACCTGTAAGGAGACCCCGTTTCACTATTTTGACGAATCTCTCTACCAGATGGTCAGCGGCTACAGACGCCATCTGCATATTCCGACCGAATGGCAGGGCAAGCGGATCCTGCTCACCTTCGAAGGGGCCGGTCATGACAGTACCGTCCATCTCAACGGCAGTAAGGTGGGAGAGCACCATTGCGGCTACACCGCCTTTACTGTAGATCTGTCGGCATATGCGAACTACGGACAGGACAATGTGCTGTGTGTCCGGCTGGACAGCAGAGAAGACTTAAATGTGCCTCCCTTCGGTTACGTGATCGATTATATGACCTACGGCGGCATCTACCGGGATGTGTATCTCGAAGTAAAAGACCAGATTGCCCTTGAGGATATTTTCGTACACACGCTGATCACACCGGATGAGGCTCAGGTAACTTCTGAAATCACTTTTTATGAAGTTGCGAAAGACCTTAATGTCAGACAATATTATATGTTAAAGAGCGATGCTGTAATGTCGGGTGTGGTATCAGATGTAACATCAGATAATGACTGGCAGTTTCTCTGCGAACAGAATGTCCCCACAGGCACTACGGCTGAGACCCCGTTTCGTATTCAGGGAACGATTCCACATCCTTTTTTGTGGGATACCGAACACCCTCATCTTTATTTGTTAAAGACCCAGCTCTGGCAGGGAGAACAGCTTCTGGACGAAGCAGAGGTTACCTTCGGTATCAGGGATGCAGTTTTTAAAAAAGACGGCTTTTACCTCAATGGCAAAAAACTGCGGATCCGGGGTCTGAACCGCCATCAGAGTTATCCTTATGTAGGCTATGCCATGCCGGAGAGCATGCAGAAGCTGGATGCGGATCTGTTAAAAAAAGAGCTGGGGCTGAATGCCGTGCGGACTTCCCATTATCCCCAGAGTCATTATTTTCTGGAGCGGTGCGACGAACTGGGACTTCTGGTCTTCACAGAGTTTCCAGGCTGGCAGCATATTGGAGATGACACCTGGAAAGCACAGGCGGTGGTCAATGCAGAGGACATGATCCGTCAGTACCGCAATCATCCTTCGATTATTTTGTGGGGTGTACGGATCAATGAATCCCCGGATGATGATCCGTTTTACGAAAAGACCAATGCCGTGGCACATAAGCTGGATCCCATGAGACCTACCGGCGGTGTCCGGGCTATTAAGAAAAGTCATCTGTTGGAGGACGTCTATACTTATAACGATTTTCTGCACGACGGCGAGACTCCCGGCTGTGACCCGAAGAAAAAGGTCACTTCCGATACCGACAAGCCTTACCTGATCAGCGAATACAACGGACACATGTATCCCACAAAAGCCTTCGATAATGAGGAACGCCGCAGTGAACATGCGATCCGCCATGCCAACGTACTGGATGCCGTAGCGGGGCAGGAGGATATCGCCGGAAGCTTCGGCTGGTGTATGTTCGACTACAATACCCATAAGGACTTCGGAAGCGGTGACCGGATCTGTTATCACGGTGTCATGGATATGTTCCGTAATCCGAAGCTCGCAGCTTCCGTTTATGCCTGTGAACAGGATGAGATCCCCGTGATTCAGATCACCTCCTCCATGGATATCGGAGAGCATCCCGGCTGCAACCGCGGAAACCTGTATATTTTGTCCAATGCCGACAGTGTGAGAATGTATAAAAACGACCGTTTTATCAAGGAATACCGGCCAGAAATGTCCCCTTATAAGCATTTAAAGCACGGTCCCATTCTCATCGATGACTTTATCGGTGATGCTTTGGAGAAGAACGAACGGTTCCGTCCGAAACATGCGAAAGAAATGGCGGATGCCATGAATATCGTGGCCAGAGGCAGTCTGAACCATATTCCGAAGAGATTGTATCCTACCGCATTAAAGCTGGCACTGCTGTATCATATTGATTTTGCGGAGGTGACAAAGCTTTACACGAAATACATCGGTGACTGGGGCGGTACCGCCACCGTATACCGTTTTGATGCCATCAAAGACGGCAAAGTCATAAAGTCTGTCACCAAAGAGCCGGTAAATGGGATCCGGCTGCAGGCGGAAGCGGATCACACGAATCTGACAGAGCATCACAGCTACGACGTGGCACTGGTACGGATCCGGGCTGTGGATGCCCACGGCAATGTGCTTCCTTTTTATCAGGAGCCGGTACGGATCACCGCGGAAGGTGACATTGCCATCATCGGACCTGACACCATTGCCTTACAGGGCGGCATGGGTGGCACTTATGTAAAAAGTCTTGGGAGATCCGGTCAGGGAACTTTGTTATTACAGTCCCAGACCGCAGGGGAAATAAAGATACCGTTTCAGGTTACGGTTTAATTTCAGGTGAAAATCAAAGAGAAAGGATCAGGGTTACATTATGAGTTTAAGTGGAAAAGAAAAGTTTTCTTATGGACTAGGTGCGGTCGGCAAGGATATGGTGTATATGCTGTCCGCCAGCTATATTTTATATTACTATCAGGATATTTTAGGGGTAAATGCCGTAGCTATGGGTATTATCCTGCTGGTTGCCAGAGTGTTCGATGCCTTTAACGATCCCTTCATGGGTGTCATCGTAGCTAAGACCAGGACACGCTGGGGGAAATTCCGCCCCTGGCTGATGATCGGCACCGTGACCAATGCTGTTGTTCTGTTTCTGATGTTCTCAGCGCCTCCTGCGCTGGATGGCAGCGGGCTGGTGGCTTATGCGGCGGTTACCTATATTCTCTGGGGTGTGACCTATACCATGATGGATATTCCTTTCTGGTCCATGATCCCCGCCTTTACCCACAGTGGAAAAGAACGGGAGAACCTGTCAACATTAGGACGTTCCTGCGCCGGTGTGGGCTCTGCAATCATCACCGTCATTACCATGCTTTGTGTCAATGCCCTCGGCGGGGGAAAAGAGCGAGTGGGCTTTTCCCGTTTTACTCTGATCATCGCCATACTGTTCGTGGTATTCATTGCCGTTACCTGCCTGAATATCAAGGAAAAATCTACTGTGGACGTGGAAGCACCCTCCATCGGTCAGATGTTCAAGGCGTTAATTCAGAACGATCAGGCTATGGCAGTAGTAATTACCATTGTACTGATCAACTGCGCGGTCTATACCACCTCCAACCTGGTAATTTATTTCTTCAAATACGATTTTGGCGGAGATACCTGGTACAATTCCTATACACTGTTCAATACCTTCGGCGGGGCGGTACAGATTCTCTCCATGATGCTTTTGTTCCCGCTGTTTCGTAAGTTCTTAAGTACTATTCGGATCTTTTATGTCAGCTTCGTGATGGCTATTGCAGGATATTTTGTATTGTTGTTTTTGTGTTTTACCAATATGGGCAATGTATTTTTACTGTTTATCCCCGGATTTCTGATCTTTGCCGCCAATGGTATGCTGACGGTACTGACCACCGTCTTTCTGGCCAACACGGTAGATTACGGTCAATGGAAAAATCACCGCAGAGACGAGAGTGTCATTTTCTCAATGCAGACCTTCGTAGTAAAACTGGCTTCCGGAATGGCTGCGTTAGTGGCTTCTCTGTGCCTGAACCTCTGCCATTTGAACTCCGATACCAGTGATACCGTATCTGCGGCTGCCGGGGCTTCCGGAGGCTCTGTGGCCGGGCTTCGCATGACCATGACATTATTCCCTATTCTGTTGTTAGTCATCGGTGTCATATTCTTTCATAAGAAATATAAACTGACCGATGAACGCTTAAAGGAGATTCAGGAGGCATCGATATGATCCAGATCGTAAAAGATACGAGACCATGGTTCTTTTTACAGACGACTCACAGTACTTACGGAATGCGTGTCATGGAGACTGGGCATCTAGAGCACCTATATTACGGAGAACGGATCACTGTGGATACACAGGATTCCGCTTTCTGCGCGCCCCTTGTCATACAGAGAGGCTTTGCTCCGGGAAATACTTGTACCTACGACAGGGAACATCCGCAGATCTCCATGGAAGATGTCTGCCTGGAGGTTGGCACCTGCGGAAAAGGAGACATCCGAGAGCCTTTTCTGGAAGTTTGTTTTACTGACGGTAGTGTTACTTCTGACTTTACCTTTGTCTCTTTCGAGGTTTTAACCTTAAAGGACAGGGATGAACGCATGCAGGCTTCCGGGCTTCCTCACAGTTATTCGGAAGAGGAAAGTTCCTCGGCAAAATGCCTTCATATTATTTTGCAGGATGCTACAAATCGTTTGGAACTGCAGCTGTTTTATACCGTGTATGAAGACTGTGATGTGATCACCCGCAGTGCCTGCCTTCTCAATCGTTCTGACACTTTTGTCACTATCGAAAGATGTATGAGTGCGCAGCTGGATCTGACGGAAGATTATTCTGAGGTCACACATTTCAGTGGGGCTTGGGCAAGAGAAATGCACAGAGAGCAGATCACGCTTTCTTCCGGCAAATTCGTTAATTCTTCTTATACCGGAACTTCCTCTAACAGGGCGAATCCTTTTGTGATCCTGAGCCCTGAGAATACTTGTGAGACCAGTGGTTCCTGTATCGGCTGCAATCTGATCTATAGTGGGAATCATTATGAAGCCCTTGAGAAAGATTCTTATGGCAAGTTTCGATTTGTTGCCGGTATCAATCCCCGGAGTTTTTCCTGGCAGTTAGCCCCGGGAGAAGTCTTTTATACCCCTGAGGCCGTTCTAAACTTCTCAGCAGATGGTTTCCGGGGACTCAGCGGGCAGCTGCATTCCTTTATCCGGGAACACATTGTGCGGGGTGTCTGGAAGCACAAGCCCCGCCCCGTTTTATTAAACAGTTGGGAAGCCTGCTATTTTAAAATAGATGAAAAGAAGCTTTTGCAGCTGGCAAAGGCCGGAAAAAATGCCGGAATTGAACTCTTTGTCATGGATGATGGGTGGTTTCTCGGACGTAACGACGATACTTCGTCTCTGGGTGACTGGGAACCCGACCCGAAAAAACTGCCCGGAGGGATTGCCTCTCTCAGTAAAAAAATAAAGGAACTTGGCATGGATTTCGGCATCTGGGTGGAGCCGGAGATGATCAGTGAGAACAGTAACCTCTATAAAGGACATCCCGACTGGGCCATGAAGATTCCCGGCCATCCACATTCCGAGGGACGAAATCAGTGTATTCTGGACCTATGTAATCCGGAAGTCAGAAAATACGTGATCGAAGAAATGACGAGGGTATTTTCTTCCGGAGAAATCCGTTATGTAAAATGGGATATGAACCGCAATTTTAGTGATATTTATTCCCCTTATCTGCCGGCTGCGAAACAGGGAGAGACGGCACATCGTTATGTACTGGGGCTGTATCACATTATGGATGAGCTGACCACACGTTTCCCTGAAATTTTGTTTGAAGGCTGCAGTTCAGGTGGAAATCGTTTTGATCTGGGAATATTAAGTTATTTCCCGCAGATCTGGGCAAGCGATAATACTGACGCACTGTGCCGTACCGGGATTCAGAACAGTTACAGCTATGGATATCCCTTATCGGTATTTACAGCACATGTGTCATCTTGTCCAAATCATCAGACCTTAAGGATCACGCCCCTTGAGACCCGTTTTCAGGTGGCTTCCTTCGGTGTCTTAGGATATGAATGTAATTTAAAGGATCTGTCCGGAAGTGACCTCAACGCAATCCGGGAGCAGATTGCACTTTATAAAAAATGGCGGGATGTTTTCCAGTTTGGATCCTTTTATCGTGGAGCAGAAAACGAAGCTTCCGACTCGGAAACCTTATCCTGGACCTGCGTGTCCCCGGATGGAAGAAGAGCAGTGGGGCTGTTCTTCCGACGCCTGACAACTCCAAACCAATCCCATGACTGGTATCGCCCGGTGGGGTTACTTCCGGATGTGAAATATCATTTCTACGGCAGGAATATCAAATACAATCTGAAAGACTTCGGAGACCTTGTGAACACCGTTTCTCCGGTTCATATCAAGCAGGGATCTGCATTACAGGAGATTCTTTCGCGATTTGTAAATATGGATGGGGAAAAAGAAGAACTGACTGCTTACGGAGATACCCTGATGCGTGCGGGTATTGCCCTGAAACCCGCTTTCGCCGGAACCGGATATAATTCCGACACCCGACTGTTCCCGGATTTTTCCTCCCGAATTTACTTTATGGAAGCAGCGGAATAAAATAATAATGCTTTTTTATGTACCGACCACTTTCGTTAGACCTGAAAACTAACGAGGGCGGTCGGTATTGTAATAATCAGAGAGAGATGATATTGTATATTATATAGATAGCTTAACAAATCGGGATTTGTGGAGAGATTTCTTGAACTTTCCTTATTTTACGGGCTTTCCAGCCCCTT
>NZ_JBKVQF010000031.1:0-35104 GCF_046969025.1 Waltera sp. | reverse complement strand
TGGAATTTTCAGGGTTGCATTACTGTTTATTTGTCAAAGATCATAACCTCTTGCTCCGCAAGAGCTGTGTTGCTTTGCTGTTGTTTTCAGCGACAGCTTTGATAGTTTATCATAACCATTTCTGTTTGTCAACAACTTTTTTCAAGTATTTTTGACATCTTACAACAGCTGACGGAGAAGGAGGGATTTGAACCCTCGCGCCGCTATTAACGACCTGCACCCTTTCCAGGGGTGTCCCTTCAACCTCTTGGGTACTTCTCCAGATAGTTGATTCTAATAATCTATATAATTATCGGCGGCACGAATGCCTAGCGGAGAGAGTGGGATTCGAACCCACGCGCCCTTTCGGACAAACGGTTTTCAAGACCGCCTCGTTATGACCACTTCGATATCTCTCCGAATGTGTGTCTTAAGTCTTTGTCATCTGTGTTGCTCACCTGACGACAAAAGCTATTCTAACAAAAAGGTTTGCTATTGTCAACACATTTTTACACAATTTTTATTTTATTTTTTTAAGATGAGAAAAAGCCCATTTTATCACGTTTTTGGGCTTTTCCTCTTTTTGCTGAATACAGTTTTTTCTATGAATTGTGTCTGTTATCATGTAATTGTTACAAATATTCCTACTATTTGCTTTTTACCACTGTCTGCTTTTCCCTGCAAGATACAACTCCCAGTCCGTCATATGATTTTCCATATTAGTGATCAGAACTACTTTGCTGTCATTCTCAGAGTAGGTCACTTCTCTCTGCCACTTGTAAAAATCCGGTCCGTCTCCCAGATTTCTCATATAGCCCATCAGGCGTTTCAGGCAGTAAGCTGTCTCCTTCACATCCGTCAGGCAATCATTGGCATAAAAGTCTTTCCATTTTCCGTGTTCCCGATCCCTCATGGCGCTGTCCGCCGCTTCAAATGCTTCTGCAGCATTACCCAACAGGAAGAAGGCCTTCTTATATTCCTTCCGTTCATATGTTGCAAATGCTTCTGTAAATAAGGTAGCTCCCTGTAGACAATTCCGGTGGATTTTCACCTGCAGCAATACGGAATCTTTCCATAATTCATTTTCCCCAACGGTAAGGCCGCGCTCATACAGACCCTCAAGCTGTTTTCCCGTCTGCAGACATTTTCCTGTAAACCATTCCATCTGTGCAGCAAAGGTATCCTTATGAATACACCAGAACAGTTCTTCCACCGGTTCTGCAGCTCCGTTCTTCATCCAGCTATAGATAAAATCCCTCACAACATAATTATAGAATTGTTCTCCGGCATGCTCATCCTCTTTCTCTCCAAAGGGTAACATAGCCCTCGGATAATCGCGAATGCAGTCTTCCATAATGGAAAGCTGCGCAGTATCATTCTCCGCCCCATAGTATTCGGTGACATAACGCTTTCTATGCTCTTCTGCCGACAGAGCATCCTGTTTCCACAGATTAGCAATAAAAGAAAGAGGATATACATGCGGCTTGATATTGGATGCATTGACAAGCCACAGGTCCGTAATTCCATGCCTCAGAGCATCCGTAAGCTCTTTTTCCACGAACTCCATGGAATTAGGCAGCATGGTAATATGGTTGGCCGCCTGTAAATCATAGAAGGATACATGATAATAGGTGCCATGCCGTCCCTTATCTCCTTCCTCCGGCAACGCTGACACTCTGGGGTTATGATTGCCTTGACGTCTGGATACCATCTTGCCGTAACCGTTGTCTGCCCAGATCAGGATCACATCCTCCGGAATCTGCAAACAGCCCTCCCGATATAATTCCAGAATTTCACCGTACAGATTTGTGCAGAACACTGCGTCCGGAATCTGTTCTCTGACCATTGCATATTGTTTCTTCATAATATTGCTGATCAATTCTCCCCGCTTCTCGGAAGTATCAAACGCGGAATCATTTTCCCAGAACGGTACATCGCCCTGTCCCCGGAAGCCAATATTCCAGATGACTTCCTCGTCCTTCTGCCTTTCAACAGCTTCCTGCCAAAGCTTATCGAACAGGTCTCCGTGTTTCAGATAGGAGGGTTTCAGATCCGGATAAGCCCGTAGGAACATTTCCGCTCCCAGTGGTTCCGCATGATGATGTGTAACCATAAGTCCCATATTTGACGCGATAGGAGCGTAAATTCTGGAGTTCTTATCCGTACCAGGGATCACCAGATTGCCACCACAGCGGAGCAGCGCTTCAAACACCATTTCCCATGGATAGTCTTTTGATACGCCGGCTGTCCAATGGCTGATCAGTACTTCGTCATTGATAAACCATCCACGATACCGGATTCTGTCCGGCTCCGAATGGTATATCCCGCAGGGGATCTCTACATAAGATTTCACTTCCATCTTCTGATCATTCCAGAACCAGAATGGCAGCACTCCAAGGTAGGTTTCACTAAGGTAATTTAATGCATAGATAAAGGAACGGGCATCCGCTCCGTAGATCGTAATCTCCTGTTCTGTCACTTCCAGCTCATATTGTTCCGGTTTCAGATCTTTTTTGCACAAAATGATCCTGTTTCTATTCTTGACTATGTCAGTCAAAGTCTTTTCCATGTCTCTCCGGAGTCGCTCACAGGCAAGTTCTACGGCTTTTTCTGTTACGGCATCCGAAAGTAAGGTAGTGTTTCTACTTAACTGAAATGGGTTCATGCTCTTCTCCCTCTGTCTGTCATAATGATAGCAACATTATAAAAAAATGGGGTTCTTGTATCAAGATACAAAAAAGCCCGTTTCACTGACAAAATTTGTCTGCAAAACGGACTTTTTGTATTTTCATAATGGTCTGCAGGATTACAGTTTCAGATCATCCAACAGCATCTCTGCGTAGATTCCACCGATCTCTTTTAACCCTCTGGCGATCAGCGATGCGAAATTCACAGCACCGTCATAACGCAGGTGGGTATTATCCTCGGATTTCTCCGGGTGATTCTTATACTCGCCCTCCGGGAAGAACATATACCATCTTCTGCTGTTCTTCTCTCCGGCTTTTTTTAACTCCATACGGCTCATGCTGTAGAGATCCACCAGAGGAACATTATTTTTCTCCGCGGTCTGCTTCATAGCAGCCACATAATCGGAATGTGCTCCGATCCCCAAGTGTTTCTCATCCATAAAGCATCTGCGCTCTAAGGGAGTGATCAGCACCGGATAAGCGCTATGATCTTTTGCCACACGGATAAAGGTTTCAAGATTCTCCATATAAGTGGAAAAAGGCTCTGTATATCTGGTGGGATCCTCTTTTTTCTCGTCATTGTGTCCAAACTGGATAAACAGGAAATCTCCTGCACCAATTTTCTCCTCTATGGCTTTCAGTCTCCCCTCGTCCATAAAGCTTTTGGTGCTTCTGCCGTTCTTGGCATGATTGCATACCTGATATTCCGGCTTTACAAATAAAGGAAATACCTGACCAATGCCTGTCTGCGGATAGGTCGTATAGTCATTGGTCTGGACCGTGGAATCTGCAGCCCAAAAAATTTTATTCATTTCTGCCTCATTTCTGCGCTTCCCCTGCGCATCTTTTCTTGCGGAATTTGCCCGCAGATACAACACAAGGGAAACCGAAGTTTCCCTTGTCGAAATCCATACATCGTGTGAGAAGAAAATCACTCCTTGACAGCACCGATATTAACACCCTTTACGAAGTACTTCTGCAGGAAAGGATACAATGCCATGAAAGGAAGGATTGCACATACGATCGCTGCATAGAACAGAGTGTTCTGTGATACTGAATACTGCGTGGTAGGAGTATCACCATCCATGATCATATTACGTAACTGATACTGGAAGTTAACCTGATCAGGATTGGTAATATAGATCTTAACGGTAGAATAGTCATTCCATACGGTTACTGCGAACATCAGGCCGATGGAAGCCAGAGCTGCTTTGGACAGAGGAAGCACAATCTTGAAGAAGATTCCCATAGGGGAACATCCGTCGATCTCGGCCGCCTCGAACAGGCTGGCAGGTATTCCTTCGAAGAAGTTACGCATCAGTACCAGGTTGTACACGTTCATACCGTGCTTTACCACCAGGATCCACATGCTGTTAACCAGGTGTAACTGCTTCATTACCAGGTACTCGGGGATCATACCACCGGAGAAGATCATGGTAAACAGAAGGAAATATGCGAAGAAGTTACGTCCGGGCATATCAAACTGGATCAGTACATAGCCACCCAGGGTGGACAGGAGCAGACCAAGGAACGTACCGAGCACGGTTGTGATCACGGAGTTGATGAACGGTCTGTAAAGTCTCTGGGTATGAATGATGGTCTTATAGCCATCTAAGGTAAAATCCTCCGGCCACAGTCTGAACTGGTATACACCCACAGCATTGAAGGAGTCTACTACTACCTTCCAGATAGGTACCAGAACCAGGAGGCCGATGAGAATAAATACGATGTAGTTTACAATATCGAATACATGAACCTTTTTCTTAGGTTTACGATAAGCTGTCTTTGCCACGTTTAACACCTCCTATACAATGCCACGGCCACGGGTCTTCTTACTAGCCCAGTTACATATCAGTACCAGTACACAGCCAACCAGGGACTTGAAGAGACCAACTGCTGTAGAGTAACCATAGTTCGGCAGAGCGATTGCGAATGTCTGACGATAAATATAAGTAGAAATAACATCAGATACGCTGTATACCGCATTGTTGTACAATACGAATACGGACTCGAACATATTCATAACCTTAGCAAGGTTCAGGATCAATACAGTGATAATAGTATTGGACAGTGCAGGCAGCGTTACGAAACGCATCTTCTGCATACGGGTTGCACCGTCGATATCAGCTGCTTCATACAGCTCCGGGTTGATACCTGCCAGAGTAGCCAGGAAGATAATGGTTCCCCAACCGGTCTCTTTCCAGATATTGATAATGTAGAAGATCGGTCTCCACCATGCAGTGCTTGCCAGGAAATAAATTCCCTTGGCATCCGGTGCCAGGATGCCCCAGTCACGCAGCAATCCGTTTACCAGACCGGTAGAGGAAGGAGACAGGAACAGGCTGAAGATAGATGCAACTACTGCCCATGACATAAAGTGGGGCAGATATATAATAGTCTGCAAAGTTTTCTTTGCAAAGAGATTTCCCATTTCATTTAAGAAGATTGATACGATAACCGCAGTGAAGGTCGTGATCAATAACTTCATGATACTCAGTTCCAATGTGTTCCTGAATGCACTCCAGAACGCATCGGTCTTAAACATACTGTAAAAGTGCTTGAGTCCCACAAAAGTAGGAGCACCTACGGGCTTGTAATCGTAGAATGCATAACGAATACCAAGCATGGGCCAGTAATACATGATCAAAATAAATATAAATACAGGCAGGAACATTACATAATAGCCTCTGTTATTCCAGATCCGGAGACCCAAAGGCTTGTGACGTACTTCTACGCCGGTGGATGTGGTGATTTTCTTTTTCTTGCTCATACCATCCCTCTTCCTTTCAACTTCATCTCACACATTCTTTTCTCTCTAAAATATCCTGTCCCATGGGCTTTGTATCCCGATGGGACAGGATAATTATATCATATTTTGCAGCTTCCGCTACTCTATTACGGTCTCAATTACTGATTCAGTTCAGCTAAGCACTGATCAATGATACTGCCAACAGTGTCAACGTAGGTCTGCATAGCTGCATCTACATCGCCGCCATCAACTACTACAGAAGTGATAGCTGCCAGCTTAGCATCATAGATGGTACCGGACTCGTTGGTGTAGGTCTCAGAGGTAGGAGACTGAGGAGCATCCTTGCAGTTCTCGGTGAAGAACTTGTTACCTTCTGCAGCCAGGCTGGAGATATCGTTAAAGCCGTTGTCCAGAGAGCAGATAACCAGAGCGGGATCCATAGCGTTCTTCTTCCATACGGAGTTAGGATCGTTAGGAGACTGCTTTAAGTGGAACTGACCATCTTCGTACTCGTAAGACTTCTCTTTGTCAGTACCTGCATTGATGGTGAAGCTTTCAGCCTTGGTAGACCAGTGAACATCCTCTGCACCGTAGGTCCACAGTGTCTGCACCTTGTCACCATCCATCATGGTCTCGATGAATGCATCGAAGATAGCCTGCTCACGGGAATTGTCTCCGTCACCGTCATCAATGATAACCCATACAGGAGCTTCTCTGTTCAGGTAAGCGCCAACCTCAGCGATAGGAGCCAGCTCAACCAGCTTCTCATCAACACCGTTCTTGATCAGGTTATCGGTCAGAGTCTGATACCAGGAACCTGCCCAGTAAGTGAATACACCTGAAGAACCAGTCTGATCGTTAGAGAACCATTTCTCACGAGCGATCTTGGTAGAAGCGGTCAGGGTCTCAGGGTCGATAGCGCCATCCTTGTAAGCCTGCTGTAATCTTAACAGAGCTGCCTTGGTAGCATCGGTCTGGAATCCATCGTACCAGGTACCATTCTCATCCTGCAGGATTGCGGGATAAGAATCCTGCCAGAACTCAGGCAGATAGTTTACATAAGGAGCCTCGTTACCAACGAAACCAGCTGCGATAACACCATAGGTATCACCGGTTACGCCGTTGCCATCGGGATCTTCGTTGTGGAACTTTAACAGCATGTTGTAGTAATCATCATAAGTCTTGATGTCTTCAGCCTTCAGGCCAACTGCATCTAACCATGCCTGCTTAACGTAAGTAACACATCCATTACCATAGGTAGGAGCGAAGCCATACAGATGACCTTCCTCATCCTTCAGGTTCTCGTTGATCTCAGGCAGGATCAGGTGAGACTGGAATTTAGCGTTTGCATATGCTTCGGACATATCCCACAGCAGACCGGTAGGTGCATACTGCTTGAACATATCTGCACTCATGATCATTACATCAGGATAGTCACCGCCTGCGAACAGACGACCTACTGCATCGGTATAACCGGAGTGGTCTAACTGCTGGATGTTCATCTTAATAGGATGACCGATTGCTTCGGATACTGCATCATCCCACTGCTGAACGAATTCAGCCTGGCCGTTGTCAACGGTTGCGGTCAGAGTACCATTAACTACTACGTTAATCTCCTCCAGATTGTAAGCTTCGGTAGATGCTGCCTCGGTAGAAGCTGCTGCGCTGCCAGTTGCTGCGCTGTCGGTGGATGCTGCAGGAGCATCATTGCTGCTTCCGCATGCTGCTAAGGAAGCTACCATAGCAGATGCTAAAAGTACGGATAATACTTTTCTCTTCATTTTGTTCCTCCCTAAAAATTTGGAATCATGATTTGTCATGGGGTCATTCCCTTGACTTGCCCTCACCTTACCATCCGTCACCGGGAAAAACAAGTTACAATTTTTGCGTTCGGGTGCAAATTTTGACCACCGATTCTGCAAACCCTTGATTTTACTGCATTCTTTGAAAGTACTTACATTTGATATTTTTAAATTTGAAAGGGGTTACATCTTGCTTCCTTTGTTAGTAACTGATACAATAGACATGGTTTATTCGGTATATTATCTAAAAAAATTGAGACACGGGAGTGATCATGAATGATTTTTAATAAAAAAGACACCCTTAATGATACAAATTATACAAGCCACAACAATACATTAATGCTGAAAATGGTAACCTCTTACAGTATTTTCCTGCTGATCATTCTGGTTTTGTTCATCTTTTTATACCGTTCTACGATAAATAACGCGCGTGATTCTTATGATCAGCAGAACGAGACAACCCTGATCAGCAATGCAGAGCTGTTTGAAAGCGATCTGAATATCATGGAAGTCTATTGCAGACAGCTTCTGCAGAACGACACTTTCCGGAAAGTCATGAATTATGAGAATACCTATTATCCTTTTACGGAAATGGGAAATGAATTGCAGAACTCTCTGGCTACCAATGTATATGCAGAAGCTCTTCTTCCGTTAAAAGAGTCCTTTGTCTATTTTCCGGAGACAGACTATGTATTGAATCCTACTTATTTTATATCCGCAAAGCGGTTCTATAGTTGGATCCAGAAGTATCCTTCTACCGAAAAGGAAATGTGGCACTCCTACATGACGGAACCGGAATACGAGAACCGCTTTCTTCCCATGGATCAGTTCATGCCAAATTACAGCGAAAAATATTATATGTATATCATCGACCTGAACGATCTCTATTATATGGATGCCAATGCGAAGGTCTGCTTTATCTTCGAACAGGATAAGATGGCGGATCTGTTCGACTGTGTTCAGATGGATGGTGATAATTTCCTGGCGGTGACCGCGGAAGATGACTCCACCGTGCTTACGATAAATACTCCGGACAGCATTTCCGCAGAAATGTTGGATTCTCTGGACTTTAATAAGGGCTATGCAGAGGTCCGGATCGATGGACAGAACTTTACTTTGGGGAAATACGTTTCGGATAACACCAGTTATTCTTACTATTTCAGCTTCCCGCCCTACAAGGCGGCCGCCGGATTGGGTGGCACCCAGCTGCTTTTCATCTTTTTTGCCCTGCTGGCATTGCTTACAGGCGGCTGTCTGGTCTATTATTTCTCCCGCCGCAATGTCCGCCCGATCATTGAGCTTGGGCAGGAATTGCAGACCGCTGTGGAAGTACAGAAAAATCTGCAGGAAGTGGTAGACAGTCAGCGTCCGATCATCTGTACCTCCTATGTGAGACAGCTGTTATCCGGTACTGCTACTTCCGAGGATGAAGTTACCTACATGGAAAACTATCTGGGTATTGCGGATTCTTCTTATTATAATGTGTTGTACATCGTCTACTATAATAATTTCGGAGACAATACAGAAATCACTCTCCCCGGCGGCGTGGAATCCATGGAAGAACTGGAAAAGATCATCGAGTCCGCACTGGAGAATTTCTTCGGTACACCGCTGTTCTATTTCAGCCCCTCGGACCGTACCTATTCCGTTTTGCTGCATTGCTCAGAGGAAGAAGAAAAGGATCTGATCCTGAAGATCAACAACTGCATCCTGCGTCTGCATGATTATCTGCTGGACACTTACGACATCTGGCTCTTCGCCGGTATCGGACGCAATACGGATTCCCTGATGAATGTATGGGAATGCTACCAGCAGGCCTCCGAAGCTGTAAGTTATACGACGAAGAACTATATTTTCTTCCCGTATGAATTCATTAAAAAGGATTCCAACGTATTCTATTATCCGCCGGAGATCTCCACGAAGCTGATCCACTTCATCTCCACGGGCAATACGCCGCAGGTATTAGAGATGTTCAACCTGATCCATCAGGAGAATATCGAGGAACGTACCCTGCCGGTCAACCTGTTAAAATACCTGCTGTCAGATATCCGTAACACTTTATTAAAAGCAAGATTTGCACTGCCTCAGGACGCGGATCCCGAAGCTGTAAAGGTGCTGGATGAACGTTTCAATGAGCACCTGACCTTCAAATTGTGCGAAGATCTTGCCTTATCCCTGTGTAATCTCTTCGGCAATAAGGAGGATGACAATACGTTATCCGCCACCATTGAGAAATATATTAAGGAAAATTACAAGGACCCTTCCTTAGGGCTTAACAAGATCTCCGATGAATTCCAGATCTCAGAGAGCTATTTCTCCCATATGTTCAAGGAAAAGACCGGAGTCAACTTCTCCACTTATCTGGAGAATATCCGCATGACGGAGGCCGCAAGACTGATCAAGGAGACCGATATCAGTCTGAATGAGCTGTATATTGCTGTGGGATATAATAATTCCAATACTTTCCGGCGTGCCTTCAAGAAGGTATACGGAGTGACCCCCAGTGCCATGCGGGAAAAATAGAACAATCTCTTGATAGAAATGCACAAAGGAACAGCCGGGACATCTTCGGAGGATTTAATCCTCCAGAAATGCCTCGGCTGTTTTCATATCTTCCGGCGTTGTGATCTTAATATTCTGATAAGAAGCCTCTACCAGCTTCACTCTTGTCTCAGTAAACAGTTCCACAACGCTGGCATCATCCGTTACCTGAATGCCCTGTTCCTGCATCCTGGGAAGACGATTTTTCAGTCTCTCGTATGCCTGCAGGATCAGGCTGGTCTCAAATACCTGCGGTGTCTGGATATTCCAGACGGTTCTTCGATCCGGAGTGGACAGGGCAAAGCCTTCTCCGTCACTGATCTTTACCGTATCCTTGCTCTGTACCGCCGCCACACAGGCCTGATATTGCACGGCCGCTGCATAGGTATCTTCTAATATCTTCTCTGTCAGAAAAGGTCTGGCTCCATCGTGAATGAACACATATCCGTGCTCATTGGGTACTTTCAACCGTCCGTCAGCAATCAGCTGTAAGGCTCTCCCCACGGACAGATACCGTTCCGCTCCTCCAGAAGTAATAATATTTACTTTGGTAAAATGATATTTTTGCACGATTTCTTCCCGGACATAGGGAATATCCTGCTCTGCCGTCACCAGAATACAGTCATCAATGATCCGGGATTCCTCCACCGCATGCAAAGCATACCAGATCAGGGGCTTTCCTTTTAACGGTAAAAACTGCTTCGCCACCGACGACTGCATGCGGCTTCCGCTGCCCGCCGCAAGGATAATAGCGGTACATCTGGGCTTTTCCCCATTCTCCTGAGGCTCCTGTCCGTTTTCCATCTCATTTTTCATGCTGTAATCTTCTGTCTCATTTCTGTCCTGTGCTACTCTGTCTACCATATTGTGTCTGTCTTTCCTTGAAGTCTTTTTTCAGTTCTTATCGCTCGCCCAGCTTTAAATTCGGCACCGCATTCAGATCATAACCGCTGCGGACACCCTTAATGTACTCGTAATAGCCGGCCACACCGATCATTGCCGCATTATCGGTACAGAAAATGGGGGAGGGATGATAAAATGCTATGTTACGTTTTCCGCATTCTTCCTCAAACGCTGCCCGCAGGGAAGAATTCGAAGCCACGCCGCCGGCAATGGCAAATTTATTCAGTCCATAAGCCTTCACTGCATGGAGGGAATGGCTCACCAGCACATCTACGACTGCTTTCTGGAAGGAAGCAGCCACATCCGCCTGATTAATCTCTTCTCCCTTCATCTGGCATCCGTTCAGATAGTTCAGCACTGCGGATTTCAGACCGCTGAAGCTGAAATCATATTCATTCTCCGCCACTGCTGCTCTGGGGAAGTGGATGGCATCCGGATTGCCCTCCTTCGACACCTTGTCAATCTTGGGACCGCCGGGATATCCCAGTCCGATGGCACGGGCCACCTTGTCAAAAGCTTCTCCCGCCGCATCATCTCTGGTCCGTCCGATGATCTCATATTCACCGTAATCCTTGACCACCACCAGATGTGAGTGGCCGCCGGATGCCACCAGACAGATAAAAGGAGGTTCCAGTTCTTTATTCTCAATGAAGTTGGCACTGATGTGTCCCTCAATATGATGTACTCCAACCAGGGGAATTCCGGTAGCAAAACTGATTGCTTTTGCCTCAGATACACCCACCAGAAGTGCTCCCACCAGTCCGGGACCATAGGTCACCGCAATGGCGGTAATGTCTTCCAGTGTCACATGGGCATCGGCAAGTGCCTGCTCAATGACCTGATTGATCTTCTCAATATGTTTGCGGGATGCGATTTCCGGCACCACACCACCGTACAGGGTATGTAATGCAATCTGTGAGGAAATGACGTTGGAAAGCACTTCCCTGCCGTTTTTCACCACAGAAGCCGCTGTCTCATCACAGGAGCTCTCAATTCCCAGAATATAAATATCTTTTTGTTTTTCTGTCTCTGCCATTTTTCTGCCTACTTTGCTTTTAATTATTCTCCTGCTGTTCCAGACTATCATTCAACTGATCCGCCGTCTCCCAGCCGTAGATCCTCCATTTGCGGTTTTCATCCCTGCGAAGCAGATATACCAGCATGGTGGAACTCTTTTTTCCGTTTTCCGTCATGCCATAGCCACAGGCAATCCGGGCAAAAGAATATCCGTCTGCTGTATAATAGTCCACATTGGTGCTGGACGCAAGAGAAACACTTGTTATTTTTCTCTTATTGTCCTTATAGTTCTTAACCTCTCCCTGTAATCGGGTCAGATAGGTATCTTCTTCGTTATTTGCCCGGAGTTCCTCATCGAACAGCTGAAGGGATTTCCTACCCAGTTCCTGAAGCTCCTCCGTGGTACAGTCTTCATTGTAGAAGCATTTGATCAGATCATTGTAATATCTGATTACTTCCTTAGGTGTCGCAGGATAATTATTGGTCAGATCTCTGGAGAGTGCCGTATCCACCTCTGACATAATGGCCTCCTGCTGTTCTGTCCTGCTTTTTCCCGACAGATACGAATAATATCCCACTACCAGGACAATGAGGAAGATCAGAAAAACCGTAATTTTCGTCATCGACGTGTTGTTTTTTTTCATATTTTCCTACTTCCCTTCATCAAAGTTCAATTCCATGGTCCAACCGTCCTTTGCCGCATAAGCTGCGGGGAAAATCTTCCGGACATCATCCATGAATTCCTCAGGTCTCGTCATAGAAGGGCTGTAATGTGTCAGCCACAGTTTCGGTGCCCCCACTTCTTTTGCGATCTTCGCCGCTTCGTACATTGTCATGTGCTTATGTTCTCTGGCTTTGACCAGCTTGTCGGGTTCGCCATACATTCCTTCCAGAATCAGCAGATCCGCTCCCTGGGCATTCTGACGGATGCTTTCAGTAGGACGGGTGTCTGTACTGTAGGTCACCTTCAGGCCCTTTCGTTCCGCTCCCAATACCATATCCGGAGTGAAGACTCTTCCGTTTTCCTCCAGAGTCTCCCCCTTTTGCAGACGGCTCCAGAATTTCATGGGGATTTCCTGCTCCAAAGCTCTGTCCTTATCAAATCGACCCGCACGGTCAATCACCATACTGTACCCATAACAGAGCACATTGTGGTTCACTTTGAAGGCTTCCAGACGGAATCCTTCAAAAGAAAATGTCTGAGCATTCTCCGTGATCTCCATGCATTTTACTTCAAAAGGAAGCTCCGGTGCGATCACCCGCAGAGAAGCCACCACTTTGGCAAGTCCCCTGGGCCCGATCAGGAGCAGCGGTTCCGTGCGCTCTGCATTTCCCATGGTCAGAAGCATTCCCGGAAGACCGCTGATATGATCCGCGTGAAAATGGGTAAAGCAGATAATGTCGATGGGGTTCGGGCTCCAGCCTTTTTCCCTCATGGCAATCTGGGTGCCCTCTCCGCAGTCGATCAGAATACTTTTCCCGTTATAGCGCATCATCAGGGAGGTCAGCCATCTGTAAGGCAGTGGCATCATTCCTCCGGTTCCCAATAAGCAAACGTCTAACATCTTTCCTCGCAATCTTGCCTAAGCAGCATCTTTTTGTTCTTTCTGTCTATAAAAGCTCTGTCTCCGGCATTTCTTCCACCGGAACGGCAAACGTATGGATCCATTTGTCATAGCAGTCTTCGCACAGGTCAAACCTGTGTCTGAGCCCGTCTTTCCTGCTGAAATAGCCAAATCTCACATCTGCGGCGAAACATCCTTCACGGACGATTTCATTTTCTATCTTCAACTCCTTGCCGCAGCCGTTACAGATTACCTGCTGTAATTTACCGTTTTCTTCTTTTCGCATCCTGTTTCCACCTTTCTGACTGTAAATGTTACCTTTTGACCCTGGCATCATTATAATGGATAATCCGCCGGAAAAGTGATGGTAATACTTGTTAACGGCGCCACATGATCATGGCATCCTCTGTCGGTTTTTCATAAAATTTCGGGCGGATCCCCTCGGAGACAAAACCGAATTTCTCATACAAACGGATGGCCGGTGCATTGCTCACTCTGACTTCCAGCGTATATGCTGTGATCCCGCGCTCATTGCCGAGGCGTAACAACTCTTCCAGCATTTTGCCGCCAATGCCCAGATTTCGATATTCCGGTGCTGTCACCACGTTGTCGATATTGCCCTCATGAAAACTGTCCGTCAGCCCGGCGCAGCCCGCGATATGACCGTCTGCCTCCGCCACGACATACAGGCAATAATCTCTCGTCAGAAGTCCTCTGAAATCTTCCGCCAACCATGGCATGCTGAAGGACGCAGCTTCGATCCGGCTCAGTTCTTCGATATCCGTATTCTGTAACTTACGAACTTCTATTTTCATGCCTGTGCCTCTTTTGCAGCCTTCTCCTGTTCCTCTCGCTCCCGCTCTGCCTGGCTCTTACGCAGGTATTCGGGTTCATGCTCCGCTGCGGTCACCGTTCTGCCATGTGCATAGTAGACAGCTCCCAGAGAAGCCACACTGGCAGCACGCTGACGATTATTGGCAGCCGGAGCAAAGGAGCAGGGAACCTTCAGTTTCTGTAAGATCTGTTCCCTGTAGACCGGAACGCCGTCTCCTAAGAAGATCACTTCCCGTCCCAGACGGTTTAATTCCTCCACCAGCTCGTCCACGGCAATAGCGCACTGCTCTTTGATACTGTGCATCACAAGTTGATGTTCTGAGCTTTCCTTTTCCGGGATCTCCTCTTTACAGAACTCATAAATTCCGGTATATACCTGATTCCTTCTGGCATCCATGATGGGACATACCAGCTTGTCCGTTCCCCAGAGGTTAAAAGCCAGTCCCTCCAGTGTCGGGACCTCTACCAGCGGAAGGTTCAATGCCAGTCCCAGTCCCTTTGCCGTAGCCGCCCCGATCCGAAGTCCGGTAAAAGAACCAGGTCCTGCGGAAATGGCAATCGCATCAATGGTATGCAGATCCAGATCGATCATCTGCCGGATCTCATCAAGCATGGGTAATAATGTCTGGGAATGTGTTTTCTTGTAATCCGTGGTGTATTCCGCGATCAGGACGTCATCCTCCACGATGGCGGCGCTGGCCACCAGTCCGGAACTGTCCAAAGCTAATATTTTCATACTGTAGTCCTCTCCTCAATCGTGATCCGGCGGTAATCAAAGCCTTTCTCCAGATCCTTTTCTATGGTCACCTGCCTGTAATGTTCCGGCAGGATCTCTTCGATCAGATTCGCCCACTCGATCAGGCAAAGTCCTTCCCCGTAAAAACAATCCTCATAGCCAATCTCCTCCATCTCCTCCACATCGCCAATACGATAGACATCAAAATGGTAAAAGGGCATACGTCCTTCCTCGTAGATCTGCACAATGGTAAAGGTCGGGCTGTTCACCGGCTCCGTGATTCCGAGGCCATCTGCCACACCTTGGGTAAATACGGTCTTGCCTACTCCCAGATCACCGATCAGCGTGTAGACCTGTCCGGGAAGTGCTTCCCTGCCGATCCGTTGTCCCAGTGCAAAGGTCTCTTCCGCACTGTGGGTCTCTATGATCTCTTTTTTGCATTCTCTGTTATCTGCTGAATCGCCTGTTGTCATTTTCCTTACGCTTTCTATTGTTACATGTTACGTGTTACATGTTACGGTTATGCAGTTACTGTTACTTTTTATTTAATTCGTAACTATTCAGAGCCATGCAAAACTGCGTTCTGCGAATGCCTGCATACAGACAGATAAGCAGTTTTATATGGCGAAGTAACCACATGCTCTATTCTTTTGCTGTATCCATGCATCTAGCTGCGGATCTTCACTTTTGTGGGCGGCATATGGGTGGAAATCATTTCAATAACATCCGTTGTCTTATCCTGCATCTGACTTTTAGGAAAAATTGTTGCATTATTTTTCGCCGTATACACAATGATGCTGCGTCCGGTGGATACCGCTTTCAAGCAATCCTCCCATTTCTGACAGGTGGAGCTGTCCCCCTGGGAGATGGTAATGCCGTTCTCATCCAACACATAATGCAGCGGTTCCTTGAAGACCGGATTGTTTACTGCCTGCTGTTTGCTCTTGATATAGAGTGTCCATGGGAGATATAACAGAATCACCACGCCAAGAATCAGATAGATCCAGTACTGTCTCGAGATGCCCACGATCACGCCCAAAGCTCCAATCACTGCTCCCAGAAGTCCGGACACACTGTTGTAGCTGTGCCGCAATAAAAAGTCATATAAATCCCCCGATGTAATCTTCACATCCAATTCTACCATAATGAGTTCTTTCCTTATAATAATGTGACTGCATAGTTACTTGCTATTATAATCCCATCCCCACCATCCGGCGACTGCGCATAGGATTGCATACTATAGAGAACATTATAAATTTTTTCCCATAAAAAAGCAAGTAAAGAACCGCAGGGATTCCAATATCTGTGACCTGCGGTTCTTATAGTTTACGTTTTGTTTAATTATGATTTAACTTTTATCACATATTATTCATGCCGTAATGCTTCGATAGGGCTTAATTTCGCTGCCTTTTTCGCCGGATAAATTCCAAAGAAAATACCTACAGCCGAGGAGAACATACTGGCTCCCAGCACCGTACCCACACTCACCTTTGCAGTAAATCCAATCAGGCTGCAGATTCCGAAGGCTCCTGCCACACCGATCAGGATACCGATCAGGCCGCCCAGCAGGGTAATGATGGCGGATTCCGACAGAAACTGTAACAGGATGGACCCGGTCCTGGCTCCCAGAGATTTCCGGATACCGATCTCTCTGGTACGCTCTGTCACGGATACCAGCATAATGTTCATAACGCCGATACCACCCACCAGCAGGGAGATGGCTGCCACAAATACCACGAAAATGGTGATGTAGCTTAAGATCTGATCCATCTGGCTCATAATATCATTAAAGTTCTGTACTAAGATGGCGTTCTGTCCTCTGACACCGTGGCGGTTCTCCAACAATCTCACCACATCCTTCGCCACCTGAGAGGCATTGTCCGCACCATCACTGACGATCAGCAGATCCGTATACTCCACATAGAATCCATATCCGTCCGATATCGTGGAGATGGGTGCCTCCATGGTCACTGTACCGGTTCCTCCCATTCCGAAAAGTTTCGATGCGTTGTCCTTACGAATACCAACAATCGTAAATTCCTGTGTCACTCCATACAACGTATAATCAAAACTCATTCCGATCACATTGGTATTACCAAACAGCGTTTTCGCGCTGCTCTCTGTAATGACACAGACTTTATTCGCCGTATAATAATCCGAATCGGTAAAATAACGTCCCTTGATGATCGGATCCTGGCTCGAATATTCCAGTCCCGCCTTACCGAAAGTTGCAGCAGCATCAAAAGTTCCCTTTCTGCCGGTGGCGCTTCCGCTGAAACTCCAGGACGGTGTTACCGCCTTGACATTTGGAACTTTCTCCAGAATGGCATCCATATCCTCTTCCGTGAATACCACCTCTGTTCCGTTTTCCGCGGTGTTACTACTATATACTGCGATCTGGCCGCCCGCCATAGAATTCAGTTCTCCGTTGATCCCACTTTTCACGCCATTACCTATGGAAATGATCATGATCACCGAAGAGATTCCTATGATAATGCCCAGCATGGTCAGGATCGAACGTCCTTTATTACTGCGGATATTCATCAATGCAATTTTGATGTATTCCCATACTTGTGTCATGGATCCGCCTCCTACTGTTCCATGGGCACAGCCGTTACTGCCATGCCCTCCTCCAGGCTGATACCCGCGAGGCTGTTCACTATGATCTGGTCTTCCTCAGTAATACCCTCCAGGACCTCTGTGTATTCATCGGAGGAGATTCCGCAGGTAATTGCCCTCTTGACTACCATGCCGTTCTCGATCACATAGAGGAAATCTCCATTTTTATCCGCATTGATCGCTTCTACCGGGATCAACAATGTATCCTGTGCACTGTTGGTATGTACGGTCAGCTTAGCATCCAGTCCGAGGATGATCTTGTCATCCGGGTTGGTCAGATGTACTTCTACCCCTACCATGGGCGTATTGGATGCGTTCAGTGTTGCCATACGATTGATCTTACTGATCTCGCCTTCGTATTTATTGCCGGAGATGGTAATATCTACTTTCTGCCCGATGGCAAGTTTTGCCACATCGGACTTGGAAGCATCAAAGGAAACCTTCACATTCTGGCTGCTCTCCAGTGTGATCAGCTGTGCTCCTTCTGTTACGCTGGCTCCGGAGACACCGGTACACTCCGTTACAATACCGTCAAAGTCCGCAACAATTCCTTTTTTCGCCGCATCGTACTGTTCCTGTGCCTCCTGATAGGTCAGCTGTGCCAGATCCTTATCTGCCGCATAGGCTTGCGACTGATAGCCATTCAGGATCGTTCCCTCACTGCTGCCCTTCTGGCTCTGCATCTCGGCCTTGTAATTTTCACATTCCGTAATATGCTCCTGCACGGTAGCGATCTCATTCTGCATACTCACTACATAATCACTGGAATTAGCAATAGACTGCACGTAAGAATTTCTGGCCTGACTGCTGCTGATATCCTGTAATTCCTTATTGATTTCCTTGGCCCGTTCTGCTGTCACACCGTCCTGCAGTTCTTTGTTTAGGTCTGCCGCTTTTCTGCTCAGATCGTAGCTCTCCTCAGACAACTGTCTCTGGGTCTCCCTCTGGCTCGTACTCAGTTTATCCTGCAGTTCCTTGAGATATGCCTTGTAATCGGTAAGCTGCTGATCCAACACTGCTAGATTGGTATTGGCCTCATTCAGTTTTGCTGTACTTTTGCTGTTCTCTGTCATAGTACTGTTATAAGAAGCATTACTCTTATCCTGCTGTAAGGACGCCTCCTGCAGGCGCTGTTCCATCTGATCCATGTCGTAGGTCATCAGGACATCTCCTGCCTTGACGGCATCTCCGGCTGCCACATTGATCTCGCTTAATCTTCCGCTGACCGGAGCAAATAAAACGGTCTTTTCCTCACTGGCTACTTTTCCGCTGGTGCTGACATTTTCTTCGATGTCTCCGCGAAATGCATTAGTGGTGCTTACCATCACTCCAGCATTGCCGGAAAACGCACAGCTTACCATGCGTATCACGATCAGTACAATTATGATAGCCGCAATAATAACAGGTGCTTTTTTACGCTTTTTGCTTGGGTTCTTTGCCTTCTGTTCCTTTTTTGCTTCTTTTTGCTTTCTCTTTTCTGCTTTCTTCATTTCCTTGATTTTTTTAGCACTCAGTGCCTGTTCTGTTTTTTCCTGCTGTTCCATGATCCCTCACTTATGATCCTTTCTATATTCATTCATACTCTTATCTTTTCATAATTTGTTAGCCGTGACCGGTGGCATGGCATTGCATGTGAAAGATTTATTTTCCACTACGCTCCTGCTGTCTGCAGCTCCTCCACCGGAACGATCTGTCCGGAATCGGATTCCACTTTGCCGTCCTTGATCTTGATCACCCGTTTTGCCTGTGCCGCAATATCATTGTCATGGGTAATCAGGATGACTGTTCTTCCCTCATTATGTAAACCTTTCAGAATATCCATGATCTCTTTTGTGGAATTGGAGTCCAGATTGCCGGTAGGTTCATCCGCCAGGATCACCGGTGGTGCCTGAGCAATAGCTCGGGCAATGGCCACTCTCTGCTGTTGTCCTCCCGACATCTCCGAAGGCTTATGATCCATACGGTGTTCCAGTCCCACCTTTTTCAGTGCTTCTCTGGAAAGCTCCTGCCGTACACTTCTGGATACTCCCCGGTAGATCAGTGGCAGTTCTACATTTTCCACCGCAGTCAGATTGGGGATCAGATTGAATCCCTGGAAAATAAAGCCGATCTCCCGGTTGCGGATATCCGACAGTTCATCGTCTGTCAATGCGGATACATCCTGTCCATGGAGCCAATATTCTCCACTGGTGGGCACATCCAGGCATCCCAGCATATTCATCAGCGTGGACTTACCGCTTCCGGAATGTCCGATGATGGCCACAAATTCCTGTTCGTCGATGGTCAGGCTCACATGATCCAATGCCCGCACCTCATTTTCCCCAGGATTGTAAACCTTGCACACATCTTTGATCTCTACTAATGCACTCATTCCTCACATACTCCCATTTCATGATACATTTTCTGTGTATTCTTCATTGTGTCACTGTACTGTTTGCATAATACAATAATATCTATTGAGTGTCAACACATTTCTATAAGTATTTGCAACTATTCAGAGTCATGCAAAAGGAAAGCTCTGGAAGGGCGATTTTGCGCATGCGGTTCTGAATAGTTAGTACAGCTACTATAACAGGGAAATCCGAAAAAAATGTTGGGAAAATTCTAAAGATTTTCTATATTGACAATATGTTCACAAAGTGTTATATTCCATGCATAAGGTAAAGTTCTTCAGGGTTGGGTGCAATTCCCTACTGGCGGTAATAGGTCATCCTTAAGTCCGCGACCCGCAGATGCATTCTGCGGCTGATCCGGTGTGAATCCGGAACCAACAGTACAGTCTGGATGAAAGAAGACGTATCACTTATATTTTTTTGTGATACCCATGCCCCGGAAGCTTGTATTCCGGGGCTTTTTTTGAAGACTTTCCTTGATTTTCTCATAGGAAAGGAGTTCTGAAATGAACAAACTAATGCAAACTGTAACTGAAAATGTGGCCTATGTAGTCATCTTCCTAGCGGTCATCGTGGGGTGTTTCCTGGTGGCTGTGGTGCTGGAAAAGAGTGCCCAGAAGAAAAACGGAGTTTCTGAGCCGATCTTCAACACCAGAAAGCTTGCCATGATCGGTATGTTTTCCGCCATCGCCATGATCCTGCATGTGCTGGACTTCCCCATCTTTTTTGCCCCCGGCTTCTATAAAATGGACTTCAGTGAGCTGCCGATCTTAGTCGGTTCCTTTGCTTTCGGTCCCGTAGCAGGTGTCATGATGGAATTCGTGAAGATACTGCTGAAGCTGTGCATAAAAGGTACCTCTACCGCTTTCATCGGCGATCTGGCGAATTTCGTAGTGGGCTGCAGCCTGATCATCCCTGCCTCCGCTGTGTATTCCTTTAAGAAAACTAAGAAAAACGCCATCCTTGCCTGCATTGCCGGTACACTGGTCATGACGATATTCGGTACCGCATTCAATGCCGTATATCTGCTTCCCGCCTTCTCCAAGTTCTACGGAATGCCTCTGGATGCCATCCTGGCAATGGGTACCGAAGTCAATCCGCTGGCAAAGGAAGGCAGCATTGTAAGCTTCGTGGTGGCATGTGTGGCTCCCATGAATCTCATCAAGGGAACGCTGGTCTCTGTTGTGACACTGCTCATCTACAAGCCTTTAAGCCCTATTATCAAAACAGGTCATAAGGCATAATAAAGATCTATTTCACTTTTCGTATCGTTTGGTGTTATTGGTTATAAAATCATAAGAAGAAAGAGGAATAACATTTTGCTGTGTTATCCCTCTTTCTTCTTATGATAATACGATGTTGGGGTCAAAAGCCCCCGACTTTGATGCCTGCAGATTGTTCCGTGCTACGCATTCCCACTTCTCCGCTCCGCTTCGGTCCGTGCTAAACATGTGCCACTGGCACATAGCACCCTGCCCTCTATTCGCATATCGTGGGATTATCATCCCACTTTTATGCTCATATCGGGGCGGGTCATAACATTACTGCTTCTGGATCTTCATGGTCAGACCGATACGTTTCTTCGCCACATCCACAGTCAATACCTGCACATCCACAATATCTCCGACGCTGACAGCTTCCAGCGGATGCTTGATATAGCGGTCGGTGATCTGGGAGATGTGCACCAGTCCGTCCTGATGGACACCGATATCCACGAACACACCAAAGTCAATGACATTACGCACGGTTCCTTTCAGAATCATGCCGGGCTTTAAATCCTTCATATCCAGAACATCACTGCGCAGGATCGGCTTCGGCATATCGTCTCTGGGATCTCTGCCCGGCTTCTCCAGTTCCTTCAGGATATCTGTCAGCGTGATCTCGCCGATTCCCAGCTCTTCTGCCAGCAGTTTCTTATTCTTAATACGCTTTTCCAGTCCGGAAATATCTTTTGCATCATTTGATGCATTCTGTACTGCCGGTGCATTTTTCTTTGTAGAAGTTTCTGCAGAATTATCAAAGCTCACACCACCCATGGCCGCTGCCAGAGCCTTGCCCATAGCGGTATTGGTATTATGCACTCTTACGGTCTTACCTTTCTGCTCTTCCCGTTTCTTTGCTGTATTGGCTGCATTACTGCCGTTCTTCTGTCCGGAAGCCTGTGCCCCGCTCTTGCCGGAAGCTTTCTTAACTGCCGCCTGTTTCTGGGCTTCCTTAATGTCCTCCATTGTCAGTCCCAGCTTCGCCATCAGCTGCTCCGCTGCTTCGTAGGATTCAGGATGAACGCTGGTGGCATCCAGAGGATTCTTACCATCCGGGATCCGTAAGAAACCGGCACACTGCTCATATGCCTTAGGTCCCAGCTTCGGCACCTTTAACAACTGCTTTCTGCTTACAAAACGCCCGTTATTTTCTCGGTAATCTACAATATTCTTCGCAATAGTCTTGTTAATGCCGGAGACATATTCCAGAAGGGATGCGGACGCAGTATTCAGATCCACACCGACCTTGTTTACACTGTCCTCCACCACGCCGCTTAAGGCATCGCTTAATTTCTTTTGGTTCATGTCGTGCTGATACTGGCCGACACCGATGGACTTGGGATCGATCTTCACCAGCTCTGCCAGGGGATCCTGTAATCTTCTGGCGATGGATGCAGCACTTCGCTGTCCCACGTCAAAATTGGGAAACTCTTCTGTCGCCAGCTTACTTGCGGAGTATACGGAAGCACCTGCCTCGTTGACGATCACATACTGTACCGGACGATCCAGTTCCTTCAACAGTTCTACGATTACCTGCTCGGACTCTCTGGAGGCTGTACCGTTTCCTACGGAAATTAAATCCACATTATATTTTTTGATCAGTTTCTTCAGTTCAGCTTTGGACTCCTCCACCTTATTCTGCGGTGCGGTAGGATAGATTACCTTCGTATCCAACACTTTTCCGGTAGCATCCACTACCGCCAGCTTACATCCGGTACGGAATGCCGGATCCCAGCCTAAGACCACTTTGCCTGCGATAGGAGGCTGCAGCAACAGCTGCTCTAAATTTTTACCGAAGACATTGATCGCTCCATCCTCTGCCTTTTCTGTCAGATCGTTACGGATCTCTCTTTCAATAGCGGGTGCTATTAAACGATCGTAGCTGTCTTCCGCTGCGGCACAGATTACCGGTGTAGTATATTCATTTTCCTTCGTGATCAGCTTTTTCTCCAGATAACGCAGAATACGTTCCTCCGGTGCATTGACTTTAACAGTCAGTACTTTTTCTGCCTCTCCACGGTTCAATGCCAATACTCTGTGACCTGCGATCTTCTTCACAGGCTCTTCGAAATTGTAATACATCTCGTAGACACTCTGAGCCTTCTCATCCTTCGCCGTACCGGTCACAATGCCTTCCTCTACGGTGATATTGCGGATGTAAAGACGATGATCCGCATCGTCGGAGATCATCTCGGCAATAATATCCTGTGCTCCCTGCAATGCTTCCTCCGGGGTCTTTACTTCTTTTTCTTCGGAAACATACTTTGCTGCCTCGTTAAGCACCGGTTCTGTTGCCTCCTGGCGCAGAATATATTCTGCCAGAGGTTCCAGACCCTTCTCCTTTGCAATACTGGCACGGGTCTTTCTCTTGGGACGATAGGGGCGGTACAGATCCTCTACCACTACCAGCGTCTGGGCTGCCAGAATCTTCTCCTTTAACTCATCGGTAAGTTTTCCCTGTTCCTCGATGCTCTTCAGCACCTGCTCCTTTTTATCTTCCAGACTTCTCAGATAGGTCAGTCTCTCATCGAGATTACGCAGCTGCTCGTCGTTCAGAGATCCGGTGGCCTCCTTACGGTAACGGGAGATGAAAGGGATGGTATTTCCCTCATCGATCAGCTTCACCGCAGCTTCCACCTGCCATTTTTCTACCTGAAGTTCTTCTTTGATTTTCTGTATAATATCCATAGTTCCTCCTGATGGCCTGTTGCCATTTTGTTTTGCGCATGGGTATATTATACTGGAAATCGGAAGTTTTCTCAATCTTTTCATTCTTATTTCATTTGCTTATTACAGAAAAAGATGGTACAGTACTTAATATAAGCGCGGCAGACAAATTCACCATATGTCGCCCGGAAATGAGGCTTTCTATGGATTATAATCAGAATCAGAATAACGAAATGAATCAAAATATACCACAGATCGATCCAAAATACAGGGGTTTGTCGATCGCTTCTATGGTCTGCGGCATCTGTTCCCTGGTATTATGCTGCACGGGACTGCTGTCCATTCCCGCCGGTGCTCTGGGCATTCTCTTTGCATTGCTCACCCGGAAAAGAGGGCAACGCATGAACAATATGTGTGTTGCCGGGATCTGGCTGTCCTGTGTGGGACTGGCACTCGGTATCTTCATAACGGTCAGCAGCATTGTCACGGTATTCACAGATCCTTCTTATATGAATATGCTGGATCAGATGTACCAGCAGATGTACGGTGTCGATATGGAAGAATTCTGGCAATCTTACCTGTAAGACATGCCTATGTTTTCCGATGCATTCTGCAGTTACGAAATCAAAACCCGGAGCAGCCGGAATAACCAATAGAACGCAATAATAAAAAGAAAAGAGGATTTCTATGATACAATATGCATCCAGAGCCCAACTCAAAGAAAAAGCCAGAGATCAGATGGCAGGGCATTACGGCAATGCCATCCTGCTGTCCATCTGCCGGAGTCTGATCGTATTTTCCCTCACCTTTGCCGTCAGCATGACCTTCACTATGATCCTTACCGTACGGACACTTATGGGGGGAAGCGCAGAGACATCTCTGGCGGAATATCTGCTTTTGACAGCCTGTACGACTTTATTGTCGATTTTCACCGGAGTATTTCAGACCGGCATCACATTATTTTATCTGAATACTGCCTGCAGCAGACCTGCTGTAACTGCCAATCTGTTCTACGGCTTCAAATACTTATTCAAAAAATCGCTCGGGATCTCCGCAGTACTGATCCTGCTGAATACGGCATGTACACTTCCGCTTGATATCTGCTATTTTCTCCTGCGGTCAGGGAAGGGCTTTGACGCCATAACCATGGCAATCCTGTGCATTGTGCTTATGGTCATCGGTATGTGTATCTATATTCCGTTATCCCTTGGTTTATCCCAGGCTTACTATTTACTGTTGGATTTTCCCCAGTATAGCGCTATGGAGCTGATGAAATTAAGCTTCCGTATTATGAAAGGACATAAATGGGAGCTGTTCTGCTTACAAATGAGTTTCCTGCCGCTGGGATTTCTGTGTTTGCTGAGCTTCGGTATCGGAACTCTGTGGCTGGTGCCATATATGAACATGACCCAGACCTTATATTTTCTGGATCTGATGCAGAACGAGCACAGGCATTAATTGCCTGTGCTCTCAGACTGTAGACAAAACGCTTTTGGTCAGCACTCCAGAAGCGTTTTTCTTGTTTTCGGTTCAAAAAGTGTGTACTTGATCAATAATAAACACTTTTGGGCTCCCCTTTTTCCCTTCCTGGCTATCATCTTTGCCAGTTTTTTCAGATTCATGCAGGCAAACGTAAGCCCGACTTTCATTTCCATCCGGGCTTTTCCTATCATCTGTGTATAGCGGAATCCGTGGTTTTCTTTTGCTGTTCCGAAGAGGCGCTCTACGGTCTCTTTCCGTTGCGCATACACTTCCTTCATCCCAATCGTATGCCGGATATCCTCACACTTTTCCATGTACGGCTCCCAGATATGCCGGGTCACTACCTTCACATGATCCCTGCTTTCTGTGCACTGCTTCAGATATGGACATCCTTCACAGACGATTCCGCAGCTCTTGTATTCCCGGTATCCGGAACGGTTCGTCGTATGATAAGCCAGCACCTGATCATTCGGGCATACATAGCAGTCAAAATATTCATCATACACATACTCGGCTTTTTTGAAAAAACCATCTTTGGTCATGGGGCGTTTATACGGTAGAAGCGGTGTGATACCATCATCCAGAAGTAACTTTGCTATCGCTGGTGTTTTGTATCCTGCATCGGCTACCAGTGTCTGAATGCCAATGTCTTTTATCTTATCATACAGGGATTTAAATGTCCGGCTGTCATGCTGGTTGCCGGGATTTACACTATAACCCAGAATCCATCCGTTTTTGTCACAGGCTGTCTGCACGGAATACGCAAAAACATTTTTATGTTCACCCTTTCGGAACCATCCGCTTTCCGGATCCGTTGTACTTTCCTTGACCGTTTTTTCTTCTTTTCCATCAGAGCTGCCACCACAGGAGGGGGGATCTTTGGGATCTTCCTTCTTTTCTTTCAGAGGCTTTTTCCCATGCGCTTCCCGGTCTTCGTTGATTTCCTTCTTTAACTGCTCTTCGAAGAACAGTGCTTCCTCATCTGCAATCCGTTTCCGCATCTTTTTGCTGTTTGCCCGTGCTTTTACATGGGTGGCATCCACGAAGACCTCGGAAGGATCAATCAGTCTGTATTTATAGCATTCCTGCAGGATACGGGAAAAGATCTGTTCAAAAAGATCAGTATCCTTAAAGCGTCTGGTATAATTCTTTCCAAACGTAGAGAAATGGGGAACCTTGTCCATCATTTCCAGACCGAGGAACCATCGGTATGCGACATTGACTTCGATTTCTTTTACTGTCTGGCGCATACTTCGGATGCCGTACAGATACTGGATGAATGGAATTTTAATGAGCATGACCGGATCCATGCTGGGGCGGCCATTGTCTGCACTGTATTTATCGATCACAAGATCATAGATAAAACTCCAGTCGATTGCCTGGTCAATCAGGCGCAGCAGATGATCCTGCGGAACAAGGTCATCCATGCAGAACATCTGAATCTGCTCTCTTTTCTTATCTGCATTCTGTGTCATCATAGGAAACACCGCCTTTATTTTGATACTTTCATTATACCAAAAAAGTAGTGAAAAGTCCCGTAAATACGGCATTTTCACTACTTCTTATATGCTTGTAAGTACATAATTTTTGCAGTCATGACACAAGAAAAGCTCCCTCACAGGAAGGAGCTTTGTCTACAGTCTGCGAGCACAGGCATTAATTGCCTGTGCTCTTTATTGTCTGTGCTATCACCGTGATGGTGTCCAGTACCATATCTTTCTGCGCATCATCCGTATAATTTCCGGTATACACATAAATTTTTCCATTTTTCAACTGATAGATCTGAATCTGGTCCGAAGCAATATTGTTACTTAAAAGTGCCTCACGGCCGCCCATGGCTTCTATCGTTTCCTCTGTCCACGCGCCGGTATCTACCATCATATCCAGTCCTTCCTGGGTCAGTGACATATTGTCCTCCAGATAGAACACCGGTGTACCTTCCATACTGCGCATTTCACTTTCCTTTATCACCATATAAGGAGCCTGTTCTTTTAAGCCATCCAACATTACCTGCAGAAGTTCCGGTTTCAACTGTGTGACCACGGTGTCATTCTCCGCCACCGAGATACTTGTGGAGCCGTCATCCGCTGTCCCTTTATAGAAGATCGTAAGCGGGTGATAATCCGTCGTCACCTGCTCCCACACTTCCCAGTCTTCTGCCGGATAGCTGAAACTGAACTTTCCATCACTTAAGCTCTCCAGTTCCATTCCCTGCAGATCTGCCAGCTCGATCACCGGATATTGGGAAGTCTGTACCCGATTCCGGACCAAAGGGATCACTTTTGCCGCCGTAACTATCACAGCCACAACGATCAGGGCAAGCACAATTCTGCTGCCCATGGACTCTCCTATCGCTTTTTTGCCCTGGTTTGTCTCTTTGTTTTCGTTTCTCATATGTAATTTTCTCCCTTATAAAAAATCACATTCCAGAAAGCTTTCACTCCTTCTGGAATGTGTCATTTACAAACTTGAATTTGTTAATTCTCTGTGTTCTTCTTATCTCCCTGCACGCTGATCCATTTCAGATAGCCATTGATGAAGATATCCAGTCCGCCGTCCAGTACTGCGTCCACATTACCGGTCTCCACATCGGTACGATGATCCTTGACCAGTGTGTAAGGCTGTAATACATAGGAGCGGATCTGGTTACCCCAGCCAATCTCCTTGACCTCACCGCGGATATCAGACAGCTTCTCGGCATTTGCTTCCTGCTTTAACAGATACAGCTTGGCTTTCAGCATCTGCATTGCCTTATCCTTGTTCTGGAACTGGCTTCGCTCATTCTGACATTGTACCACGGTTCCCGTAGGAATATGGGTGATACGAATGGCAGAGGAGGTCTTGTTGATATGCTGGCCACCGGCACCGCTGCTTCGGTAGGTGTCGATGCGCAGATCCTTCTCATCAATATCCACATCCAGATCGCCCTCGATATCCGGCATAACATCCAGCGATACAAAGGAAGTCTGACGTTTTCCCTGAGCATTGAAAGGGGAAATACGCACCAGACGGTGTACTCCCTTCTCGGATTTCAGGTAGCCGTAGGCATTCAGGCCGTTGACCTGAAAAGTCACTGACTTGATACCTGCTTCGTCACCATCCAGATAGTCCAGTACTTCGATGGCAAAGCCCTTGCGCTCCGCCCAGCGGGTATACATACGATACAGCATGCCGCACCAGTCACAGCTCTCGGTACCTCCGGCACCGGCATTGAGCTTTAAGATCGCATTGTTTTTGTCATATTCTCCGGATAATAATGTACCGATCCTGAGTTCGTCGAATTCCCTGATGAATTCATCCAGCTCCTCACGGATCTCAGGGATCAGAGACGCATCGTTTTCCTCATATCCCATATCGATCAAGGTCAGGATGTCATCGAACTGTGTCGAAAGCTTGTCGCACTCTCCCACAGTATCCTTCAGGTTCTTCAGTTCTTTCATTTTCTGATTGGAACGCTCCGGGTCATCCCAGAATCCGGGAGCCTCCATCTCACGTTCCATTTCTTCGATCCGCTTTGCCTTGTTAGCAAGGTCAAAGTGAATCCCTCACTTCCGCTAAAGGTGTTTCGTAGGACAGGATTTCTGTCTTCATCTGATCTAATTCAACCACTTAACGTCACCCACTTTCTTATTCTATTATTTTAATGATGCCAGGATCAAAAGGTCTAAGCCCACATGAGCTTGCTCATAGGTGGGTGAAAGACCTTGGGTAGGATTGTTCCGTGCTGCCGCACTATCTTCCGACTGTTGTCAGAAAGCATCAGGCTTTCCGTCCGCAGCAGTTCTTGTATTTTTTGCCGCTGCCGCAAGGACAGGGATCATTGGGATATACCTTTGCATTTTCACGCTTTACAGGTCCCTTCGGCAAGGAATCATCCTTGTTCGTTCCGGTGATCTTCGCCTGCTGCTCACGCTCTACCTTCTGTTCGATCTTGATATGGAACAGAAGTCTCACAGTCTCTTCCCGGATGTTCTGAGTCATCTCATCGAACATCTCGTAACCGCTCATCTTGTACTCTACCAGAGGATCTCTCTGACCATATGCCTGTAAGCCCACGCCCTGACGCAGCTGCTCCATGTCGTCGATGTGATCCATCCACTTACGGTCAATAACCTTCAGCAGAACCACACGCTCCAGCTCACGGATGGCTTCCGGTTCGGGGAACTCGGCTTCTTTTGCTTCGTACAGCTTCACAGCTTCTTCCTTTAACTGCTGCTTTAAGCTGTTCTTCTTGGGCTTCTTCACACGCTCCGGTGTCAGAGGCTGTAACGGGATCGTAGGAATGAGCAGGGTATTTAACTCATTGAAATCCCAGTCGGAGATATCTGCGTCGTCATTGATGCAGATATCTACACAGTTCTCGGTAATATCGGTGATCATCTTGTAGATCACATCACGCATGCTCTCGCCGTTCAGTACCCGCAGACGCTCCTCGTAGATAATCTCTCTCTGTTCACTCATGACGCGGTCATACTCTAACAGATTCTTACGGATACCGTAGTTGTTGCTCTCGATCTTCTTCTGTGCAGATTCGATGGCATTGGTCAATGCTTTGTGTTCGATCTCCTGTCCCTCAGGGATGCCTAAGGTATTGAACATGCTGATCAGGCGCTCGGAACCGAACAGTCTCATCAGATCGTCCTCCAGAGAGATGTAGAACTTGGACTCACCGGGATCTCCCTGACGTCCGGAACGACCACGCAGCTGATTATCAATACGTCTGGACTCATGACGCTCGGTACCGATGATCTTCAGTCCGCCGGCGGCTCTCGCTTCATCATCCAGCTTGATATCCGTACCACGGCCTGCCATGTTGGTAGCGATGGTTACCGCACCGTGTACACCGGCATCGGCTACGATCTCTGCTTCCAGTTCATGGAATTTTGCATTCAATACCTTGTGCTGGATGCCGCACTTGGTCAGCATTCTGCTCAGTTCCTCACTGGCTTCGATAGTGATCGTACCTACCAGTACAGGCTGTCCTGTGGCGTGTGCTTCCTCTACCGCATTCACGATAGCGTTCAGCTTCTCTCTCTTCGTCTTGTATACAGCATCCTGCAGATCCTTACGGATAACGGGACGGTTCGTAGGGATCACAACAACATCCATGCCGTAGATCTCACGGAACTCGGTCTCCTCAGTGAGAGCCGTACCGGTCATACCACACTTTTTCTCGAATAAGTTAAAGAAATTCTGGAAGGTAATGGATGCCAGCGTCTTACTTTCTCTCTTCACCTTTACATGCTCTTTTGCTTCGATTGCCTGATGCAGACCGTCGGAGTAACGGCGTCCCGGCATGATACGTCCGGTAAATTCATCGACGATCAGTACCTGGTCATCCTTTACCACATAATCCTTATCACGGAACATCAGATTATGGGCACGTAATGCCAGAATGATGTTGTGCTGGATCTCCAGGTTCTCGGGATCAGCGAAGTTATCAATGTGGAAGAATCTCTCAACCTTCTCCATACCTGCTGCGGTCAGGTTAATGATCTTATCCTTCTCGTTGACTACGAAGTCTCCGGTCTCTTCCTGTACCACACCCATAATGGCGTCCATCTTGGTCAGTTCCTGTACATCATCACCGCGCTTCATCTGACGTGCCAGCAGATCACACATTTCATATAAAGCGGTAGACTTGCCGCTCTGTCCGGAAATGATCAGAGGAGTTCTCGCTTCATCGATCAGTACAGAGTCCACCTCATCGATGATGGCATAATGCAATCCACGCAGAACCAGCTGTTCCTTGTAAATAACCATATTATCACGCAGATAATCAAATCCCAGTTCGTTGTTGGTAACATAAGTGATATCACACTTGTAAGCTTCCTGTCTCTCCTCGGAGGTCATGCTGTTCAGTACCACGCCGACCTTCAGTCCCAGGAACTCATGTACCTGACCCATCCACTCCGCATCACGCTTCGCCAGATAGTCATTGACGGTAACAACATGGACACCCTTGCCTTCCAAAGCATTCAGATAAGCGGGAAGGGTAGACACCAAAGTCTTACCTTCACCGGTACGCATCTCTGCGATACGTCCCTGATGCAGGATGATGCCACCGATCAGCTGTACTCTGTAGTGTTCCATGTTCAGAACACGCTTTGCAGCCTCTCTCACGGTTGCATAAGCCTCCGGAAGCAGATCGTCCAGAGTCTCTCCCTCGGTCAGACGCTTCTTGTACTCTTCGGTCTTCCCCCGCAGCTCCTCATCGGAAAGTGCCTGCATCGCAGGGCGGAGTGCCTCGATCTTGTCTACCAGAGGTTCAATACGCTTCAGTTCTCTGGAACTGTGCGTGCCAAATATCTTCTCAATAACGCTCATTTTTTCCTCGTTTCCGCACCCTTTTGACAATAAAATGTCCATGGGTCTTCGCATAATTCAAAGGTTATTGTAGCAGATTTTCCTCTATGTTTCAACCTTTCTGTGCCTGCAGAGCCGTGAAAAGACTGTAAAAATTTTATGAACAGCTCTCTTCATCTATTCTGTCCCGGAAAATTGACAGTCCGGGGAAAAATTATTATAATTGAAATAAGTAAGATTTACGAAAGCACCTGATGATTTTCAGGTTACCGAAAGGCACAAGGATTACGGTCTATGAAGAGATTATCCATCACACAATTGATTCCCGGAATGATTGTTGCAGAAGATGTCTACAATCTGGATCATGAACTTCTGATTCCGAAGGGCACGGTTCTCACGGACAAGCTCATCACGAAGCTGGATCTGTACGGTATTCTCACAATCTTCGCCGAAGATGTACTCCCGGCATCGGATCTTTCTGAAACGGAATCCTCCCACTATGAACGGATCAAAAGTTCTCCGGAATTTCATCTGTTTAAAGAAGATTTTGAGAATGAAGTCGAACTTTTCCGGGAAAATATGAATCTGGTCGTTCAGAAGAATACAGCCCTGGATGTGAAAACTCTGCTGAAAAACACACTTTCCATTGTTTCGAATCATTCCGGCAGCATCAGTATTCTGGATATGCTTCAAAATATGCGGGAATACGATGATTCCACCTATACCCACAGTCTGAATGTGGCACTGATCTGTAATATTCTGGCGGGATGGCTGAAGCTTCCGAAAGAAGACGTGGAACTGGCTACTGCCTGCGGTCTGTTCCATGACATCGGCAAAATGCTGATTCCCTATTCCATCATCGCCAAGCCCGGCAGACTGTCCGAGGAAGAGTTTGCCACGGTAAAAAAACATCCTGCTCTGGGATATGAATTACTGCAGTCTCAGGATGTGGACGTGCATGTGAAAAATGCAGCTCTGATGCACCACGAACGTAGTGACGGCAGCGGTTACCCCGCGAAATTAAAAGGGAACCAGATCGATCCTTATGCACGGATGGTAGCCATTGCGGATGTCTACGATGCCATGACGGCAGCCCGCTGTTACAGAGGACCTTTGTGTCCGTTCTGTGTGATTGAAATGTTCGAAACGGAAGGCTTCCAGAAATACGATGTTTCCATTCTGCTTCCTTTCCTGGAAAACGTGGTAAATTCCTGCCTGCAAAACCGTTGTCTGTTGAACGATGGACGAAAAGTCACAATCATTTACATCAATAAGGAAAAATTGTCCCGCCCTGTAGTACAGTACGGCGAGGAATATATCAATCTGGCAGACCAGCCGGATCTGAAAATTGAAAAGCTGTTGTAAGTTATCATTTGAAAATTATTTTTTACGCACAATTTTGTACCTCACATTGTACTATAATACAAAGCACTAAAGCATATATTATGTGCCAGTGGCACATGTTTAGCACGGACCGAAGCAAAGCGGAGAAATGGGCTTGAAAATGCGGAGGTACGGAAAGGTATAGGTATTCTATTTATGTCAGACACAATTCATTTGTATGTAAATATGTCCGGAAATACAATTCCGGGCACTTCTTTTGCCACCATCGGAGAAGCATTGGCTTCCCTGCCGGATGTTCCTGCCTCAGAATCCGGAAAGCAGTTCCCGGCTCCCGTTTCAGAGCTGCCGCCGGTGATCCTGCATATCGGTAAAGGAATTTATCGGGAAAAGCTGGTAATCACCCGTCCGAATATTACTTTTGAGGGTACCGGCGGTGACGAGACGATCCTTGTCTATGGAGATGCTGCCTTCGATCTCATGCCGGAGGGGGATAAGCGAGGTACCTTCCGTACTGCTTCCGTCCGGATCGACACTCATGACTTTACCGCCAGAAACCTGACTTTCCAGAACGATTCCGGCTACGGCCACACCGTAGGGCAGGCACTGGCCGTCTATGTGGACGGTGACCGCAATGCCTTTTATAACTGCCGGTTCTTAGGCAGTCAGGATACGATCTTCGATGCCCCCCTGCCATTAAAAGAGGCTCAGCCCGGCGGATTCAAGGGTCCCGGAGAATTCAAGCCCCGGACCATAGGACGCCATTATTATGAAAATTGCTTTATCCAGGGTGATGTGGATTTCATCTTCGGCAGTGGAATTGCCTGGTTTGAGCATTGCACGATCTTCTCCAAGCTGCCCGGAGACCGGATTCCACCGGAAAGTCCGGAGTCTGAAGTAATCTACGGCTATGTGACTGCTGCCTCCACCCCGCAGGAAGAGCCCTACGGCTACGTGTTCCATGAATGCAAATTAGAGAGCGACTGCCCGCCCAATTCCATCTATCTGGGACGTCCCTGGAGAGAATGGGCAAAGACAGTGTTCCTGCACTGTGAACTGGGTGCACATATCCACCCCGCCGGCTGGCAGGACTGGAAAAAGCCCCACGACCACTTCTACTACGGAGAATACAACTCCTACGGCCCCGGTGCCTCCCCTGCCACCCGCGCCGACTTCTCCCACCAACTGACGGATGCGGAAGCTGCGGAGTATACCGTGGAACGGGTGATGAAGGGTTGGGAGCCACAGACATTCTGAACCTTTGCGTGAAATGCTTTTTCGAGCATTCAAACCGTCCGATGCGGTCCATTGTGAAAGGAGTTCCGACATTTATGTATGGAGAAGAATTGTCTCGTCAACTGGCACTGGATTACTGCTGTAGTCCCGCAGATGTTGCTGATTCGGAGAACCATTTTTCAATTTATGCTCCACAGGAAGGACGCCGCCGCTTTCAGGAGGCTTTGATCCGTGGCTTGAAAATTGCTGTCGTCAATGGGAAATTATTATTTACCGGTTCCGAAGAAATTGTTGCAGAATGTAGAAAGCGTTATGCCGATGTAACCGGTGAATGGTTCTTCGATGCGAAAAGACTTCGGGAAATAGAAGAACTGCTGTTGCCGTTCCACCTCCGTGTTGCGCAGGCGCATCCTTTTTTTCTGCCGGAAGCCGATGTCATGCCTTCCTCTGGCATTTCTTTGCCAGATGCGTCTGATGCTCTCGCCTTCGATTTGATTCGGTATGACCAAAATGCCATTCTGCAGTTCCGGGAAGACAACCGCTTTGATGAGGCATTTGCCTTCGATCCCTATGCCCCGGATGTTCTGGGTATTGCCGCAGCAAAAGACGGACAGATCCTTGGCATGGCCGGTGCCAGTGCCGACAGTCCTCTGTTCTGGCAGATTGGTATCAATGTTGATTCCCATGCTGTCGGAATGCATGTGGGTTCTACTCTGGTAAGACTTCTGGCGCAGGATATCATCGCTCAAGGTGCCGTTCCCTATTACGGCACAAGCATGTCACATATTGCCTCCCAACGGGTCGCCCACAGAGCCGGATTTGCTGTGGCGTGGGCGGAATTGGTTGCGGAGGAAATAAAGTAAATGGAAAGTTACGCGAGCAATGAGCCGCGCATAGGCATAGTGAAGACAGCGATGGGCGCTTGCGCACGATTCGCTGTCTTTACTTATGCCGAGATGCGGCGAACGCCGCGATATGAAATAAG